>DASRCB010000394.1:0-6317 GCA_035653295.1 Bryobacteraceae bacterium
CGGAAGCCGCCCTGAAAAAACTCGGCGCAAAGCCCGCCGGTTCGCCGGACCATCTAAAGAGGACCTTCGCCACGCCCGCGCCCGGTAAGATCCGCATCGGCGTCGCGCTTGCCAATCGCCCCGAGCTCTACCTCGTCGAGCGGGACCGTCAGCCCGGCGAGCTCGACGTCGAGGTTCTTCATCGCGGCATCCTCGCCGGCGTGCTGGGCATCGGCGAAGAAGCGGTTCGCGAGGAGAAATTCCTCAAATACGTGCGCGGCATCGATGCCGCCGTGGAGCGCGTTCGCTCCGGCGAAGCTCAGATCGGTTTCCTGCTCGAGCCCACTACCATCGAGCAGGTCACGGGGGTCGCTTTTGGCGGCGGCGTCATGCCCCAGAAGTCCACCGATTTCTATCCCAAGCTGCTGAGCGGCCTCACCATTTATAAACTCGGCGCGTAACCGTGAACGCGCGGTACTGATACGTACCACAGCGCGGATTTTACGGATCCTTTACGCCCCGGCCCGCTCTCTCGCGTGGTAGAGTAGATTCCCAAGACCTCACGAGGGAACCGCATGCGATCCTTCCTTTGTACCGTCAGCGCCTTGACGGTGCTGACCTTTGTCGCGGCCGCCGCGGAAACGCCGAACCGAGCCTGGGAACTGGAAAAACAGGGTGATTCGGCGGGCGCTCTGGAGCTGCTGCAGAAAAATGCCGGATCATCTGCCGCCGACGCTGTTGCCCTGGCCGAGTTCCTCGACCGCCATCGCGACCCCGGCGCGCGAGCTGCCTGGCAGAAGGCGCTCGATATGGCGTCGGGCCCGGAAAAAGTCGCCGCCGCTCGCCGCCTCGTCATCCTCGATCTGATCGCCGGCGACGCCAAATCCGCGCAGCAGCACTTCGCCGCATATCAGGAGGCTGGCGGACGCGATCTGACGCTGCCCGATGCCGCCGCCGATCAGCAGACCGCTGCTCCCACGCGGCTGGTGTCCATCCCCGGGCCGCTCCGCTCGTTCGCGCGCATGGCGGCGCTGTCGCCCGACCTCCCGCTCAACGAGATTGTCCCCGCCCTGGCGCGCAACATCGTCACCAACGGTTATCAGGCCGCCACCAGCAACGAGGCGCTGGAACAGACTGAGTATCTCAAGCTGGTCATTCGGTACCTTTCCCAGGCGCGCGAACTTTCCGCGCTTGCCGGCAAGGAAGGCGTGATTCGCATCAAATCCTGCGATTCCACCCAGACCGCCGATCTGCTGCGCGTCCTCGGCTATCGCGTCCGCGGCGCCTGCGGCAGCGATCTGGTACTGGAAACCGTGAATGCCACGCGCGCCTTCCTGACCATCGATTCCGGATTCCCGCTGGCGCTGCTGGAGCAGTCCCTGCGCACCAACCGCCCCTTCGAATACCACTACAAGCCGTCCCAGGTAGCTGTCCTTTACGGGCCTGAATACTGGACCGCGGCCCGCGACCGCCAAACCAGCGGCGATTTCGTCGATTTCATGATCGGCGACCCCTCCATGTGCCGCCTCTACCTGGCCATGGCCAAGCTCGAGCCCTCCACCGCCGAGCAGATGCGCAAAGCGATTCCCGCGCAGCGCCTGCGCCTGTACGCCCATGTGCTCGACTTCTACGGCAGCATGTTTGAGATTCGCAACGGCCGCGCCGTGGTTCCCGGGGGCGCGCGTTCCGAGCGCATGTGGGGAGACCTGGCCGGCGCAAGTCCGGACAACGGCCCCAACTTCTTCTTCCATCTCATCGCCAAAGACGACGGCTGGCTGGCCAGCTATTTCGATGCGTTGTCGCGCATCACTGGGCCGGTGCAGGATTACCTGACGCAGCCCGCGCGCCTGCAGCGCTTCTATACCGCCATTCGCGGCCGCGTCACCAGTCCCGGTCCGGCGCGGCCGGTGTTCCGCGCCAACACCGATATGCTGCTGCTCACCTCGCGCCTCCGTATGGATTCCGCGGGCCGGCCGGCGATTCCCGGCGGCATCGATGTCTGGCGCAACCTCTTCGTTCATCATCCGCACGGCAAATACGACGCGAAGCTGGCGAAGGCGGCGACCGGATGGCAAACCCCGGATGACGTGCTCGAGGCGCTCTTCGCTCTGTGCCGCAAGAACGTCGAGAACGAGCCGCTGAAAATCTTCATGGCCGTCAGCGACGTCGACCGTTATCGCAGCCAGCCGCTCGATCCCGGCACCGTGGAACTGCTGGTGCGCAACTGGCGCGATCTCGGGGCGCAGTACGCCATCTTTGCCGAAGTCAGCGATGTCAGCCCGGCCAACATTCGCCAGTTCCTGGACACCGCGTCGGGTATCCTGCACATCGGTGATGTAGACCTTCGCGCCGACACTGCCGGAAGCCTCCAGGCGCTGGTCGGTCTGTGGCAGATCTGCTGGCGCCACGGATCCCTCTCGGGCGCGGATGTGAACACCACGTTCGCCACCATCCTGAGCCGCTTTGGCAACATTCACGACGAACGGACGCTGTTCGATTCTTCGCGCGCCGGCGTAAAGGCGCTCCTCGCCGCCACCCACTCGCCCGCCGACGTCCCGGTGCAGGACCGCATGCTCGACCTGCTGGCCGGCTCGGCCCGCGAATCCGACGTCCACACCGAAATGGTGCAGGACATGATCCGCGTCTTCGAGGCGCAGCGGCTGATCTCCCTCACCGATCTCTTTGCCCTTTCAGATAACCTGGACGGACTGGCGCGCGGACAGAAGAACGACATGGCGCTGGTGAACAAGGCTGCCGCGCGCATCAGCGAGATTCAGCTTCCGCAGGCCTCCCTCAGCACCGCCGAACGCAACTCCCTGTCGTTCGGCTACTGGTCGGAAAAGCACCTCGACCGCGAGCGCAAAATGAACCTTCGCGCCATGGTCGACCGGGCCGCGGCCGACCCCAAAAAGCTCGAGGAAATTCGCGCCGATCTCGCCCCGCTGCTGCGCGACACCCTGGTCGGCCTGAACTACATCTACTACGCGCCCCCCGGAGCGCAGATCCTCATTACCAATCCGATTTTCGTTCGCAGCCACGATTTCATCGGTCTGAGCGGCGCCGCTCAGACCTGGAAAGCCACCGACGTTCAGGGCGGCGGCTGGCCTTCGAGCGCCGGCGGAAAGCTGATCGGCTCGCTCGCCGACCTGCCTTATGCCCTCGCCCAGGCGGAGCAGAATTTCCTTATTCCCAGCCGCGAGCAGGCGCTCATCTGGGGCGACCTCGTTCCGCAGCTTCTGACCAGCGCCACCGTCGCGCGCTGGTGGAATGTCACTCCCGCACAGCTGCATTGGGTGGGTCTGCACATGGATTATGGCGAAACCCTGTTCGCCGAAGCGGCGATGAACCGCTCGCGCCTCGAAACCCTGGATCATACCCTGGCGGAATATGCCACGCCGGCCCGCGTCTCGCGCGTTCGCATGCTGCTCGAGCAGGGCCGCGTTCGCTCCGCGCTGGACGAGGTCACACCCTCCGAACTGTTCGACGTGGCGCACGCGGCGGCATTCGCCGATGGCGCCTCCGATCCGCTGGCCCGCGATATCGTCCGCCTGTCGAAAGAGTCGCCGGAGCAGGTGAATTACGAAACCATCAGCCGCCTTTTCGGCACCCCCAAGCCCACGCTCACCAACAGCTTCAGCCCGCGCCTGCTGCACCTGCGCACCTTTCCGGCTTTGATGGGCTATTCCAGCCGGATTCTCGCCGAGAGCTGGGAGTCGGATCTGTTGTACTACGCCGCCCTCGCCGACCAGATGCATCTCCAGCCCGCTGAGCTCAACGTCATGATCCCGTCGTGGACCGAGGAGACGGTTGAGAATATCTTCGCCACTCATCTGGAGGACTGGCCGGCGTTGCTCCGTTCGCTGCGCTCGGTAGGCGAAAACGCCGTTCAAAAGAGCCGCAGCCAGGCGGCATCGCTGGGAGGCGGAGAGTAAAGCAGTTGATTTCGCGCGTTCTTATCAGGAGGAGCACGCTTTCATGACCAGAAAGACAGGCCTTGTCGCCGCCGCCGTGATCGGCTTCACCGGCGCCGCCGCGTGGCTGTTTGCGCAGGAGCGGCCCACGTTCCGCATCAAAGTAGACATGGTCGTGCTGAGCTTCACCGTTACCGACAGCAAGGGCCATTATGTGAACGGACTGAAGCCGACTGACTTCCGCATCACCGAAGACGGCATTCGCGAGAAGATCAATACCTTCACCGAGGGCAACCGTCCCCCCATGCAGGTCATGCCCGACGGCAGCACGCGGCCGCTCACCGTCGCCGATGCGCCCGAAAACAAGAACGACACCCACGCCGATTCCTTCGTCGGCACCAACGTGTTCGTCCTCTTCGATACCAGCAATTACATGTACCGGGGCTTCGTGTTCGCCTCCGATGCCATCGCTGATTTCATCCGCGGCCTCGATCGCGCCGATTCCGTCGCGGTCTATACCTTCAGCCGCAATCTCAGGCGCACCGCTCCGCTCACCCGCGACCGCAACGACGCGATCTTCGGCCTGCGCAAGGCCGTGGCCGGCGACGACTCGGCCCTCTACAACGGCCTGCTCCTCACCCTCCGCGATGCGGCTCGGATTCCCGGCCGCAAGGTCGTGATCGTATTCTCCAATGGCCCGGACAACGCCAGCATGATCGCGCCCGATGACGTGCGCGCGGTCGCCGAGGACGAGGGCATTCCTATCTACGTCATCTCCACCAGCGAGGTGAACAAAGACCCGGTGTCGAGTTCCATCTTCCGGCGCATCTCCACTCAGACCGGCGGGAAGGCTTACTTCGCGCGTACGTGGCAGAAGCAGGTGGAAGCGTTCGAGTCCATCCGCGAAGACATCGGCAACAGCTACACCATTACCTACTACCCGGCGCAGAACCCGAACGAGGGCTTCCGCCGGATCAGCGTGGAGATCGCCTCCGACGCCGGCCACAAGCTCCGCGTGCACGCACGGCCCGGCTACCGCCCCCGCGGCGGCTTCTGAAGCCTCTGTGTGGTCTGCGGCCTCAGCGGCCGGCGGTCACCCGGTACAGTCCCGAGCCATGCGCCGGCAGATGGAACGTCTGCGCCTCGTGGCTGACGCCCAGATCCCGGCCGGCCCACAAGTCGCGAACAGCGCCGCCCGGCAGCAGACCGATCTGTCGCCACACTACGCGCAGGTCGGCGTCATGATCGGCCATATTGAACACGGCCACATTCCATGCTGAGCCTCCTGGCGCGTCCGACACCCAGACGATCTCGTCGCCGCTAGACCATACCTCCCGCCCGTGCGCGCCACGCTGATTGACCGCGATCACCTCGTCGTTGGTCAGCAGTGAGTTCGTGAATTCATCGTTGTCCGGCAGGTTTCCGCCGAATATCAGCGGCGATTGCGCTACCGCCCAGAGGCTCATGAGGGTGCGCTGCTCGTCATGCGTGAACTTCGACCAGCGCGGATGAGCGCGTCCCCCGATGCGCCCCAGTGGAAGCATGTCGCCGTCGGGCCACGCGCCGGGCCGCCCCATGCCGCCCCAGATCGAAAGCAGCGTGAAGTTCTGCCGCAGCAGCCGCCAGTCGTCCCAGAAATCGTCCGACACGCGCCACATGTTCGCGTTCTCGGCGAGGAACGCCGCGTCCTCCACCCGCGCCGGCCCCGGCGAGAGACTCAGCGCCATAGCCCGCCCGCTCTTCTCGATCGCGACATGCAGCGCGTGCACTTCGCCGCGATGCATGGGCCGGATCTCGTCGTCGGCCTTGATGAAATCCACGCCCCACGACCCGTACAGCGCCACCATGGAGTTATAGTAAGCCTGCGCGCCCGGCCGCTTCATGTCGACCCCGTACATGTCCGGATTCCACGGGCAGATGGAGAACCGGTCGGCGATGTCGCTGGCGTGCACGCTGGTTCCGAGCACCGGCGTGTTGCGCTCCACCGCCTCCCGCGGAATCCCGCGGAGAATGTGGACGCCAAATTTCAGGCCGAGCCCATGGACATAGTCGGCCAGCGGCTTGAAGCCGGCGCCGTTCGCGGCTGATGGGAAGCGGTTCAGGGCCGGCGTCAGCCGGCCCCATTTGTCCATGGTCAGCTCCGCGCCGGGATGATACTCGTGCCCTTCCGCATTTGGCGCGTACCACTCGATATCGATTACGACATACTGCCAGCCATGCGCCGCCAGATGCCGCTTCATGTAATCGGCGTTCGCTTTGACTTCGTTCTCGCGAACGTCCGTGCCAAAGCAATCCCAGCTGTTCCAGCCCATGGGGGGCGTCTGCGCCGGAACGGCGGCGCGCGCGGCGAGAGCAGCGGCGACAAATACGATGAGGCGCTTCACGGGCTCAGTCTACAGGACGCGCGGGGCCGCTCGGCACTACAAT
>DASRCB010000395.1:0-4388 GCA_035653295.1 Bryobacteraceae bacterium
CGATCCAGGACTTCTCGCCGGGGGCCATCGACGCACGCGGGCGGCTGCTGGTGGACACGGCTTCGCGCGACTCCTGGTATTACAACCTCGCGATGCTCGATGCCGGCGCCGATACGCTCACACCCGTGCCTGTGCGGTTCACCGGCGGGGTCGGCTCGCCCTGCTGGACCGCCGCCGGAGACATCATGGCCCTCGGTGTCGGGCTGTCGTCCACCCTGTGGCGCTATCGGCAATAAGGAGCCCGCGGCACATTGGTCCCCCTGGGGTGCAGGCCGCTGCCTGCAAGCCCACAAAGACCGCAGGCGATTTATGGTCAGGCCGCCGGTGGGCCCGGAGGCGCGCCCTGTGCTTCCGGCTTCTGTTCGCGAGGCTTCTCTTTGGCCTTCGCCGGGCTGATGATGACGTGCGCGTTGCGGCCTTCCAGCCGTGGCTGCCCCTCGATCTGACCGACCCCGGCGAGGTCTTCGGCGAAGCGAAGCAGCAGCTTTTTGCCCAGATCGACGTGCGCGATCTCGCGGCCGCGGAACTGCACCACCGCCTTCACGCGATTGCCTTCTTTGAGGAAGCGCATGGCGTGATTCTTCTTGAACTCGTAGTCGTGATCGTCGGTGTTCGGACGGAACTTCAGCTCCTTGACCTGGATCACGTGCTGCTTCCTGCGCGCCTCGTGCTGCTTCTTCTTGTTCTCGTACTGCCACTGGCCGTAATCCATGGCTTTGGCCACGGGCGGCTCGGCGGTGGGCGCGATCAGAATCAGATCGAGGCCCAGGTCCTGAGCTTTACGAACGGCGGCGTGGGTTGGCAGGATTTCGACTGACCCATCCGGGAAAACGGCGCGAACCTCTCGCGCACGAATTGCTTCGTTCACGTTTTCGCGAATCCTGGGGCGTCTGGGGGGGAACTGTCTCGGTGGGATCATCGAGCAGTTCGGACAACAGTCACGGAAAGGCTTCCGTGAAGGCTAATGAGGGAGAGTTGACTCGTTAACATCCGACTCCTGATTGTGTATTCGGGCGAATAAAACTTCGCCTTGTACATTATCGCGATATTGCCTGCCGCGATGCAACAGCTTCGCGAGAGAACCCAAGATATTGAACTTCTTCTTCAAGCATCAGGTCGAACTCGCTCAAAACACGGGCCTTCAAGTCATCGATGATGGCCCGAACCTGGGCTGCTGTGCCGTTTCCGGCATTGTAAATGAGATTGGCGTGATAGTCGGCCACGCGGATATCGCCGTTCCGTATGCCCTTGGCGCCGACCTGCTCCAGAAACCAGGCCGAAGGCACCTTCCCCTCGCGAATCACCGCCGCGGGCACGCGCGCGGCGACGCGCGGCGCCAGCTCGGGGAAAAGCAGGTTCTTGAAGATACTGCCGGCGCATTTCATCGAGGGTGGGTATTTCTCATCGCGAATGGCGCGGATCCGATCGGCGGCGGCGCGCAGTTCTGCGGCGTCTGCCGGTACGAGGTCGAGCTCGCAATCGAGTACGATCCAGCGCTTGTTTGCTTTGAATGCGCTCTCACGGTAGCGGAAGTCGCACTCGGCGTTGCCGAAGCTCCGAACCCGCCCACCGTCCAGGAAGCGAACAGCGGTGACCCACTCGCAGATGGAATGGCCATATGCTCCGGCGTTTCCGTATACCGCGCCGCCGACTGAGCCGGGGATGCCCGTCATGGTATGAATCCCGCTGAGGCCGGCGGCGATAGTCGCATCGACGAGCGCCTGGAGATCGGCGCCCGCTTCGGCCCGAACATGCGTCCCTGATACCTCGATGCTGTTTGCCGTATATCGCAGGACCGTCCCGTCGACCCCGTCGTCGGCGACCAGCAGATTGGTGCCGCCGCCAATCACGATCGCGTCGCCGGCGGCCAGGGCCTCAGCCAGGCAGGTCTCGCTGGGGCACTCCAGGTAATAACGCGCCGGGCCGCCGATTCCGAACCGCGTGTGCCGGTCCAGGGGCTCATTCTCCTGAAACGAAAGCATTCCATTTCAGATTACAAGCCCTGGCGGTTGCACCGGCTACTTCGATACCTGCAGCTCGTTGTCTACTGAGAAAACGTTCGGAACCGAGTTGGCGGCCATACCGGCCCGGGTCTTGTCGCCCTCGTTCATCACATAGCCAACCAGAGTGACGTGGCCGTTCTTGACGATGATGTGGATTTGCGGAACCGCCTGGATGCCGTACTGTTCGAAGCCGGGCTGGCGGTAAATGGCGTTGAAGACGGCGCGGCGGATCTGCCAGTCCATGGGGCTCTCCGGCAGAACTTCGATGTCGTTGCGAACCGACTCGACTCCTTCGATGCCTTTCACCACACGCCCCGCGTCGCTTTTCAAGGTCGGGCGTGTAACCTGCCCGATCAGAGTTACCGTGTTCCCATCGACGCGGAACCCGATGTTATCGAAGACCGTATAGTAGGGGAGCATACGGAGCTCATGCAGCACCTCACGTTGAATTCGGCTCTGTCCCGGGGCCTGCGCCAGCGCGGCGCCACAAAGCACAAACGGCAACGTCCACGTGAGTAACTTTGTCATCCTTGAACCTCCGCTTGTCTGACGCAGGGCCGAGCGGAACTATTGCTGCAATAACGCCCGGAAGCGGCGGACCAGCGTCGTGAAGATGGCCGCCGTGATCTCCATATTGTCGGAGAGCAGGTCGTAGAAATCATCGCGACCGATACGGAGGAGCTTTGTGTCCTCCACTGTAACCGCGGTCACGGGCATGGGCTCGGGGTCGAACAGCGCCCATGCGCCGACCACTTCGTTCTGCCGCGCCGTGGTGAGTACGCTGTCGCCTCGTTTCATCTCCACCGCGCCGTCCAGAACCACATAAAGCGCATCCAGCGGCTTATCCGGTTCGAGCACCGCTTTGCCGGGCGCGAACTGAACCTCTTTGGCTATTCCGGCGATGCGCGCCAGTTGATCGGGGGTGAGATTGTTCAGGAGTTCAACGCCTTCGAGCGCGATGACTCTTTCGACGATATTGAGTTCGGGCATGCGGGAGCGCGGTCACTTCATTCTAAGATGGCCGCGTCCGCGAACTTATGGGATGACTCACTTGCTCTTTTTGGGGCAGGGCGGCGCGGGCATGGCGCTCAGCGGGACGACGTCTTTGGTGCGCGGCTCTTTAGGGAGAGGAACGACCGGTGTATTGAACACCTTGTCCTGCGGCATGGACATCTCGAGCAGGGGTACAGAGCAGACACGCGGCACGCGGTTCCCCTCGGCAAGAAGCATGCGCTGTTCCGGATGCCGGCGAAAGGGGGAAGAGGCGCGGTTCTGTTGAGCGCCGTACGCGAGGACCTGATCGATAACCTTGTCGGGAACCGCCGTATTACCAGAGGCCTGGCCTTCATCACCGGCGGCGGCAGGCAGCACGATCAACGAGGCGATGACGAATAGTCGCGGGATGCTCGACATGGACACCTCCGGAACCGATGCTACCTCAGTTGTTATACGTTCAGGGCCGCAAAGAGTTAGCGCTCGCGGACGAGCCGGGGCGTCAGCATCCATTTCAAAACGCCTCGCGGCCGCGCGCCGAAGCTGCCCACATCGATGCGGGCCAGCGCGCCTTTCTTGAAATCGACCTGCAGGCTCGGATCACCCAGAAGAAAAGCAAACAGGCTGCCGAACAGGGGCTCGTGGCCGGCCAGCAGGAGACTGGGGACATCTCTATGCAGGCGGATCTCTTCCCAGGCTTCCGCCGGTTCGGCTTCGGGGCGGAGCACGCGGGAGCGCAGCACGTCGCCCTTGTATTCCAGAGTTTCGGTGGCGATCTCCGCCGTTTGCACCGCGCGCCGCAAAGGGCTGGTGATGATCAGGGCGGGGCACACGCCGGCATCGGCGGCAGACTCGAGAACGGCGCGAAGCTTCTTTCGTCCTTCCGCGGTGAGAGCGCGATCGGCGTCGGACTGCCCGGGCGCGGGCTCTTCGGCGATTCCGTGTCGGAGCAGGTAGATTTCCACTCCCCTACAGGGTATGCGAAGCGGAACGGAGCGACAAAACCGGCTGTGTCATGCTGATCTCGATGAAACTCAACCGGGCGCGCTTCAGCGGCGCCGCTCTCTGGGTCACGGGCGCGATTCCGGTTGCTGTGCTGGTTTCGATCGCGGCATCCCAGGTTCTCATCGGGCTGGCGCTGCTGTGTCTGCTCGCCTCCGGCGCGCGCCTGCGCCTTCCGCCGATCAAGCTGCCGCTCGCAATCTTTATCGCGGGGACCATTCTCGCGTGGCTGGCTTCGGGGGACCTGCGCGCCGGGCTTCCGCAGATCCGGAAGTTCTTCGTCCTGCTGGTCCTGGTTCTGGTCTACAGCGCCTTCCGCCGCGCGCGCGAGGTGCGCTGGGTGGTGCTGGCCTGCGGCGCGGCCGCCGCTGCCTCCGCGCTGGTCAGCTT
>DASRCB010000396.1:0-4042 GCA_035653295.1 Bryobacteraceae bacterium
CGGTCGGGGTTTCCATGAGCGGGCCGGCTCTGTCAAGCCCCAATCGCACAATCGCGCGAGCGGGGGATACACAAGGGGGCGGCAGCCCTCTTGGGGGGGGAGCCGGCGGCATCGATGCGTGCCAGCGTTGTTGGCTGGCGCGCAGCGTCGCTTCCGGCGTGGGGGGAACCCGCCCGCCCCGGCTTTCCCTGGGGAAACGGGAAAGGGGATCAGATTCCTTGCTGCCGCAGGCTTGGTTTCCGCAGATCACCGTCGTCGACATTCGCCTGTTCTCCACAACCGCCGAATCGCCCTGCTTCCATACGCACTCTTTGGTGGAGCTCGCGGCTCCGGTGCCGTCTGGCGTCCTCAATTTTGCATCGGGCGCTGCTATCTCTGTGTCGAACTGAATTGGCTGTTGCCAGCCGGATTCGTTCCACCCCAACCACGCAGTCGCCCGAACTCGGCGATTTCCTTCGACTCGCTGCTAAGCTGCCGCAGCGTTGTTCCGCGCCGCCGCACGGCTGTTGCGCAGCGCTTCGTAAACTTCACCCGTGACCCACAGCCGGTGCAGCAGCACCGCCAGCTTGCGCGCCACCGCCACCACCGCCCGTTTCTTTGCTTTCCTGCCGCCGCGGCCGGCCAGCTTCAGACCCCAGCGTTTCAGATCCGTATCCGGCGCACGCCTGCTCAGAATGCAGTGCGCCCCCTGCACCAGCAGCCGTCGCAGATACACATCGCCTTCTTTGGTGATCCGCAGCTCCGGCTCACGCTCGCCCGATTGCCTGCGTTTCGGCCGCAGTCCCACATAACAGCCCACATCCCGGCTTTTCGCAAAACGCTCCGGCATCTCCACCGTCAGCACAAACGTCAGAGCGATCAGAGGTCCGACTCCGCTGACCTGCCGCAGGAGTTCGGTTTCCGGATACTCGCTCCGGGCGATCTGCTCCAGTTGCGCCTCCGCCTCTTTGATCCGTCGCGTCAGCGCTTCGATCTGCTCCAACAGCGGAGTCAACGCCTGCTGTACGGCTGGCGGCAGCGAGCCTGCATGCGCCGCTCCCAGCCGGTCGGCGTCGCAGCGCGGCAGGCGCTCGCCCACCGGCTTGGCCAGCCCGCGCGCCGCATTGATCAGACTCGTCCGCGCATCCACCATCGCCGCCCGCGCCCGGATCAGCAGCAGGTGTCCCTGCGCCTCTTCACTGCGGTGGCGCACCGGCCGCAACAGCTGCGGATCGATGCGCGCCAGCCGCGCCAGCATGTGCGCATCGGCGCGATCATCCTTACGCGTGCTGTGCGTGATCACACGCAACTGCCGCGCATTGGCCACGATCACCTCGTGCCCCAGACTCTGCAGCAGCCGGCTCACCCATGGCGAATGCGTTCCCACTTCCATAGCAATGCGACACGGTGGAACTCCCGCAAATTTCTCCAGCAGAGCTTTACGATTCGTTGCCACCCCGCCTTCCGCATACAGTTCGCCGCCTTCATTCAACACCGCGAACCTGCTGTTCTTGTCTCCCAGGTCGATGCCGATGGTAATCGGCGACTGTCTGCGGACTCGCCGCTTCGGACTCTGAGAGTTGATGCTATTCTTCTTCATGGCCGGCTCCTTTTGCACTTCGAGTGCGCCTATCATTGGGAGCTTACTGCATCCCGCGGGAGCCGGCCCGCTCATTCCATCTCTGTAAGCGAGGCGGAGAAGCCGCCCAGCACGTATCGTGAGCGCGGACCAATTTCATCCCGCTAATGCCGCCATCACCGTACGCGTGTAGCCGGCGAACGCCGCGCGACCCTTATCCGTCAGGCGGCAGATCGTCAGCGGCAGCTTGCCCTTGAACTTCTTCTCGATTTCCACATAGCCGGCTTCTTCCAGCTTCGCCAGGTGGCTCGACAGATTCCCCTGCGTCAGGCCGCACTCGCGCTGCAGGTACAGAAAGTCGGCCTCGCCCACGCCCTGCAACACCATCGTGATCATCAGCCGCGCCGGCTCGTGGATGAGCCGGTCCAGTTGCGTCAGATCCGGAAGGCGGCCGTTCACGTGCGCGCGCTTTCCAGGTCGGCGGGCCGCGGATTCGCACGCAGATAATGGATCAGCGTCCACCCGCCCTGGGCCAGCAGCCACGCTCCGCCAATTACCAGGGGAACGAACTCGCGGCTTTTCGGCGGGAGGTCCCATGCCAGCGACAGGAACCCCGCCAGCGCGAGCAGCGCCACCCACCACCACGCATACGGCCGCGCGTCCGACCGGCTCCACAGATATTCCACCGCCGCGACCATCGCCATCACCACCGGCACGCTCCAGCGGCTCGGCTCGCCGCTTCCGATGGCGCCGGATATGTTCACCACCTGCATGGCGACGAAAAAGATGAATGCCGTGCGCGTGCGAAAGTGCGCGACGTTTTCATCGCGCTGTGGTTTGCTGAACGGGCCCGAGGTCTCCGGCTCGGCGGGCGGCCTCACGTAACCGGTTCGCGGGTACGTGAGGCGGGCCTTGAAAAACCCGATAATCCTTCTGTCAAAGCCGATGAGGACGATCAGGACGGCCGTCGCCGCCAGGAACGCGGCCTTCGTCCAGATGTTCGCCGGCTCATAGCCGGTGGCGATACCGGCAACGCTGAGCAGGAGATAGCCGAGGCCGAAGACGATCTCCGGCAGGCCGTCGATGAACCAATAGGCGGCTGCTCGGCGTCCCGGCGATGGCGCAATTGCATCTGTCACGCATTTCAGTTTGCATTACAAACCAGACTGTGTCAAGCCGGACTGTCCGGGGCCTCGCTGGAATCTTCAAGAGCCGCCTGCAACGGAGCGATCGCCCGTTCCTTGTCGGCGTCACTCAGGCGCGGGTCGCTGGCGATGAGCGCGATCCGGCTCTCGATGAAACGGCGCTCGCTGTCGCGATCGGCGGGCGAAGCGGCGAACTCGTCGCGGCGGTCAACGAACTCGCTCGATCCGTCCGGGAATGGTGGTCTCGAGCCTTCCACAGAACCAGTTTCGCGCGATTCCCGGGCGCCTAACTGTGGATGGTCCAGCTATAGTTCGCATCGACGAATTGCTGCACGAAGCCTTTGTTATCGACGCGTGGGTCGCTCTGCGTGGTCGTCAGCGCCGCCCACGGTCCCCAATTGCCCGCCGCATCGCGGGCGGCCAATTGCGTCTTCAGCGCGCCCATGGGATTTGTTCCGGAATATGCGTCCTGAAACGTCTCCACGATCGGACCCCACGTGCCCACGCCATCGGCGGTCTGGTCCTGCAGCGTAGCCGGATAGGCAAAGCTGTACAGGAATGCCCACTGCTGCGTCGTGGCGTCGAGCAGGTACACCTCATTCACCCAGTTGCCGGGCGTGTCCTGATAAGTGCTGTTCATCACCACGACCACCTGATAGTCCGCTCCGTGCGCCGATTCGACGGCGCGGTAGGGCGCGAGTTCCGCGTACTGGTGTACCCGCCAGCGGTCGCCCTCGCCGCGCGCCCAGTCGAACACGCCAAACGTAAAGTTGTTCTGGCCGTCGTACCTGATCAGAGCCTCCACGCCTTTCGCGGAGCGGTTGGTGGCGGTGATGTACAGCCAGTCGGTCACGTTGCCGCCCGGCAAATCGGGACAAACGATTTCCCAGTAAAGCGACGTGCCGGTGGCGAAGCTGCTTCGGAACGCCGGGTTGTAGAAGAAGCCGTAACCCACGCCACCTGGTATTGGCCCTTCCGGCGCGAGGCCGGCGGAAGGCCCAAGCATGTCGGCAAAGGCCTGCGTGGCGCGTGCACGTTCGTTCGGCTGCAGCCACGGATTGGTCCGGAGCATGTGCCTTTTGCTTTCGATGAACCGGCGCTCTGCCTCCACTCCGGCAAGCGCGGCGCCTCGAAAATCGTCGCGCCGATCGACGACTTCGATGCCCGAGCGCAGCGGCGGCAGGGGATGATTCGTTTCCGGCATGATCAGCTCCTTGATTGAGTCAGTTTGCCGATACGGCGGCGCATCGGCGATCTCTGGCCCTTTAAGCGCATTTTTTCCGCTTAAAGGGCCAGAGGAAGCGAAAAATGAAAATCGATCGAACACGCTCCCATGTCT
>DASRCB010000397.1:0-20537 GCA_035653295.1 Bryobacteraceae bacterium
CTTGAACTGCCGCGACCAGACCACCTTGCCGGTGTCGCTGTCCAGCGCGTAGAGGTTGTCCGAGCTTCCGGCGACGATGACGACATCCATCGCGCCCTTGGGCGTGTACTGCGTTCCGAGCACCACCGGCTCGGTCAGCGAAGTCAGCTCGCGCGGCTCGTTATTCAGTTTCGCGGTCCACAGCAGCTTCAGCTTGCCGACGTTCTCCCGCGAAAGCTCGCTCTCCTCGCGCGACCATCCATCGCGCTGCGGATCGCCTCCGTAGGTCAGCCAGTTGGCGCAGTAGGCGGCCGCGCCGCACGCAATGAGACCGAGTGCGGTCTTTGGAAACAGCTTCATTCTGTTGTTCAACTCCGAATCAGTTCCGCAACTTTGTGCATGGTCTCCACCTGATCCTCGGGGATACGACCGGTGTTATCGGGCGCGAGGTTCATGAGGAGATTCGCGTTCCTGTGCATGCACTCGCGATAGGCGTTGGCCAGCACCGCCGCGGGTTGCGGCTTGTACCAGGGGTGCCAGAACCAGGTGTGCATCCACGGCATCGGTGGATAAATCGGCCCCGTGGGCAGCCACGTCTCCATGGGCATGTAGTAAGTGCGGCCTTCATACGTGACGTGCGGATCGTGTCCCTCCGGCGGAGGAACCGTGTCCTCGCCGTTGATCACGTCGCACGGCCAGCTCGCCGGCTCGCAAACTCGGCCCTGATTGTGGCGGCTTTGCCGGAATCCCTGGTTATCGACGATGATGCAGTTCGGGCTCAGCTTCTTCACCAGCGCGTACAGCTCGGTGCGCTGCGGCGCCGTCAGCTTCCACGTAATGTCGAACAACTGGTAGAACGTGTTCGGATACATGGTGTGCAGCTCCGCCACCTGGCGCTTGATGAGCTGGTAATAATGATCCGGAACCAGCGAGTTCCAGTCGAATACGCCCTCATTGTGAGGATCGAGAATGCAGTAGTAGAAGCCGGGGCGCAGGCCGAACTCTTTGCAGGCCGCCACGAAAGCCGCTACCACGTCGGTCTTGTTGCCGCTGCTGGCCACGTCGTAGTCGTAGTCCCTCGCGTCCCAAAGCGCGAACCCCGACATGTATTTCGCGGTGAGTACGGCGTACCTGGCGCCCAGATCGTGCGCCACACGAATCCACTGCCGCACATCGAGCCTGGTGGGATTGTAGACCGTGGGAGCGACCTTGCCGACATCGTAGTCGTCACCCGTGAAAGTGGGAATGCTGAAGTGGAACGATACGCCGAAGCGCAACTTCTGATATTCGGCAAGCGCAGGCGTTTCCGCCGTGGCGGGCGTAGTCTGCGGCGCCTGCGCGGCCGCCTTGAGCGGCTTCGAGGCGGCGCTGGCCAGACCGGCGATAACAGGGGCGGTCAGATGTTGCAGCAGACGACGTCTGTTCATCGGCTTCTCTTCGATTATGTCATCCCGCTCATACTCGGCCGTACGAATCGCACGCGGTACTCTGAGAGGTTCTATGGGGGATATGAGTCGCCGGGAACTCGCAGGCACACTCGGCGCGGGCGCGCTGCTCCAGGCAGCGGCCACACGCTCGCGCTACATCGTTATCGGAGCTGGTGTGTTCGGCGCCTGGACAGCTTATCATTTGCGGCGCGCCGGCCATGATGTCGCGCTGCTAGATCAGTATGGACCCGCCAGCAGTCGCGCCAGTTCCGGAGGCGAATCGCGCATTATACGGGCGTCCTATGGGGCCGACGAAGTGTACACGCGCATGGCCGTGCGATCCATGCACCTGTGGTCGGCGTTCTTCGCGCGCGCCGGTCAGGATCTGCTGCATCGTACGGGCGTGCTGTGGCTGGCGAAGCCGGGCAATGCCTATGCGCAGCAGAGCCGTGAAACGCTGCGCCGCGTTGGCGTGGCCTTCGAGGACCTTTCCGCGGCGGATCTGAAACGACGCTATCCGCAGATTCACATCGACCCTGATACCGTGGCCATTTTCGAGCCGGACAGTGGCGCGCTGATGGCGCGCGAGGCCGTCGCCGCGGTGGTGGATCAGTTCGTGCGAGACGGCGGTGAGTACCGCCACGCCGCGGTCCGGCCGCCGAAAGGCTCCGGGGGAACGCTGCACGAGGTGCTGACCACCGTCGGCGAGTCCGTGGTCGGTGACGCGTACATCTTCGCCTGCGGTCCGTGGCTGGGGCGCGTGTTGCCGGACGTGCTCGGTCACCGGATCTTCGTCACGCGCCAGGACGTGCTGTTCTTTGGGATTGCTCCGGGGGACCGGCGGTTCGAGCCGCCGCTGATGCCGGTGTGGATTGACTTCTCCGATAACCGGGGCATGTACGGCTTCCCCGATCTGGAGCGCCGCGGCTTCAAGGTCGCCTTCGATCTGCACGGGCCGCCCTTCGATCCGGATACCGAGAATCGCTTCGTGCCCGAGGACAAGGTGAAGCAGGCGCGGGAGTACGTGAAGGAGCGCTTTCCTGCGTTGGCGGAAGCGCCGGTCGTCGATTCCCGCGTGTGTCAGTACGAGAACACGTCGAACGGTGATTTCGTCATCGACCGGCATCCGGAACTAACGAACGTCTGGATCGCCGGCGGAGGCTCGGGCCACGGTTTCAAGCACGGGCCCGCGGTAGGGGAGTATGTCGCCGCGCGCGTTACCGGCGCTGCAACTCCCCCACTTGAGCCAAGATTTTCGCTGGCTTCAAAGCAAACAGAAGAAAAACGCGCTGTTTATTAGCCCCGGATGAATACGTGGATAGAATTCCTATCCGCGTTTCTGTGTTTATGCCTCGCTGAATTCTTCTACCGGTGCTTTGTCGTGCGCGCCGACGGCACGTACTTGTTGATCGTAGCGGTCAGTACGCGGGCCGATTTCGGCGGACGGAGTTGGCCGGTAACGATTTGCTGGGCGGTCACCTCGTCACGGTGGTAATACGCCGCGTTCTCGTCGTTGTCGGGCCGCAGGGTCGAACCCGTCAGCGCGATGCCGGCGAAGATACCGCGCGCGCGGGAGTAGGACAGGATCTCGGCGTGCATCAGCGCATCGGTCTGCGCCGATGCGGAGCGGCCGATCGGGCCGGCCATGGCGCCCGCATCCCCACCCACGACGAACTTGTCCTGCATCAGTTTGTCCACGCCGTGCTGGTTCATGATGACGAAGACGAGGTCGGTCTCACCGGCGCCGATCTGGAATCCGATCGATCCGCCTTCAATCCGGATGAAATCGGGCCCGGTCCATCCGCCCGCCAGTCGCCGGTCGCGGCACACCAGCACGCCGCGCCCGTACTTGGCTCCCACGATGAATCCCCCGTGCTTCAGGCTGGGCACGATGCCGATGCAGTGCGCCTTTTCGAGAATCTCCTGCGGAATACCTTTGTCCGGCGTGGAATTGACCTCGTCGAACACCTCCGCCGCGGCATTGATGTGCTTGATGGGATCGGGCGTTTTCGATTTGCCCGGCAGCAGTACGGGGAAAACTGCCAGCAGGACCGCGGCGAAGCGGATCATGCGGCCGTCTTTACAGGCATTGGCGCGGCCTGTGGGCGCGGCTCGGGCATGCGGCGGCCGAGACGTTTTCCCACCGTCCGGCGGGCGCGCAGCAGGCGAATGCGCACCGCGGTTTCCGTCCAGCCCTGCTGGGACGCGATCTCCTGCACCTTGTAGCCTTCCAGGTAATGGCGCTGCAGCACCATGCGATCGTTGGTCTTGCAGCACTTCAGGATACGCCGGACGTCGATGGCCGCCAGATTGATGCGCGGCGGGGTGGACAGTTCGGGCAGCGTCTGCAGCAGCGGCTCACGCCGAATGAAGCTGCGGTGGATGTTGAGCGCAATACTGTTCATCCAGGTTAGGACCATATTCGGATCGCGCAATTGTCCAAGGCGCTCCCAGCCCTTGGCCCAGGCGGCCTGCGCCGTTTCCTGCGCGGAATCGTAAGATAACCCGCGGGAAACCAGGAATCTGACCGTCAGATTATAACCCTTCTGGTAAGCCGCTCCGTACTCTTCTCTCGTCATTTCGCTCCACTGCTCCTCAAATTTGGATTCGAGCCAATCGACGCCGGGCCGCCCGTTACCCCTTGCGCTGCGCGGCCGGCCCGGCGTCTTGTCCGGCCGCGCTGCGGCGCCGCTCTAGATGTAGCCCAGCAGCAGAAGAATGATGATGATCAGCAACACCGTGCCGAACAGGCCGCTCGGGTAATAACCCCAGCCGCGGCTGTAAGGCCAGGCGGGCAGCGCTCCCAGCAACAGCACAATCAGAATCACCAGCAGAATCAGTCCCATCGTTCTCCCCTCCGGTCTGCTATTCCTGTTGTTCCGCGCCAGCCTGTTTGGCGCGGACGTTCACGAATTTTTTGGCGATGGTGGTCAGCTTCTTGTCCGTCTCTTCTTCTTCCTTCAGGGTTTGCTCGAGCAACTGCGCGGCGTCCCGATGGCCCAGCGTTTGGGCCAGCGTGCGAACGGTCCCGTAGCCGGCCATTTCGTAATGCTCCACTTTCTGTGCGGCGGCGATGAGGGCGACGTCCAGCAGTTCTTCCGGCATGTCCTCCTCAATCAGCTCCTGACCTTCGGCGACGAGTCCCTTCATGGCCTGGCAGGGCTTCCCGCGCGCCGGCTTTCCGAGTTGCTCGAAAACCTGCTCGAGTCTGGCGACCTGACCTTTGGTCACCTCGAGATGTTCCTGGATGGCGGCCTTCAACTCCGGCGCGCTGGCGCTCTTCGCCATTTTGGGCAGAGCGCGCGTGAGCTGCTTTTCTGCATCGAAGAGATCTTTCAGTTCATCCACCAGAACGTCTTCGAGTGTCCTCGTCTTCGGCATGTGCTGTTTGCTCCTCCTCAGGGCTCAGGCGAATCGGAATTGGGCAACTTTGGTACCAGTGATCCGGAGCGGAGGTACCAGCGCACTCGCCTCGGCCTAACTCCACGAGACGGAACGAGATTTAGCTTTGGATGGAATGTTGCTCGGTCGCGAGTCGCGAGCGCGCGCGGCCTCCGGCCGGAGAGGCAAGTTTTACTCCAGTGGCAAGATTTTCCTGCCACTGTCGTTTTGTTTGACTCCTCCGAGGGGATTGCATTTCCAGGGATTGTGTGTATTTGGTATACGGTAAGCTGGCGGGTTGCGGCGACTCCTGATCCGGCCGGGCGCGATCGGTGACAGCATCCTGTGCCTGCCCGCGATGCAGGCCTTGCGCTCCGGCTACACAGAGGTCTGGGTCCCGCGCCCGGTCGTTCCGCTGATCCGCTTTGCGGACCGCGTTCGGCCGATTGCGGCAACCGGGCTGGACCTGGTCGGCATCGGCATCGATACGCCGCCGCGCACACTGGAACTGCTGGGCGGGTTCGATGAGATCGTCTCGTGGTACGGCGCCAACCGCCAGGACTTTCAGCAAGCCGTTCGCGGCTTACCGTTCCGATTCCTCCGCGCGCTCCCGCCGGACGACGAGGGCCTGCACGCCGCGGACTTTTTCCTGCGGCAGATCGGCGGTACCGGTACCTCCATCCCACGCATCGAATGCGCGCCGCTCCCCGACGCAGGTGAGTTCGCCGTCATTCATCCCTTTTCCGGAAGCGCACGGAAGAACTGGCCGCTGGAGCGGTTCCACGAAGTGGCCGATCGCCTGCCAATGCCCGTTCGATGGTGCGCGGGGCCGGAGGAGGCACTGCCTCAGGCAGTCCGCTTTGACAACCTCTATGAACTGGGGCGCTGGATGGCCTCCGCGCGCGTGTACATCGGGAACGACTCCGGCATTACACATCTCGCCGCTGCCGTGGGCGCGCCCACCGTAGCCATCTTCACGGCAACCGATCCGGCAATCTGGGGCCCGCGCGGGCCAAAGGTGCGGATCCTGACAGGCTGTCCGACCGCCGAAGACGTGGTCAGCGCGGTACAGATGATTCGCCGCGGATGAAAGTCGACCATGCGCTGTTTCGTTTCGCGATGTTGCCGGGAACGATGCGCTCGGTTTGGTTGATGTCCCCGATGGGGCGCGTATCATCTTCCGCGCCGATCCGTTCCCCGTCACGCCACGCGCGGGGCGCCTCTGAAGCTCACCGTGACATCTCTGCGACCAGGGCGCGCTTTGTATAGTCAAAGGCAGAGGAGAAACACTGAATGGCATTCGAACTTCCGCCGCTTCCCTACCCTGCCGATGCGCTGGAGCCGTACATCGACAAGACCACGATGGAGATTCATCACGACAAGCACCACGGCGCGTACGTCGCGAATCTGAACAAGGCGCTGGAGTCCGCGCCCGAACTACAGGGCCGCAGTGTCGAAGAGCTTCTGGCCGGCAACCTGTCGCTCGTGCCGGAATCCATCCGCACCGCCGTGCGCAACAATGGCGGCGGTCACGCGAATCACACCATGTTCTGGCAGATCATGAAGAAGGGCGGCGGGCAGCCCTCCGGCGACGTGGCTCAGGCCATCCAAAGCGCCTTCGGCAGCTTCGATAGTTTCAAAGAGAAATTCACAGCCGCGGCGATGGGCCGCTTCGGCTCCGGCTGGGCGTGGCTGGTGCAGAACAATGGGAAGCTCGAGATCGTTTCCACCGCCAATCAGGACAGCACCCTCATGGAGGGCCAGCGTCCCGTGCTCGGTCTTGACGTCTGGGAGCACGCTTATTATCTGAAGTATCAGAACCGCCGCGCGGAATACATCAACGCGTGGTGGAATGTCATCAACTGGGACGAGATCAACAAGCGCTTCAAATCATGAACGTGCCGCCATTGACTTCAATGGTCTGGCCGTGAATGAAGCGCGCGCCTTCCGAGCACAGGAAAGCAATCACGTCCGCCACCTCCTCGTTGGTTCCCAGCGTACGCGCCGGCGTGGACTGGCGGACGTTCTCCAGCGTTTCGCGGCTGGAGAACTGCTCATGGAAATGGTTGTCCACCGTGCCCGGGCTGACCGCATTCACACGGACACCGTGGGGCGCGAGCTCCTTCGCCAGTCCCTTCGTCAGCGTGGAGATCGCCGCTTTGGCGGCTGAATAAATCATTGATCCCGGCCCGCCGCCGGTGCGTGCGGAGATGGAGCTCACGTTAACAATTGCGCCGCGCCCACGCTCGATCATGTACGGCGCGATTGCCTGAGTGATGAACAGCACGCTCTTCACGTTGAGGTTCATTACGCGGTCGTAGAGGTCTTCCGTGTATTCCGCGAGCTTCGCACGGCGGAGCATCGAGCCGGCATTGTTGACCAGCACGTCGATTCGGTGGGCGCGCGCATGCAGATGATCGGCAAAGGCGCGAATGCCGTCGTCTGTTTCGAGGTCGGCCTGAAGCAACTCGCCATCCGCCCCATGTCCGCGCACCGCGGCCAGTGTTTTCTCCGCGCCTTCGCGGTAGCCGCCGTAATGGATCAGCACCCGAGCCGCTCCTTCGCGGGCGAGCGCGTCCGCGGTCGCGGCTCCGATGCCGCGCGAAGCCCCGGTGACGAGCGCGGTCGAACCGCGAACGAAATCAGAATCCGAATCCATAGCTAATTCTCACCTGCGCGGGATACGAAGGCCGGAGACACTCGCCGCAGTTGACGATCAATCCGAGGGTGAGTCAGCGCCGCGAATCGGACGGTGGGGGCGGGAGCTTCCGGATCTGGTCGAAGTAATCCTGGATGTACTGCTGATACGCCAGCGGAACCTCGTCGCGGCTGATCTCACCGGTGGTGTCGCTGTGCGCGGCTCGACGGCCGGAGTACTCGGTTCTGAGCTGCTGCTCCTTGCCGGATCGCACCTCCACCATGACCTCTCCCGTTACCGTGCGGCTGCGGCGGCCGATGATCTCGCTGATTTTGCCCATGGCCGCGAGTTGTTCGGCGAGGTGCGGATCCTTGGCGCCGTCCTGGGCGCCGATCCCGCTCTTCGAGTCCGCCGAATCGGACGACTGAGCGCTCTTTCCATCGCGCGCTCCATTGGAAGCCTCGGTGGCGCGCGCTGCCTCGGCATTGGCCCCATCCTGGCCGCTCGGCGACGACGAGTCATCCTGCCGCTTGCCCTGAGCGCCCGCAGCCGGGCTGTTGTTGCGCGCGCCCGAGGAGTTTCTGCTGGAGTCTCGGTCCGAGGATTGGCGGCCCGCGCCCGGGCTGTTCTGCTGCATCTTCAGCTTCGAAAGCAGGCCGGCCATGGCGTCGCGCATGCGATCCATGAGGCTCGAGTTCTCCGCCGGGGAGGACTGCGCCTGAGCGCCTCCCTGAGCCTGGCTGTCCTGGCGGCCGCCGGGCTTCATGCCCGCGGCTGGAGCGCCCTGATCCCGGTTCCTGGCGGAACTATCGTTCTGGCGCGCGCTTTCGTTTCCGTTTGCCGCGGCGGTATCTTCCGGCGATTCGCCCGGGTTTAGCTTCAGCGGTCCCGGCGAGCCCGAGCCAGCGCGCAGCGTACTCTGCACCGGTTCAACGGTGGCGTTCGCTGCAGGGTTCTGAGATGTAGAGGGGCCGGAAGCAAGAGCCGGTTCAACCGATTCGGCCAGCTTCTCGGTATCCGGGTGGATTCGCTGCGCGGCGGCCGAGGCATGCTGCTGCGCGGCAGGAGATCCCGAAGATACCCCTGCAAATGCGGCATGCACGATCGATGGGCGCAGATCGAGCGTGCGGTAGATACCGTAACGGGCCGCGAACAGGCACACAACCATCAGCGCCAGGCCGCCGCTGACGTACAGCGGACGACGGGCGGCGAATGGGATGGCACGAGAAAGATCGGCGGACATTGCCTGTTTTTCGGCGATGCGGCGCTGATCACAGACCGTTTCATCGGCCGCGGCGCGGACGTCCGCGACAGCAACGAAATAGAGGGCAGTCGAGAGGCTGTCGTGAAGGCCAAGGCGGCGATCGATGTCCTGCGCCAGCTCGTAATCGGACGGCTCATGGCGCCTGGGGCCGCGGGTCAGCAAGACGATGCAGGCGACGGCAAACAACAGCGCGGGCCAGTACCAGCTCAGCAGGTCCGCGCCGGCGATCAGCAGAATCACAGAGACGCCAAGCGCTGCCGAGCAGACCAGGGCGATGCGGTGCAGAACGGCGTGGAACGCACGGCGGCGACGGGCGCGGCGCACGAGTTCGAGCAGTGCTGTCGCGCCGTTCACGAAGCCAGTCCCATGATCAATTATCGCCGAAAACGGATGCTGCCACGCAGCGCACTCCGGACCCCTCGCCCAGTAGACTTCAAAGAAGATGCATTCGTATCGTCCGCAGTTGCGCGAAACGATACGGCGGAGCCGTATTCGAACAGATATGCAGACAGCTTTCCGTAAGCTCAGTTCGGCAACTGCGCACCGCAATCCATGGTTCAGCGTACACGTAGACCAGGTGGAGCGCCCGGGCGGCATTCAGGGTCCGTTTTACTGGATCGACATGAAGCCAGGGGCGAGCGTGCTGCCATTGACGCCCGAAATGGACGTGTATCTCGTTCGCGAGTACAAGTATCCGATGCAGCGCGCTTCCCTCGAGGCGGTCAGTGGCGGTATCGAGGATGGCGAGACGCCGGGGCAGTCGGCCGAACGGGAGCTGCGCGAGGAGGGCGGTCTGGAGGCAGCGGTGTGGACCGATATCGGGCGCATCGACCCGTTTACAACATCCGTACGCGGCGCCAACTTCCTGTTCGTGGCGGCGGGTCTGCGGCAGGTCGGCCAGGCGCTGGAGGAGGGTGAGCAGGTGGAAATCGTGCGCATGCCGTTCACAGCGGCCGTGGAGCTGGCCATGAGCGGCGCCATCACCCATGGCACCACCTGTATGCTGCTCCTGAAAACGGCGGAGCTCCTCCGGCGGCACGGCGGTTCATTCTTCGGGATCGGCTAAACAGGGCTCCACGCGGAGGCCGCCCGCCGCGTCATAATAATTGATAATGTTCCAAGCCCATCCGGATCGGCGACGCCGCGGCTTCTCGCTCGTCGAGCTGCTGATCGTCATCGCGATCATCCTCATTATCCTCGCCATCGCCGTTCCCAAATTGAGCAGCGCACGTATGCAGGCGCAGGAGATGGCCGCCGTGGCGCACGTTAAAACGCTGAATACCGCCGAAAGCATGTACCTGTCGCAGTTCGGGAACTTCGCCACAACCCTGGCGCAGCTCGGGCCTCCGGCCAGCGGGAACGCCGGACCCTCCGCCGCGGATCTCATTCCGGGCGATCTGGCCACCGGGAAGAAAGGCGGGTACACCTTCACGCTGACCCAGACGCCGCAGGGGTATACCGTGACCGCCGTTCCAGACGTCTTCAACACCACCGGCCGCCGCACGTTCTACTCGGACCAGACCATGGTCATCCGTCAGAACTGGGGTCAGGAACCGGCGAACGCCAGCAGCCAGGAACTGAAGTAAGAATCCGGCCCGCCAGGCGCGCCTCCGAAGCCCGCCACGTTACTAACAATTAAATCCCGTACATACATGAGCCGTTCGCGTTTGCTTCCCCTTTCGTGGGGAGTCATACAGGGCGGAGGACGACTTATGAAGAGACTGTTTCTTGCTTCCGTGATCGGCGCGGCCTTCTTGCTCGCGCAGGATTCGACTACAACCACACAATCGTCGCAGAGTTCCTCGTCGACCACGACGCAGAATTCGGACATGCCGCCCGCCACGCCTCCACCGGCAGTGGAGCAGCATTCTTCAGCGACCGAGACTCACGATTCGGTGAACTCCGGCCCGGCCGGCACCACGCAAACCCATTCGCGCCGTCATCACCGCAAAACGAAGACGACCGACGCGTACGGCGATCAGCACACGAGCAGCAGCACTGACAGCCACTCGTCGACCAGCAGCACGACGCCGCGCTAACGCGTTCTCTTCGCAGGGCGGGGCTCGCCCCCGCCCTGACTGCTAAACTGTGTCTTCCCGAAATGGAAGACCTTAAACCCCTCATCCGCGAGATCCCTGATTTTCCGAAACCTGGCATCCTTTTCTACGACATCACCACGCTGCTGAAAGAGCCGCGAGGGCTTAAAGCCGTGATCGACTGCCTCAAGGACCAGTACGCGCACTCCGCGGTGGACCTGGTGCTGGGCATCGAAGCGCGTGGCTTCATCTTCGCGCCTGCTCTGGCCTATGCGCTCGGTGTGGGCTTCGTGCCGGTGCGCAAGCCGAAGAAGCTTCCAGGTGCGATCCAGCGCATCGATTACGCGCTGGAATACGGCAGCGACTCGCTGGAGATTCACGCCGACGCCATTCAGCCGGGGCAGAAAGTGCTCATCGTCGATGACGTGCTGGCCACGGGGGGTACTGCTGCTGCGGCGGCGCGGCTTGTCGAACTCTGTGGCGCCACCGTCGCGGGCCTGGGCTTTGTCATCGAGCTCGATTTTCTGCACGGGCGGGACAGGCTCAGCGGGTACGATTTATACTCTCTGGTCAAATACTGACAGGGCCGAGGGTGGGCTATTCGTGATGAATGTGGGTAAAACCCATTGATGCCGGCGCGTCACGCTCGCGTGCGTTCACTCGCGAAAATCAACCTGGGCCTGCATGTCCTTTACAAACGCCCGGACGGTTATCACGAGCTGCGCACCATTTTTCATACGATCTCGCTTGCGGACACGCTCAATATCGAGTTCACGCCCGGCCGCGGTGCGCGCATCGAACTGGAATCGGAGATTGACGTCCCCACGGACGACAACCTCGTCACTCGCGCAGCGCAGCTGCTGTTCGACAAGCTGAACATCCGCGGCCATGCCCGTTTCCGCCTCGCCAAGCGCATTCCCATGGGAGGCGGCCTCGGCGGCGGATCGAGCGACGCGGCCGCTGTCCTGCTCGCGCTCCCGGTTCTCGCCGGTCGAAAGCCCTCGCTCGAACTCCTTCACGACTGCGCCACACAACTCGGCAGCGACGTGGCCTTTTTCCTTTACGGGGGCGCGGCTCTGGGACTCGGCCGCGGCAACGAGCTATACCCGCTGCCGGATGTTCCGCAATGGCCGGCACTGCTGATAACACCCGGCATTCACGTGTCAACGCCGGAAGCGTACCGAGCGCTGAATCGTGGTTTGACAGCCGAGCTTCCGTCCTGTATTATGAGTAGTTTCCAGAGGTTTGCCTGGCAGGTGTCGCAGTCGTCGCCGGGCGGGCCTGGACAGGCGGGCAACGATTTCGAGGACGCGGTCTTCCGCCGGCGCCCGGTTCTGGGCGCGATCAAGCGTAAACTGCTAAGGCAGGGGGCCAGCCCTGCGCTGATGAGCGGTAGCGGCTCGGCCGTGTTCGGAGTGTTCGAGACGCCGGAAGCGCGCGATCGCGCCAGGGCGCAATTCGTGAAGGAGCAGACCTTTCCGGTCAAACTGGTGAGCCGCCGAACTTATCGCCGCATGTGGATGCGGCAGCTGGCGGAACATCGAATCGACAGCAATACATGGCCGCCCCGAAGCCGGTACGCGAAATGAGATTCACGCAGCTCAAGGTATTCACCGGCAGCGCCAATCCCGTGCTCGCCCAGAAGATCTGCGGCGCGCTCGGCTGCACACTCGGCGCGGCGTCGGTGAAGACCTTCTCCGACGGCGAGATCCACCTCCAGGTGCAGGAGAACGTCCGCGGCGCGGACTGCTTCGTGGTCCAGCCGACCTCCACCCCCGTGGATCATCACCTCATGGAACTGCTGCTGATGATCGACGCCCTGAAGCGCGCCTCGGCGGCCCGAATTACAGCAGTGTTACCCTATTATGGGTACGCCCGGCAGGACCGCAAGGACCGGCCGCGTATGCCGATTTCGGCCAGGCTGGTAGCGAATCTTATCCAGACGGCGGGCGCCGACCGCGTCCTCGCGCTGGACCTCCACGCGGCCCAGATCCAGGGTTTCTTCGACGTCCCGGTGGACCATTTGTTCGCCGCCCCGGTCATGATCGATTATTTCGATTCCATCGGGCGGCGGGACATGACCGTGGTTTCGCCGGATGCCGGAGGCGTGGAGCGCGCACGCGCGTTCGCCAAAAGGCTCAATGCTCCGCTGGCGATTATCGACAAGCGGCGTACCGACGTGAATGTCGCCGAGGTGATGCATATTATCGGCGATGTGGACAAGGCGCACTGTTTGATTGTGGACGATCTGATCGATACTGCCGGCACGCTGGTCAAGGCCGCCGAAGCTCTGATGCAACAGGGCGCGGTCAGCGTTACCGCCTGCGCCACGCATGCCGTTCTGTCCGGCCCGGCCGTGGAGCGCATCGGCAGCTCGCAGATCGGCGAGGTAGTGGTCACCAATTCCATTCCGCTGAGCGAAGAGGCCAGCCGCTGCACACGGATCAAATCGCTGTCGGTGGCGCCCCTTCTGGCGCGGGCGATTCAATCCATCCACGAGGACGGCTCCGTCAGCACATTGTTTGTTTAACGGGAAACGAGAAACATGAATACGGAAAACACTGTCACCGCCGAACTCCGCGACTCGCGCGGAAAGAACGAAGCGCGGCGGCTCCGCGTGCGCGGGCTCGCGCCGGCCGTCCTGTATGGCGCCAGCCAGGGGCCAGTCCCCGTGGCCGTCAGTCCGAAGGACATCATCCGCGTCCTCCGCAGCAAAGCGGGGCACAACAGCATTTTCAACCTCGAGGTGCAGGGCGGAGAAACGACGCCCGTGATGATCGCCGACTGGCAGCATGATCCGATCAAGGAGACCCTGCTGCACGTCGACCTCAAGCGTATCGACATGACCAAACGGGTGCACGTCCGCGTGCCCGTCGTGACCTTCGGCGATCCGCGTGGCGTGAAGGAGCAGGGTGGCCTGCTCGAACTGGTTACCCGCGAGGTGGAAATCGACTGCCTGCCGGTGGACATTCCGGAGGAGTTCAGGGTCGATGTGTCCGGGCTGCTGATCGGCCAGAACCTTCGCGCCAGCAGTATTCCGCTGGCCGGTTCGGTGAAGCTGCTGACGTCGGCCGATGCCGTGATTGCGCACGTGGTCGCTCTGAAGGCGGAAGCGGCGCCCGAGACCACCGCCGAAGGCGCTGCCACCACGGCCGCCCCGGCCGAGCCGGAAGTCATCAAGAAGGGCAAGAAGGAAGAGGAAGGCGCTGCCGAAGAGAAGGGCGGCGCAAAGAAG
Source organism: Bryobacteraceae bacterium (assembly GCA_035653295.1). GTDB lineage: Bacteria > Acidobacteriota > Terriglobia > Bryobacterales > Bryobacteraceae > DASRCB01. Next base: position 13,961 of record DASRCB010000397.1, read on the forward strand.
AAGTAATGTGGGCAGCGGGGGTGGGGCAGGTCTCCAGACCTGCGGCGGGCGCCCACGCCCGCCTGCTCCGCAACTCTGCACATGCCCGACTTTGACAAGCTCATCGTCGGGCTCGGCAATCCCGGGCCCGATTACGAGCAAACGGCGCACAACCTCGGTTTCATGGTTGTGGACCGGCTGGCCGAGCGCCACGCCATCCGGGTAACCCGTAAGGAATGCATGGCGCTGGTCGGCCAGGGCAGCATCCCACCCTGTCGTGCGATGTTGGCCAAGCCGCAGACGTTCATGAACCTCAGCGGACCCTCCGTGCAGGGACTGCTGAGCAAACATGGGATCGCCGCCGCCGATCTCATTGTGGTTTACGACGAGCTCGATCTGCCATGGGGCTCGTTGCGCATTCGTCCCAGCGGATCGGCGGGCGGACATAACGGAGTCAAATCCGTGATCGCCGCCACCGGGAGCCAGGACTTTGTTCGCGTCCGCCTCGGGATCCACGGCGGCAGTGGAAACCGCGACGGCGCTCGAATCGTGCTCGCGAAACTGAAGCGGGCGCAGAAGGAAGAACTGGACGAGCTGCTTGATTATGCATCGCAGGCAGTGGAATCCATAATCGCCGATGGCGTCGAAATGGCCATGACGAAATTCAATCGTCGCGCCGGAGGCTTACAAGAGGATCAATGAGAGTTTACGAAGAGCTGTTTATCATGCGGCCCAACGCCACCGACGAGGAGATCGATCCCTTCGTCGAGCAGTTGACGCAGGTGGTTACGACCCGCGGCGGCACGATCGAGAAGACCGACAAGTGGGGCGTGCGCCGGCTGGCCTATCGCGTTGAGAAATACAACGAAGGCTACTACGTGCTGCTGCAGTTTTCGGCCGGTCCCGACGTGGTGAAGGAGATCGAACGCCGCCTTCGCGTCGCCGATTCGGTGATGAAGTTCATCACCGTGCGCATCGACGAAAAGATGAAGAAGGTGGAAAAGCGGCGCAAAGCGCGAGAGAAGCGCGCCGCGCGCAAGCCGGCCCCCGCCGCGGCGGCTCCGGCGATTCCGGCCGAGCCCGGCGCGCCCGTTCCCGGCGCTCCCGTGCCTGCGGCGCCCGCCGCCCATGGTCCGACGCCCGGAGCCCCCGCTCCCGGCGCCCCGCCCGCGCCACGCACAGGTGAGAAGTAGAGGAGATATCGACAATGGCCGAACAACAAAAAGGCGGACGTCCTATCAGCGCTTCGCAGCGCCCCACCGGCGGCGACAAAGCCATCGCCACGCGGAAGCAGTATTTCCGGCGCAAGAAGGTTTGCCGGTTTTGCGTGGAAAAAATCGACGACATTAACTACAAGGACGTGCGGCTGCTTTCGTCCTTCGTCTCCGAGCGCGGCAAGATTACTCCGCGCCGCATCTCCGGCGTGTGCGCGCCGCACCAGCGCCGGCTCGCCGAAGCCATTAAGCAGGCGCGCAACATCGCCCTGCTGCCTTTCGCCGCGGCGATTTGAACGGGAGCTGAATCATGGAAGTCATTCTCAGAGAAGACATCGAAAAGCTCGGCAGCCGCGGCCAGGTGGTGAAGGTGGCGCCCGGTTTTGCGCGCAACTACCTGCTGCCGAAAAGGCTGGCCGTGGCGGCGACCGACGCCAACAAGAAAATCGTGGAGCAGGAGCGCCAGGCGCACCTGCGCCGTGAGGCCAAGGACCTGGCCGACGCGCGGGACCTGGCGAAGATGATGAGCTCGGTGGAAGTGACCATTGCGCAGAAGGCCGGCGAGAACGATCAGCTGTTCGGCTCCGTCACCTCGCGCGACATCGCCGAGGCGCTGCAGCGCCAGAACTACAGCATCGAGCGCCGGAACATCCAGCTTCCTGAGCCTATTCGCACCCTCGGTGACCACAAGGTAACCATCCGCCTGCACCGCGAAGTACCCGTCGAGGTGACGGTGCACGTAGTAAAAGAAGAATAGGCGAGGCGATCCCTCGCCTCCACTCATGTCTGCCATTACTACCGGCCTGAACGACTACGCCGCGGTGTCCACGTACGACCTGCTGAAGTCGGCGGCCCGCGGCCTGATCGGAATCGACCGGCGCTTCATTCGCGCGCTGGTCGACGACCCTGTCAAAACACTACCGGACATGCTCCGCTTCGCCGGCGAGGATCATGCGAACGACGCGGTTCAGCTCCAGCCGGATCTCGTCGCAATCTTCCGGTACCTGAAGACCCCCGAAGCTCTGCCGCACTACCTGCGCTGGCTCCGCGAGCCGGAAGAAGACGATGACGACCTGATCGAGGCGGTCGTCGAGCTCGGACCGGCATCGCTCGACCCTCTGCTGGAACTCTACGAGGAACTTGGCGAGGAGCGCGGCGATGATGTTGCGTTTGCGCTCGCGCATCTGGGCATTCGCGATCAGCGCATACTGGACCTGCTGCTGCAGCGGCTGGAATACGATGCCGCGGAGGGCGCGATATGCCTCGCCGTGTACGGCGATCCGGCCGCGATTCCAGCGCTCGAACGCATGCTGGCCGAAATTCCGGAAACCGAGTCGGCGCTCAGGTCCGAGCTGGCCGGCGCCGTCGAAGATCTCCGCAATCATGACGTAGACCACTCCCATCCCGCTTTCGATCTGTTTGACCGCTATCCCGAAGAGGCGGGCCCTGACTTCGACGCCCTCAGCGATGCGGATCGGCTCACCCTGCTTTCCAGTGAATCGGCAAAGATTCGCGCCGACGCGGCGCGCAGCTTCATCACCGAAGACCTCAGCGATGAAGTGCGCGCGCGGCTCCTCCAGATGGCGCGTCAGGATTCCGAGGCCGAAGTCCGCGGCTCCGCCTGGGAGGCGCTGGCCGGCGAAGACGATTCCGCAATCCGCGCCGCCATGCGCGGCGTCGCGCTGGACGCATCCAGGCCCGTCACTGAGCGCGGCGGCGCCCTGATAGCGCTCGCCGGCGATGCGGGCGAGAATGCTGAGATTCATGCCGCCATGGAACGTCTTTACGACGAGCCTGGCGGCCGCGCAAAGGCGCTGGAGGCGATGTGGCGCTCCTTCGACCGGACCTTCTCGAAGTACTTCCCGGCCCATCTCAACGATCCGGATCGCCAGATTCTGGTTCAGGCCATCTTCGGCGCCGGGTACCTCGGCATTGGCGCTGAAGCGGAGCGCCTTGCGCGCTACTTCGATGACGAAACCCTGCGGCCCGACGCGCTCTTCGCCTACGCGCTGTGCGTCCCCGCCGAGATCACGCGTGCGCACATCCGCAACGTGTTCCGTAAAGTGGATAAGGTGGCCGGCGGCCTCAGCCTCGGCGAAGCGGAGCTGGTGGAGACCGCACTCGACCAGCGCCTTCTGCTGAACGGACTGGATCCCGTGTTTTATCCCGAGGAGGACCAGCAGCACATACACGGTCCCGGCTGCGGGCACGAGCACGATGGCGCGGAGTGGGCTGAACAGGAGCCGTCGTCCATGTCCATCGCCCCGGCCGCATCGGCAAAGGTCGGGCGCAACGACCCGTGTCCCTGCGGCAGCGGGAAGAAGTACAAGAAGTGCTGCGGCGCCTGATATTGTAGCCACGTGAGTGGCGCCGATCCGCTGACCTTTGCAGCGGCGCCGCATATCAGGCAGCCGTATCGCTCGCGGCCAGTTTTCTCCCGGCCTGCGTGCGACGCGCGTCGATCCTGTCAGCTCGCTGCGGTCCGACTGAGCGTCGGCAGAGCACGAATCATGGGCACGTCAATAATGCGCATCCCGCTGGCGGGGTTCTCCACCGCCCATACGAGCGCTTCCGTCATTTGATCGATACTCACCAGACCAAGGCGGATAGCGCGCTCGCGCGTGGCGGGGATCGCCTGCATCAGGCGATAGAAGGGGATCAGCGCATACGGCCAGCGATGGCCAGGTCCGAGCACATACCAGGGCCGCAGAATATTCGCGTCCAGACCCGCGGCTTCAATCATCGCTTCACACTCGGCGCGGACTTCCTGGTAGGCTTTCATCACTGGCGCGGGCCGCGCGACCGATACGTACACGAACCGCCGAGCCCCGGCGGTGCGGGCCGCTTCCACGGATGCGCGCAGCGCGGGCAGGTCGATTTCGCGGAATTGCTTCGCCTTCGCGGGGCCGGGATGAGCCACGCCGACCATGTGCACGAAAACGTCGGCGGGACGCACACGCTCGACGAAGCTGGTCGAATCGAGCGCGTTCCCGCTTACGACCTCGCACCCCGCCCGCAGCCGCTTCTCCGACCCGGGCCGCGCCAGTGCGCGCACGCGATGACCTCGCGACAACAGGGCGGGAATCAGGCGGCCGCCCATGTAGCCGGTACCCCCGCTGATGAAGACGTCCATCGATGAGAGATACGGAGCGGCGCGACGCGTGGATTGCACTCAGGCCAGACCGTGCGCCAGACGGTGTCGCAGGCGCGCGGATGTGGACCCCTTCGCCTCCGCTGGGAATCCCTGGCCGGTCATCTCCTGGCAGACCTTCTCTACCTGTCCTGCCAGTTCCTCTTTGCCCACATAACGGGCGATACGCGCCTGCGATGTCAGCTCGGCGCGAATCTGCGGAACGGCGTCGCGGATTTCTCCCGGGCTCTTCTTCCCCTGCACCATCGCGCCCACGTGCTCGCGCAGCTGGCTGAAGAAGAGCTGTTGGTCGTCGAGTACGCTACCCTCGCCGCGCGGGCCGTGGCCGGGGCAAATGACCCTCGCTCCGAGCTTCTTGGCAGCGTCCAAAGTCCCGATCCACTTCTCCACACTGCCGTCGCCGACGAAGTTGTATGGGCCATTCACGCATGCGTCGCCGGTGAACAGAATCCGCTCCTTCGGTAGCCATGCGACGGCGTCGCCGTGAGTGTGCGCGACGCCCAGATGCAGCAGCTCGACGCGGTGCTCGCCGTCGTCGAAGTAAAGCTCGCGCGGGAAGAGCAGCGAGGGCGGGTGCAGATGGCTGGCCGCGACATCGGCCCGTTGTTTGGCCGTGTCCTCCCAGCGGCCGGGCTTGCCGCCAAAGTATCCCGTCTCGTAGCGCTTCATTTCCTCGAGCACGCCGGTGTGGGCCAGCGGCGTCGCGCCGTTGTCGAACATCACCTGGTTGCCGTATGCGTGGTCGCCATGATGATGCGTGTCGAACGCGAAGCGGATCGGCTTCGAGGTGATGGCGCGGATTTTCGGGAGGATGTTTTGCGCGCCGGAAGGAAAATTGGCGTCGATCACCAGTACGTAATCTTTGAAGACGATCCAGCCGTTGTTGCAGTGGCCCTGATGCTCGATGTCACCCTGATGGAAGTACACGCCGGGCGCGACGGAAACTGGCTTGTTGATTTCGGAGTCGCCGACCGGCTGCTGTGGCGGCGCGTCCTGAGCGTCGGCGGCGAGACCGGTGAGAGCGGCGGCGCCGAAAATCAGACTGCGTCTGCTGAAGTCGCACATGGCGACTGATGATATCGCACCTCGGGGCCAGGGGCGATGCGCCCGAGATTGGCATTGCTGTTGTCTCATTGCACCGGCCAATGCCAGGCATGCGCCCGGCGAATAATCAGACAGAAATCTGCGTCGTGAGTTCACTCCGTTTCATCTCAAGTGCAAGGAAGCGTAAAGATGCTGCCACGCGCTTTTGTTCTTCCATTTTTTGTACTGTCATGTACGGTTGCGTTTTCCGTAACGGCCGCTTGCACCCAGGGAAAAGCGGCACGCACTGCGCCTCCGCCGCCGGCGGTTTCGGTCATCGAGGTTAAGCCGCAGACCGTTCCGATCTACGGCGAGTACGCGGCGCAGACCTTTGCTCGCGATGGCGTCGACATTCGCGGCCAGGTGGATGGCTATATCCGCAAACGCCTGTTCAAGGCGGGCGACGACGTTAGAGCAGGACAGGTGCTTTATGTTCTCGACCTCCGCCCGTATCAGGCCGACGTCCAGAAGGCCAGGGGTGATGTCGCGCAGAGCGAGGCGAATGCCGAGTTCGCGCGCCGCCAGGTCGCGCTGCTTCAGGCTCAGGCCGACCTTGCCGAAGCCGAAGCGAACGAGCTCAAGGCGCAGCAGGATGTCGATCGCCTGACTCCGCTGGTGAAGGCCGACGCGGCGCCCCAGCAGGATCTGGACAACGCGCTCGCCGCGCTCAAAGCCACGAAGGCGGCCGTCGCCGCGCAAAAGGCTAACGTGGAGCAGACGGCGCTGTCCACGCGCATTCAGGTGGCGACCTCATCGGCGCAGGTGCAGGCCAACGAGGCGCTGCTTCGGAGCGCGCAGTTGAATCTCGAGTACGCCACCATCACTTCGCCAATCAGCGGGCGCGTGGGCGACAGCTCGACTCAGGTCGGCGGCCTCGTGACAAAGAATTCCGCACAGCCCCTGACCACCGTCGTGCCCCTCGACCCCATCTGGGTTCGCTTCAAAGTGAGCGAGGCGGATTACCTGACCCTGCTGAAGGGCGGCTCCGATGATCTGCTCCGCTCGCCGCTCGAGCTGCTGCTCGCGGACAACTCCGTCTTCCCGCAGAAGGGGCGCGTTGAGAACGCGACCAATCAGGTGGATCCGAAAACCGGAACCCTCGAAATTCAGGCGACCTTTCCGAATCCGCGGCACGTGCTTTTACCGGGAC
>DASRCB010000398.1:0-34796 GCA_035653295.1 Bryobacteraceae bacterium
ATCGGCTCGGAATCACCGATCGCGCTCACCCCGGAACGATGATTTTCATCAGCTCGGAATGGCAATTTTCATGGCTCGGAATCCGCATGCAGCGCGAGGTGGTTGTTCGGATGATGCGCTTTCAGGGTGGACCGGAGGTGCTCCTTGGATACGTGAGTGTAGCGCTCAGTCATCGCGATCGACGCGTGGCCGAGAACTTCCTGCACGACCCTGATGTCGGCGCCGTTGCGCAGCAGCAGCGTCGCCACGGTGTGCCGGAGCATGTGCGGCGTAACCCTTGTTCCAATTCCGGCAGCCTCTGCCAGTTCGGCCAACGCTCTGGCCACGCCTTGAGTGGAAAGCCGGCCTCCCGAGGCATTGACGAGAAGGGCGCGGTGTCCGACCTGCATTGCCGACCGACACTGCAAATACGTCCTCACGCACGCCGCTGAGCGGCCGTCCGGCAGCACTGCCAACCGCTGCCGTGAGCCTTTTCCCTTGATCAGAAACGCCTGATCATCGTCGATCCAGTCGTTCACATCCAGCATGACGAGTTCGCCGACGCGAATTCCGGTGGCGAAAAGGAGCTCTATAGCCGCAGCATTCCGGAAGCCCAAAAATCGGATGTCGGAAGGACTGACGCCCGGTGCCGGTATTTCGGTCACCTCCATCCATGCCCGTTGTAGCAGCCGTGTCGAATCGCCTGCCGAGAGGGCCCGCGGTAGCCGTTTCTCCGTGTTCAGGTCGAGCCTGATGCGCCATAGCGGCGAGGCCGTGAGCACACCGCGGCGGACCCAATACTAAAAGAACACCTTGAGCGTGGCAAACTTCCGGCGCACTGACGCCGGCGTGTAACCGTCGCCCGTGAGCGCGCCGGCCCAGCTTTCCAAGCTTGGTGGTTCGATACATTCCAGAGCTGCGGAAGAACCAATCTGGGCCTTAAACTGCGCCAGATCAATGGAATACGCACTCTTGGTCTTCGCACTTCTGCGACAGGTAGCGAAGTATCCGCTCAGGAACGACTCTACAGCCTCGGCGAGCTGCATTCCGACTCCAGTAGGTGATGTGGATTACAGCACGGTTGGTGGCCGTGCCTCATGTCTATCGGCACTATCGAGCGATATCTGGCGGGGAGCCCCCGAAGGCGTGCAGTCGATACCCGCGCTGAAATCCTGATAGAATTATCGGGAGCTCCGGGCCATCCTTCACGGTACCGACCGACGGTGGTGTGGAGTTCACGCCAGATAACAGGATGTTCAGCGTCGCGATAAGATCGCGCGCGCCCACGCGGTATCCCCCACCGTCGAGGCGGGAAACGTGTATCTCCCGGAGGAAGCGCCCTGGTTATCGGACTTCCTCGAAGAGCACTCCGTCTTCCCGGTGGGCGCCTATGATGACCAGGTCGATGCGACCACGCAGGCGCTGAACCGCATGATGGCTCCTCAACCCAACATCCGCTTCTTTACGTTGTGAGAACCGTAAGGCTGACGGGCGGCGTCGGCTAACTTGGGGAAGAAGAGCTGGTGAAGCAGCCAGCCCGCCCGGTAGGATTCCGGGCGGGCTGCAGAAGAGGCGAACGCCAGCGCTACTTACGGACGGTGTAGACACGCTGGCCGTCATCGCGCTTGGTGGACCCCACCTTCAGTCCCATCTTCTTTGAAACCGCGCCGCTGATGAAGCCGCGCACGCTGTGCGCCTGCCAGCCGGTGGCGTCCATGAGTTCGGCCAGCGTGGCCCCTTTAGGCCGCTCGATGAGGCCGAGCACCGTGGCTGTCTTGCTGCCCTGGCGCGCTGCCGAAGAGCGGCGGCCGTTGCCTTTCTTCGCCCCTTTGGCCGCTTTCTTCGCCGGGGCTGCCTTCCTTCCCGGTTTCCCCTTCACCTGCGCAACACGGGGCTTCCGTGGCGCGGTTTTGGCCTTCTTTTCGGCCTTCGGCTGCGGCGCGTTGGCGGCGGTTGGGGCCTGCGGCGCGGGCTCACTGGCGGTGGATGTTTTCATTTTCGTTTCTCCTTTTTGGCGGTGGTTACCGCGGGTCATGACATCCATCCCTCTGGCCGCCTCCAATTGCAAGTTGTATTTCCCGCAATCTGACTTCGAAGAAGATGCGCCCGGCGGGGGGACCTGCGTGGCTGTTTTCGCCTGGCCGCAGTGATCGGCTTCGCGCCGCGCGGCTGCCCTGGCAGCAAGAAAGCGGCGATCTTCCGCTCGCCCGGCCTGCTCGCGCACGATCTCCTGCCCTGCCGTTTGGAGATCGCCCGCCGGCATGGTGCCGAACAACAGCCGCAGGGCATGGCTCTGCCTCTCCTCCCGACAGGCGAGTTCGCGCTGCAGTTGTTCGTATGCCCCATCCAGTTCGGCGTCGTTGATCTCCGACAGGAACAGGCGAAAGATGCGCCAGTCGACGTCGTTCAGAGTTTCCTCAGGCATTGGTCGACATGTTAGGCTCATGCTCCCGCCGTTATGCAAGTGCGGGCAGGACCTGGAGGCGGGGACGCCACTTGCTCCTGCCCGCCTGGTGAGCGTTCATGGTCATGGCCGGAAACCTCCGGCCCGGAGCCAGACTATGGAGACCACCCTTTCAAACAACCTTGATGAGCTGCAACAACTCAGCATCGAGCAGCTGCGCCGCCGCTATCGCGAGCTGTTCGAGGAGGATCACCCCACCACGCACCGGAACGTGCTCGTCAGGCGTATTGCCTGGCGGCTGCAAAGCGTTGCCCACGGAGGGCTGTCCGATCGCGCCCGGCAGCGGGCCAGTGAACTCGCTCGCGATGCTGACCTGCGGGTCCTGATTCCCCGCGCGCTGAAACAGACCGCCGCCCGCGCTTCAGCGCACCAGGCCCGCCGCGATCCACGCCTGCCCGAGGTGGGAACCGTGATCCGGCGCGAGTACGCCGGCCGCGCCGTTGAGGTCGTGATTCTCGAAGACGGCTTCGAGTACGACGGCATCCGTTACGATTCCCTGAGCGCCATTGCCACGAAGGTAACGGGCACACGCTGGAACGGGTTCCTGTTCTTCGGTCTGGCCCGCCGCACGCACCGCAAGCGAGGCCGGCGATGATCGCGGCTGCCGGGGCCGCCTCTGCGCCGCAAGTCCGCTGTGCGATCTACACCCGGAAATCGACCGAAGAAGGGCTGGCGCAGCCGTTCAACTCCCTCCATGCGCAGCGCGAAGCAGCCGAGTCTTACGTCCACAGCCAGCAGTCGCAGGGCTGGGTTCTGCTGCCCACGCGCTACGATGACGGCGGCTTCACCGGAGCCAATATGGAGCGCCCCGCGCTGAAGCGCCTGCTGGCCGACATCGCCGCCGGGCAGGTGGACTGCGTCCTCGTATATAAGGTCGACCGGCTCAGCCGCTCGCTGCTGGATTTTGCGCGCATCATGGAGATTTTCGAGCGCCACTCGGCTGCCTTCGTCTCCGTCACCCAGCAGTTCAACACCGCCGCCTCACTCGGCCGGCTGACGCTGAACATCCTGTTATCGTTTGCCCAGTTCGAGCGGGAGATCATCAGCGAGCGCACACGCGATAAGCAGGCGGCAGCGCGCCGCAAAGGCAAATGGACGGGTGGGCGTCTGGTGCTGGGCTATGACCTCGATCCATCCGGAGCCGGGCTGCGGATCAACGAAGCGGAGGCGGAGCGGGTGCGGGCCATCTTCGATCTCTCGCTCCACACCGGGAGCCTTGAAGCGACATTGCGGGAGTTGGCCCAGCGTGGCTGGACCAACAAGTCGTGGACGACACAGGCTGGCGGGAGCCACCGGGGTGGTCCGTTCCGCGAAGACTCGCTGAAGCGCCTGCTGACCAACAAGCTCTACATTGGCCGCGTGCGGCAGGGAGAGCAGGACTACGCGGGCGAGCACCCGGCTATCGTTGCGCCTGAGGCGTGGCACGGCGTACAACGGCTTCTGGCCGCGACACAGCGGGGCCGCAAGCGGCGGCCGGCAAGTGCGGGGGACGGGGCTTTGTCCGCCATCCTGTTTTGCGCCACGTGTGGCGGCCATCTGCGCATCTCAGGATCCCGCAGATTGCGGAAGCGCTCTCGTTACATCTGCCCTGGCTCGCCGCAGAGCGGGACCGGCGACTGTGTTCGAAAGCCGCTCCCGGCTGACGATCTGGAGCGAATCGTCGAGGATGCCGCAGGCGGCGACATCGCTCACTATGTTGAAAGGGTGACCTGGGCCGGTGACCGCGACCAGCTCACCATTCGTCTCAAGGACCAGAGCGAGATGCTCATCCCGATCGAGCGCGTTCGCGTCCAGCGCGGACGAATCATGCTGCGCGTTGCCGGCCCGCAGCGGGACGCCCAAAGCCGAGTTGAGGGTTGCGTTCCGCGCATCAGCCGGCTCATGGCCCTTGCACTCCGTCTTGAGGAACTGCTGCGCACGCGCGCAACAGGCAGTGAGGCGGAACTCGCGCGCGCCGGCAACGTAACGCGCTCCCGTATACGCCAGATCCTGAATCTGCTCGATCTCGCTCCCGACATCCAGGAGCAGCTGTTGTTTCTTCCGCGCTCTGCAAACGGTCGCGATTCCATTACCGAGCAGGAACTGCGCCGCATCACCACCGAACCTGACTGGGAGCGGCAGCGCACAACCTTCGCCGAACTCATGCGGGCGCGCGCCGCGTGATCTCTCGCCATGCGCGGCATCTGGTCGACGGACAGTTAGCCCAGGGGCGACGGCTTGCGTTCCGCCCCTCAGCTGAGCCATGAATGTGTGGACCGTGGTGTTTCCGGTCTGACGAGGCTCCATGCGTAACGACACTGTTTTCGAGCTGGGCCGCGCGGTGGTGCTGCTGCAGCCCGGCTCCGCGCGGCGCCGCTTCCGCGTAAAGAGCGCGGTCCTGACGGTTCTTCCCCGCGGTCGCCTGCGGCTGCGCCTCGAGGGTCCGCAGGGCTGGGTGGCGATCGAGATCAGCCGCACCCGTTTCTGGCAGCTAACCGAAGCCCTCCATGAATCTTCGATTCGTGCCAGAGATTCTGCTCCCCTTCCTCGACCACGCAGGCAACAGCCGTGATCGCGTCAGAGTTCTCCAGCGCGGTGGAGAGCATCATCGCCGCACCCGTGATCCTCGGCCTCGGTGACTTGAAAGTACTCCGTACCGGCCGCCGGGCGGGCCATGTCGAGCTGCTCCTCGAAGATCCCGTCGAAGCAATCCTCTGGGTTGCAGACCTGCAGCCTCACTCCGCCGACGAAGTTCAGATCATGCGCCTCGTCGAGCACTGGGCCATCATCCACGGCCACCGCCCTTGTCTGGCCATCCTGGTGGCCGAGGATATCCCGCCACGGCTGGCCAACGTCCTTGCCGTCCTGCGCCAGGCAGTTCCGCTGTTTATCATCGAGATGCAGGCCAATGGCGGCGCGAAGGCTCCGCGTTTCCGGCGCCTCGTGCTACGCTGATTCGCGCCGCCAGGATGGAGCGGCAGCGGAAGCGGCACGGTCAACTTTGCGGTGACGGCGAACGTTCAGCCGCAGCGCAACGGGAATATCTTCATCAACGGGCAGGCCGTGCCCATTTCGCAAGCCGCGGGGCAGCCGGTGGCGCCACAAATATCATCCTTATCGCCGCCGTCGGGTCCGGTCGGAACGTATGTTGTCATCTGGGGGACTTATTATGGCTCGACCCTGACGAACACCACCGTGACGTTCAATGGCATACCCGTCAGCAGCTACGATTACGGCATCACGACAATAGGCGCGCGAGTGCCGGCGGGGACAACTACTGGGCCAGTCATCGTCACGGTGGCCGGTCTGCCCAGCAATCCACTGACGTTCACCGTGATACCGACGCCAGTGATCAACAGTCTGTCCACCACGTCCGGTCCTGTGGGGACAGCGGTAACCATCAGCGGCTCTCTGTTCGGCGTAAACCAGACCACCAGTACCGTGACCTTCAATGGGATCACGGCGCAGGTGAGGGGCTGGAGCGATTCCACCATCACCGCCGTCGTTCCGCCGGGCGCGACGACGGGGCCGGTCATGGTCACTGTTGGTGGAGTAGGGGGCAGCGGGCCGGCGTTCAGCGTGACCGGCGCATCTCCGTATATTTCGGGCTTATCGCCAGGTTCGGGGAACGTGGGAACAGCGGTAACCATCAGCGGGTCAAAGTTCGGCTCGAGTCAGGGCACTGTGACGTTCAATGGAGTCGCGGCGGCGGTGAGCAACTGGACCACGAGCAGCATTGTGGCCGCCGTGCCGCCTGGCTCGGCGACCGGCCCGGTGGTGGTAACCGTGAGCGGCGTGGGGAGCAATTCCGTGCAATACGCGGTGACGGGGCCAACTCCGTCAATAGTGAGTGTTTCGCCCAATCCTGCAGCGCCAGCCGGCAGCGTGACGGTCACCGGCTCGGGTTTCGGCGCCAATCAGGTGAACGGGAAGGTGTGGCTGGGCACGAGTTTCGGCGCGGTGACGAGTTGGAGCGACACCCAGATCGTCGCCACGGTCGCGGCGAACGCCACATCCGGAACGGCACAGGTTCAGCAGAGTGGGATGTGGTCTAACTCAGTTCCATTCACCGTCAATACCGCACAGATCGCCAGCATCACCCCGAATAGTGGAATTGCTGGCACACTGGTGACGATTACCGGCTCGGGCTTCGGCTCCGCCCAGGGTAGTGGGCAGGTGTGGCTGGGAACAGCCGCGGCCTCGGTGCAGAGCTGGAGCGATACGCAGGTGGTCGCCACCGTTTCAGCCGGAGCGGCCTCAGGCAATGCGCAGGTCCTGCAGAACGGCGTAATGAGCAATTCCGTGCCGTTTACGATCAATATTCCTCATCTTCTAAGCGTGACTCCGGGTTCCGGATTGCCTGGAACCTCGGTTACGATCACAGGTACAGGATTCGGATCGACCCAGGGAAGCGGCGCTGTCTGGCTGGGCAGCACAACCGGTCAGGTGACCAGTTGGAGTGACACGCAGGTGATGGCCTCTGTAGCATCGGGCGCGGTGACCGGCATCGCACGGGTGCAGCAGAACGGCGTATGGAGCAATGCAATGGCGTTTATTGTTCCGAGCGGCGACAATATGAGCCTGACGCCTAATCTGCTGAATCTGGTGGTGGGCGATACGCATAGCGTTGCGGCGGTCAGTTCCACCGGGCAGGCGGTGACCGGGCTGACGTGGACATCGAGCGATCCGACCATCGTCAGCCTGTCGACTGATGATCCGCCGGTTCTGACGGCTGTTGCGGCGGGGCGTGCGACGATCACGGCGGGAACGGCCTCGGCGGATGTTACCGTGTTCTCGAACGATCTTCCGGTGGGAACGGTGCAGTGGTCGAATGCCGGAGACGGGTCGGGCGTGGACAGGATTGTTCCGGCGGTTCCCAACGCAAACGGAGTGGCGGACGTGTTCGCCTTCCAGCAGGACGGGACTGTGCAGGCGATTACCAGCGACGGAGCAACGGCCTGGCAGTTGGATGCAACGCAGATTCGTTCTTTGATCCCCGACTTTCAGGGCGGACTGGTGGGGCTGGAGCAGACGGATTCAACTAATGGCAATTTGTGCGCGCTCGTGCAGTTCAATGGCCTCACCGGGCAGAAGACAACCGTTTACAGCCCCGTAGACTGCTATCCCAGTGCCGTTGTAAGCACCGATGGCACGATTTTCGCACGCAGGATGCCTGCGGACAACGGGTATGAGTATACGGACTTCACTATTGTCGGCGTTAATCCTTTGACAGGAAATCAGTTTACGGTACTGATGGCGCAGGGCGCGAACACCACGCCGTTGGACGGCCAGTACGGCGACTTCATTATTGCAGGTGATGGTTACCTTTATATCCCTGGATGTACGCGGAGCCTGGCTCGGACGAGTACCACGCGCTTTTCCACAACCGGCTCTTCCGGGTGAACAGCGCGGGAGCATCGGATCAGATTGTGCTGGGTGATTGGGTCGCCTCGTCCGGCGTGGATATCCCGACCATTCCGACGTACGTTATCACCAACGCCGACCAGGGCGTGATTGCGAGTTTCATCGCGCTCACGGGTGAGCCCGTAATCGCAACCGTTACGGGGACAAGCGTGAGTGTCGGGCCTGGGCCGTCGATCGCGGGCCAGAACGATGCCGTGGCACCGGCGCTGCAGGCGGAGGACGGATCGTATGTGGGAACTGCGTACGTCGGGGACGACCGGACACCATACATAGTCGCCTTTGACGAGAGCGGGACTGTGCGCTGGACGGTCCCGAATGACGAGCCGAAGATTGGCACGGACGATGGGGGGGTGATCGCGAAGTCGGGGATCATGTATGACCAGAACGGTGGTGCGTCAGGGTTCTCCGTCGCCGCTGCTATATACTCTTGGACCTCGGGTGCGTATGAAATAGGCAGTGTCCACAGGTTCCCCTCACCACCGCAAGGTTTTGCTCTGGGGTGGTTCCCTAGCGCGGGAGATTTTGGCCTTTTGTTTGCCTCTCATTTTCCGACCGACTGGAGAGCAAACGACGAAGTCAAAAACGACATTCTAAACGACAAGATGTGGGCGAAGTTCGCGAGGTCCACCTGCGCTTCGATACTTAGCCAGGGCATGTCAGCCCTCGCTATCCCGAACTACACGCTTACCGCGATCCGTCAAAAGGAGAGACAGACAAACTTCTACTACCTCGGTCAGAGTAATGTTGGAGCGCTAACTCTTCAGCAGGTTACAGGGTACGAGCTGAGCAACACTCAGACCATCACTTCCTACCTCGGCGGTGCCAATGCGGCGACTGTGAACATGGGAGCTACGAAACAAACTGCAGTTATACTCAAGGCTGGATTGCTCCCGCCGTTATCGATCCCAAGCACTTCAC
Organism: Bryobacteraceae bacterium; assembly: GCA_035653295.1. Lineage (GTDB taxonomy): Bacteria > Acidobacteriota > Terriglobia > Bryobacterales > Bryobacteraceae > DASRCB01. The sequence goes on from DASRCB010000398.1 coordinate 8,765, forward strand.
ATCCTGAGTTTACATTGGTCCACGAGTTGATCCTTCACGCATGGGCTGCACAACCTGACGATGTGTACTTTAATAACACGTTCTTCCAACAAAAGGGCCTCTGGCGGCCTGATGCAGCTACAACCTGGATTACTGATTGGCTGAGCACGGATTGTACGTGCACGCCCGGCAGGCCGGGAACTACCTGCACTGCAAACACCGCTAAATGGTAGGGGGAACGTATGAAATCAATTGTAATAATCGCGACGGCGCTCGCGTGCGGCTTCGTCGGCGGTGCCGCGGGAACGCTGACGATTCTCGCTCGCGAGCACGCGCGGCCAGCGGAGTTAGTGCGCGCCCGGAGCTTCGAATTAGTGGGTGAGCGAGGGCAGGTAATCTCTCACTGGGGCCTCGACAGGGCGCAGAACGCCGTAATCGCATTCAGCACCAGAGGACTTGCAGGTGGTGTTGTGCCTGGTCGTCCGCCTCTCGATCTGACGGATCCCAACAATCAAACCGTTGCGATTGGAGTGCTGAACGATGATCTACCGTTCCTGGCGATGAGGGGCGCAGATCGGAAGACGCGCGTGCGTCTGATGTTGACGCTTTGGGACCAGCCGTCTTTGTTGATGGAAGACGACACTGGGCCGAGGATCTCTCTGGGCATCGCGCCGAGTGACACCCCTGGACCCCGGAATAACAGCTGGTCACTCATGTTCGTCCCTGACGTTGCCAGCATCGGCTTCCTGGCCAATACGGAAAAAGGGCAAACGTACGTCAAGGGAGGTGTCTATGTCAGGCCGGGTAAGGTGAAGTATCCATAGCGCCTCTAAAATGCACGGCCTTCTGCGTGCCCGCATTGGCGCCGACCTTCACGTGTTCCCCTACGGCGACGAGAAAGGCACCCCAACCGCCAACGAGCGGGTCAAGTTCGCGACTTATTTCCGCGATACGGAGAGCGGGCTGGATTACGCCATGAACCGTTATTACTCGGCCGCGATGGGGAGGTTTTTGAGCGCGGATCCATACGATGGAACAGATATTCGTTCCTGTAGTTCGATCGGTAGCCGACAACCAGTCCTTGTTGGCGCCACTGGATAACTGTGAACGCCCGGACACCGATTCTCCTGCTCATCTCTTTGAGAGTAAGCAGACCCTTTTCGCGTAATCGTTGCCGTCGAGTCTTGAGGCCTGACTTAACACAGATGCTACCAACGATAGACACGTTGAACGCATGACCATCGCCCGAACGCAGACCTCGAGCATTGAGAATGTCGACGATTTCTCGGTAGTCATGCGAATCGAGCAAGCCGTCAATGGCTTCGACCACCTCCGGTCTGGTCCTCGAAAGCACGCAGAACGGCAGTGGCAGCGGCAGTTCAAGCGTCTTTACCGCGCCACCCTTGAAGCGGACTTTAGCGAGCACCGTTCGGTCTTTCTGAAGAGTGACGTCTTCCAGCAGCAAATGCGCCATCCGCTTCCGCTCCCGATGAGGCAGGTTTGGATTATTCCAAACGCCGGAAAAATCTGCGGCGAGCGCCAGGATCTTCTCTCGCTGGGTCTCCTGGAAACTGACTCGTGCATTTTGCTTCTGCTGTTCGTATTGTTCCTGAGCCGCATGCAAAGCCCGCAGCCTGCCGTTCCAGTCCGCTTCCAATTGATCGGCGACCAGTCGATTATCGGGATCGACTCGCAGGTACCGGCGGCGTGCAAGCTCTGCCTCCTGCTGTGCCCGCTCTACAACCTGGTACCGGAGCCGATCGGCCTCCTCAAGGCGGATTTCCACTTCCCGTTCGATCGCAAGCGCTACCTCCAGATTCAGAGGGTTGACCGTGGCCAACAGGAGCTCGCCGATAGCCCGGTCAAGATCGCGTCCGGAAATCCGCTGGCACTGCTTCTGTCCATAGTGCGAGGCGACGGCGCCACAGATGTAATCGGGGTACAGATGCCCGCGCCGCTCGTGATACTGAACCTGCATCCGCCGACCACATCTTCCACAGATGGCCAGGCCTTGAAGCAGGGAAGGGCCTTCACGGGGTGGAGTGCATTTGTGCTGAGATCGATATTGCGTCGAGTTCTCTTGCAGTTTCTTCTGATTGGTCTGATACTCCTCCCAGCTGATGTACCCGGCGTGTGCGTTTGGAATGAACGCGTACCACTCCTCAGGCTGGACCTTCTTCTTAGTCCGCTGGACAACTCCGTTGGGCAGTTTCACCGACCGCGTCCGCCCGAACCCGTAAGCGCCGGCATAGCGCGGGCAAGACAAGACCCATGTGACCCGGTGGTAGGCCAGATCATTCCAGATGACTTCTCCACCGTGCGCACCGCCCCACACGCGATGCGGAAACTTCAAGCCTTCTTGTCGGAATGCTTTTACGACCGCAAGCGCAGAACCGGTGCGTCGAAACGTTCTGAACAGGTGAAGAAAACTCTCCTGCACCTGCCGATCCGGGTCCAGTTCCACTCGGCCCGAATCGCCGTAAACCAGCCCTGTCGGAAGCCGGCCACCCAGTTCCCCACGCCGGGCTTTCTGGAGAAGACCGCCGCGAAGGCGTGCACGGATCAGGTGCAACTCAACTTCGCTCATCGTCCCCTTGAGGCCCAGTAGCAGACGATCATTGAAATGCGCGGGATCGTACAGCCCGTCCTCATCCAGCAGCAGGGTGCGGGTGAGTCCACAGATCTCCAGCAGTCGGTGCCAGTCGCTGGAATTGCGCGCCAAACGGGAGACTTCCAATCCCATCACGATTCCGGCACGGTTCATGCTGACCTCAGCGACGAGCCTCTGAAATCCTTCCCGCTCGACGGCGCTGCTACCGGATTGGCCCTGGTCGCAGTCGATGATCACAATCTGCTGAGTCGTCCACCCAAGCGCGAGGGCCCGATCGCGCAGTCCATACTGGCGCTGGCTGCTTTCGATGTTTTCGCGCACCTGCCGCAGTGTGGATTGTCTAACGTATAGAAACGCATTCCGCACTAAATGTTCGGCCTGAACCTTGTGATGGGCTTCACTATTCATAGCGATCCTCTGCACACCAATGCCAGGACAGCCTGTCCCAGCAGCTGAATCACTTCGCTTTGCGCAAACAGCGGTACGCTGACCGGCGACCTGTTCCGCGGTTCTGATCGACCCGCCGGGATCAATTCCGCTACGACATGGATCCAGGCCGCCATGCCTCGCGCCATCAAAGCACCCAGTCCGCAACGCAAACCCGAGGCTTCATTCCGCGCCAATACATACCCCCGCAAGGTCTCGTAATGCTCGGTGAGCGTGGCCGTTGCCGGGCTGGGACCACAGCTATGGCACACGCGGTTTTTTTTCGGCGGCGCAAGAGCCCGCTCCAGTGATCGGCGGTGCACCTGAGTGCCGAACCTTTCCTGAATGCGCCGGACGATGTCCGTCGTTCGGATTGAAGGCTCGATCGCACGGATCTGGTCGACGAACGCCAGAATCTCCGGCGTCAGTTTGTGGCGCCCCCTGGGGCCGCGCCGTCGCGGAATGAGTCCCACCAATCCTTCGCGGGCGAAATCTCCCTGGGCTTTGTAGAAGGCCGGACGAGAGAAGCCAAAGGTGGCGGCGACGGCGCTGATCGGCATCGCTTCCTTCTGAACCCGACGGAGCATTTCGTATCGAACCTGTGCAAGATCCTGTGGGTCGAAAAACGGATCTTCCAGGAACAGTGCGTCGCGCACGTTGCCCGGTCTGGGATTCAGTGTTCCGCTTTCGCGGAGGGCCTGGAGCTTCGCGGCAGGCGTTCGCGAGGGGCTTCGATCCGTTCTCATATGTAACTATAATTATGTCCATTATAGAACAAAGTGCAAGAGCTTTGTTTCGGCCGCCCGGGATGCACGCGGCCAAACAACTGCGCATCTGGGTATCAGTTCGGCCCGATGCCCTGCGTGATCCAGCGCCATCTCGATTCGGTCGGTCGGCGCATTTATCTTTACACATGAGGCGTTATTAACGTTACACATGACCGGCCGGATCCTTTGCCCAGCGCTCCACTAAGTCGGCAAGCTCCAATAGAGTCTCGGCGTGCAGCGGCGAACGGCCGCCCGCCAGTTCCACGAAAACGTCGGCCGTAAGAAAATCCGTCCATACGGCAGGGATCTCCCGCAACAAGCCGCTGTCATCGTAGAAATACAGGTAGCTCTCTCCGAAAATGCATCGATGTTCGATAAGTTCGAACTGCTTGTCTTTCAGCGGATGGAATGGATGCGTGATGCGGAGGCGTCGAACACCTTCACCGCTATCGGGTGCAATCGAGAGGGCATTGAAATAACCAGCCGGAGAAGGGATCGGCATCCAGCTTTTCCCGGCATAGCTGCGCCAGAGAATCAATGCCTTTTCTTTTTTGCGGTGCACCGCAAAAAAGAAAATATGCGCCGTCCATAGATATGCGGAGTTGCTCTACAGACACGCGGCGAAATCGCCAGATGAGAGGCTTTGGGCGGCGCATAACGGAACTACGATTTGGGTCGAAGCAGAGCGAGTAACTTATCCGGAGGCCGGAACCGACCACGACGTAAGTTGGGCGGGACCAAAGACGCCATGGCTTCCAGTTTCTCCGTAGGGTCGGCTCGGAGATAAACCTCCGTGCTCTGGAGTGTAGCGTGGCCCAGCCAGAGGGAGACTTTCCGAATATCGCCGGTCGCATGGAGTGTATGCATGGCGCACGAATGTCGAAGACGGTGGGGCGAAACTCGTTTCTTGGACAACGAGGGTTGTTTTGTGCTCGCCGTCCGAATGTGCTTTTCGAGAATGTATTCGAACCCCGACCTGGTCATTGCTTCGTCGCGGGCATTCAGAAAGAGCGCGATGCTTTTTGGTTCGCCGCGAACTTTGAGCCAATCGCGAACTGCAATCGCCGTTTCTTTCCACAAAGGGAGTACGCGCTCACGGCGGCCTTTGCCCATCACATGGACGGTCGGTTGGGGATGGAGAGTGAGGTCGGCCACCCGCAACCCCACTAACTCCGAGACACGCAGGCCACCGGCATAGGCGAGGTGAAACATCGCGCGGTCCCGAAGTCCATGTCGGCAACTCGGGTCAGGAGCGTCCAGTAAAGCCTGAATCTCCTGGCGATTCAGATATCCGATGATTGTCTCGTCGGTCTTCTTCACCGGGATGGCGCGGATTCGACGGATTTGATCAAGACATGTCGGTAGCCGGTATTCCAGAAATCGGAAGAATGTCTTGATAGCGGCCAGTCGTGAGTTCCGCGTTCGAGCGCAGTTTCCGCGCGACTTTTCGAGATGCTCGAGAAAAGCCAGAACTAAGGTCGGGTCCAGTTGCTCGATGAACAGAGCCGACGGCGTGGTCTTCAGACGTTCCGCGGCGTAGCACACCAGCAGTTGGAAGGCATAGGCGTATGTATCAGAAGTTCGCTCGCTCATTTCGCGCTGGTTTGGAAGATACTCGCGCAAAAAAGTCGTCAGATGAGGACCGAGCGGTGTCATTGCCCACCCCCTCGGTGTAGAGCCTCGGCGGCTTCTGCCACGTCGAATAGCAGTTTCGGCGTAGCCTGCAGATACCAGTAGGTGTCTGAAACGTGGGCGTGACCAAGATAGGTACTGAGTGCAGTCATATGCCGCGCCACTGATTTACGATCCCCGACACACTGTTCCAGCGAGCGGACAGCAAAGGTGTGGCGTAGGTCATGAATCCGGCAACCACCAAGCCCCGGACCGGGGCGTAGCCCAGCCGAACGTGCCAAATGCAAAAACGTCTGATTCATAGTGGGATATGGAATCGCTGTGCCGCGTTTGGAAACGAATACCGTGTTCGCGGTTGTTTTCATTCGTTCACGGATGTTGAGGTACTCCTGTAATCCGTTACTCGCGGTCGCATGAAGTGGAACAAGCCGGCTCTTCTGGAACTTCGTGGCCCGAATAAGCAGTCCGTTTTCGGTAATGTCCGAGAGTTGAAGTTTCAAAGCCTCCGAGACCCGAAGCCCAGCGGAGGCGATCAGAGACAATGTAGCCTTGAATGTCACCGGTTGTATCGATCTCCTGGATGTGAGTTTTGTGGCGGCTTGTAGAAGACGATCGACTTCGTCCTGAGTGAAAATATGGCAGGTCCGACGCCTCTTTGGCGCGCGGCCGAACACATCGATCGAAGGTACCTGGTGTCGCTCGTCTTCCGCATTAAGTGAACAGGCCAGGCGGCGAACTGTAAGCAGGCGATCATAGCGTTGACGCGGCGACGGAGCGCTTTTCGCCCATTCCAAAACTGTATCCGTTTGGATGAACTGCTCAGATCGGCTTTCGGCGAAAGCAGCGAAACTGTGGAGCATGTATGCCTGGACCTTGTACTTGAATCCCATGCTCCGATACAGCTCGATGTAACGATTGGCAGCATCGCTCAGCATGATCGGCTCTCCTCTGGCCAAGGTTGCGCGATCTCCTGGAGAGCGGCGATATCGACCTTTGCGTAGTGTGCGGTCGTATCCGGCGACTTATGTCTCATGCGGATTCCGAGCCATGAAAATTGCCATTCCGAGCTGATGAAAATCATCGTTCCGGGGTGAGCGCGATCGGTGATTCCGAGCCGATGACGATCGAGGATCGTGGTGAGTTCGGAATGGCTGATCGCGATGACCTCGGAACGAGTGATCGCGATCCGGTCGGAACAGAACCGTAAGGCGCTGGACAAAACCAGGGCAGTCTGATCCTGTTTGAAACAGGGAGGATCAGATTTGTCGGAAGAGGCTCTGTCCATGCGCAAGACACGTGAGATTCTGCGACTGTCGGCACTGGGGCTGGCACAGCATCAGATCGCCCGCAGTTGTTCCATTGTTCAAAGCACCGTCCACAAATATCTGAAACTGGCGCGGGCCGCCAACCTCGGCTGGCCACTTCCGGGAAACCTCAGCGACGAACAGCTGGACCAGCTGCTGTTCGGCCAGCGGTCGGCCCCGCCCAGCCGCCGCCAGCATCCTGAACCGGATTTCGCCGCCGTCCATCACGAACTCGAGTCCCATCGCGACCTGACCCTGGAACTGGTCTGGCAGGAATACCGTCAGGCCCATCCCGCCGGCTACGGCTACAGCCGCTTCTGCGATCTGTACCGGCAATGGTATCGGGCCCGCAAAATCACCATGCGCCAGCAGCACAAACCCGGCGAGAAGATGTTCGTCGATTACGCCGGCGCCACCATTCCCGTTCACAACCGCAACACCGGCGAGGTGCACGAAGCGGCGGTCTTTGTAGCCGTCCTGGGCTTCAGTAGTTACACCTTCGCCGAAGCCACCTGGAGCCAGGAGCTGTCCTGCTGGATCGGCTCGCACATCCGCGCCTTCGAGTATTTCGGCGGCCTGCCGATGCTGGTAATCCCGGACAACGCCAGAACCGGCGTCAACAAAGCCTGCCGCTACGAGCCCGATCTCAACCCGACTTACAGCGACATGGCCGCGCACTACTCCGTGGGAGTTATTCCGGCCCGACCGCGCCGTCCCCGCGACAAGGCCAAGGTGGAAAATGCCGTCCAGGTCGTCCAGCGCTGGGTGGTTGCCGCTCTGCGCAAGCGCACCTTTTTCAGCCTGGCAGAGGTCAACGAGGCCATCGCGGAACTGCTGGTGGCGGTGAACAACAAGCCATTCCACAAACGGGAAGGCACGCGCGCCAGCGTCTTTGCCGCGGTCGACAAACCCGCCCTGCGCCCTTTGCCGGCGGAGCGCTATGAGATCGGCCGGTGGCGAAGCCTGAAGGTCGATCTGGATTATCACGTGCCGGCGGAAGGCCACTTCTACAGCGTTCCTTACCAGCTGGTTGGCCGGCAGGTGGACATTCGCGTCAGCGGCGCCACGGTGGAGATCTTTCACAAAGGCCTGCGCGTGGCCAGCCATGCACGGAGCTTTGCAGCCGGTGAAGCGAGCACCGTCGCCGAGCACCGGCCCAAAGCCCACCAGCAGTATCTGGCATGGACGCCCTCGCGCCTGCTGGACTGGGCCGATGCGGCCGGGCCCCACACCGGGCGGCTGTTCCGCGAGATCCTCGCCGCCAAACCGCATCCGGAGATGGGTTATCGCTGCTGTCTCGGACTGGTGCGACTCGGCGGCAGATATGGCCTTCAGCGCCTGGAAGCAGCCGCGGCGCGGGCTCTGTATTTCGGCTCTTACTCGCTGGCCAGCGTGGAATCGATGCTGCGGCATCGCCTGGAAAACCAGCCCATGGCCGAACCCTCTGACGCGCCTTTGGCCGCCGTGATTCACGGCAACATCCGCGGCGCGGCTTACTTCGATTCAACCCTTCAGTAAATAAGGATGCACACCATGCTCAATCAGCAAACCCTGCACAAACTCTACGTCATGCGATTGAACGGCATGGCCGACGCCTTCCGGCAGCAACTGGAGCAGCCCGACTCGGCCGGCCTCAGCTTCGACGAGCGCTTCGGCATGCTGGTTGATCGCCAGTGGAGCTGGAAAGAAGAGCGTGCTCTGGCGCGGCGCCTGCGCAGTTCGCGGCTGAAAGGCACGGCCTCGGTGGAAGACATCGATTACCAGACCCCGCGCGGGCTCGACCGCGCGCTGGTCCGCTCGCTGGCCTCCGAATCGGAGTGGGTCAAACAACATCAGAACATTTTCCTGATCGGAGCCACCGGAGTGGGAAAGTCATGGATCGCCTGCGCGCTGGCACACAAGGCCTGCCGCGACGGATACACCGTCTACTACGCGCGGTCCGCGCAACTGTTCCGCGAGCTGGCGCTGGCTCACGCCGACGGCAGTTTCAGTCGGCTGCTGCGCCGCCTGGCCCAGACCGACGTGCTGCTGATCGACGACTTCTGCATGGCTCCGCTGACGGAGGCCGAACGCCGAGACCTGCTGGAGATCTGTGACGACCGTTATCAGACGCGCTCCACCATTCTGACCTCTCAGGTCCCGGTGCCTGGCTGGCATGCCCAGATCGGCGACCCTACGGCCGCCGACAGCATCCTCGACCGGCTGGTGCACAACGCCCAGCGCCTCGAGCTCAAAGGGGAATCCATGCGCAAAAAGCGCGGCGGCAGGGAGGCGGCATGAGCGAGAACCGATTAACCATGAAACATTCGGGCGGCTTCTTCGCCGCCGGAGCCCAGATGAAGGACGCTCTGGGCGTGCTCTCCGACGGCGCCTTCAAGATTTTCGTTTATGTATGCCTGCACGCCGACCGGCGCACCGCGCAGCTGCGTTTCCGTATGGCCGAACTGGCCCAGGCCACCGGTCACAGTACCCGTTCGCTCACCAGTTATCTGCAGGAGATTGGCAAAGAAGTGGGCATCGTCTATCGCGCGGCGAATCAGCATGAGCTGGGGCGCATCGAGATCCGCGACCGTTTCTGGCCTTATCAGAAGCAGGCTGCGGAAACCACTGCGGACCCCGAGCAGGCGTTGTATGTGGCGCGCGTGCGCGGGCTGTTCCTCGAGCCGGCCTGTGTCCAGGCTATGTTTTCGGCGGCCGATGAAAAGCTGGCCGCGGACTGGTATCGGGCCGGCTTCCCCTTCGAGCAGATCGAGCGGGCTGTTCTGATCGGCTGCGCCAGAAAGTATGTGGCGCTGTTCAATCATCCGGATTCCGCGGCGCCGATCAGCAGCCTGCACTACTTTGCCGGGCCGCTGGAAGAAATCACGGCAATGGCGATGCCGCTGAATTACTGGCGCTATCTGGCGGCCAGAGTGCGCAAGATGGAAAGCCAGTGGCGTGCTCACGCAAATTCTGCGCCGGCAGCGCCCGCCGAACACGAACAAACGAAATGATGTTGATCAGGTAACTTGACCGATGACGATCACCTGCACCACAATGCTGTCAACAGCGCCATTCGGCGATGATCCGATCGTCATCAGCTCGGAATGAGCGATTTTCTTCGTCGGAATTCCGCAGCCTGCAGGTGCCGCAGCTTGAGCCCTGTTCGTCCGTGCAACCCGACGGTGCCCGGGTATAACCATGGGCGGCGTTTCACGCACTGGTGCCCATCGCCCGGCGCCAGCCGCGCCGTCTGCGATTTCCGGCCCAGTCCGTCGTACAGAATCTTCGTCTGGATCGCCCCGTCGGTCGGTCCGGTCTGCGCGGTTTTCGTCAGAACATTTACGCTGCCCGGCGTGTCCGCAGGCCCAGACTGACCGCCATTCGCAAAGCCCGCGGCCTCACCCAGGTCGAGCTTGCGAAAGCCATCGGCGCCACCCAGCGTTCGATTTCCTATTACGAAAACGACGATGGCGTACCGCCCGCCTCGGCGGTAATCGCGCTGGCAAGGGCGTTGAAGGTCTCGGCCGATGAGTTTGCTGGGGATGAGGTCGCCCCGTCCGAACGCGTCAATGACGACGGTGACACGAAACGGCCCTGGAAGCGATTCCAGATCATGACCACGCTGCCCGAGAAAGATCAGCGCGCCATGGTGCGGCTGATCAATTCACTGGTCGCCGCCAATTCCAAACAGCGACTGCGGCGGGCGGGGTAACATACCCGTCTGGGCGAAGCATCCGATCCTGCTTTGCGGTTGTGAGCACCGCCCCGCGCCGATTCAGTTGAAACGGGTCCCGCCAAATATTTCCTCGAGGAACGTGTAACCAGCCGATTCGACGATGGGCCGCACCTTGGATAGGAAGGCTCGGCCCGTCTCATCGGGAGGGAACTGAAAAACAACCCTGAGGTCGACGCTTCTGCCCCTCGCATCAGGGTAGGTCTCCAGGATCTCCCCGCTTTCAACAAAGGCTACGTATCGATTCAGTTTGTTTTGCAGGAGCAATTGGTGCGCCGTGCCGTCCGACCAGTCCAAATGATCGCTGATTGTGAGAACGACGTGCCCTGTTGCCCTGTCGGTACTTATGATGTCAACTACATCGGCTTGCTCTATAGACATTCGAGAGCCCCGCGCCTATCGCCCGCTCTCATTGTGTGCACCCGGCATTCCCCGGACAGCTGGGCCGGACGACTTTTACAGTCGTTGGCAGCCGCGCCGCCTTTCATCGTAGGTTAACGTCGACGTCGGCGTCATGCCGCTGGCTGTAAGTGCCACTGTTACGGGCCGGGGAAAGCCGGGCCGGTCGTACGGCTGCTGACGCACGTGGACCGTGCGCACGGAACCGATGTCTGTTGACGCCTATCGCGCATCAAAGATATCGACGGCAATAGAGTCGCATGTGATCTGATACGCCCTCGTGAAGTGCTCCTTACGATCGAAATCGTTCCATTCAATGATCAAAGATACAACGCCGTCGCGATTCTCAAGGCTCAGAATTTCACCGTCAGGCGATTCCATCGCGAAATCATCGATGAGACAACTGTCACGCAGGATCACCCGGACGCCGCCGATGCGGACTTCAGCATCCCGTCGGACATCATCGGTGTGGACGCCCTCCAAGGCGAGAACGATAGTCCGATTCTCGGTGAGCCTTGCTTCTTTAATTCCGGCCTCGTGAAAACTCACGTTCTGGGCAGTTAGCATTGTTTCCTTAATTATCCACCTCGGGTTTCCTCGGCGGTGGCGGCGTGTCAGGTTTCAAGTGTGACTCCTCGGAGCCACGGGCGACAGGGTTGCCAGACGCATCGAGATACTGATCGGCTTTACCAGTGGCTTTTGGGTTGTATCGATGGTAGTGGTCAGTGCCTTCGTGGCCTTGTGCCCCGGGCTTACCTTTATCAAACCGCACTTTGTCTCCTATCTGCTGATTCTCGAAAGTGCGATGCCCAGCCTCGGCAGCTTTGGGGTGGCTGATCTCGTGATATCCCTTGTCCTTTAGAGTGTCGGGGTTTGCTGGAAGACCGGGAGGCGGAGCCGCCTTTTCCTGGTTTGCGAACGTCGCCTGGGCCTCCATGCTGGCCTTTGTTTGCGACGTGTAGTACTCGTTGACCGACTCGCCAAGCTTCTCGCCATAATACACGACAGCTGCAGTTGTTGCCGTAAAAAGAGCCCACTCCGCCAGATCATCGACGCCAATCACGTGCCCATTCGGATCCACATACCGCAGCGGATTGTTCGCCACATACGCGTACTTGTTCAGCGTCTGCGGATCAGTAATATCCGCATACGGGAGCGCCGTGTTCGTCTCGATGTCCTGGCCGGTGAACGGGTCTACGATCCCGCCCTTGAACTCGTCCGGCCCGGTAAACCTCCCCTGCTGCCCGCTGAAATACCGCGCCCCAAAATAATCCCACCCCGTCTCGTCGTCCCGCACCTTCCCCGTAAACTTGCTGTTGGCCACCTCCTGCGTGGCCCCGTACACCGGCGGCGTGTCGTAATCCGCTCCCCGCACCCCCATCCCCTGCCAGATCTCCTCCCCGAACGGCAGGTAATCGTAGCGCTTCTGCACCGTCCCGTGCTGGTCCGTAACCACGCGCGTGCTCCCCAGATGATCGTCGGTCAGATACTGCGTCCCGGTCGCCGGCACGTTCTCCCTCGTCTCTTCCAGCACCAGCTGGCCCGCGGCGTCGTATACATAGTTCGTTGTGTTGGCGCCCGTGGCCTTCATCACCCGCCGGCCCTCGCCGTCATACGTGTACTGCGTGGTCGCGCTGCTCAGCGTACTTGTCAGCAGCCGATTCTCACCGTCCCAGGTAAACCCAAATCCGCCGATCGCCTGCTGATTGCCATCGAGGTCGTACGCCGAGCCCTGGATGATCAGCTGGTTCTTTGGGTTGTAGTTGCTCGACAGCGTCGGGGTGAACGTCGACAGCGGGTATGGATTCGCACCGCCGTTGGAGCTTACCGAGCGGTTGCCGAACTGGTCGTAGCCGTAGGTCTGCGACCACGTCGAATCCTCCTGCGCCGTCTGCACCCGGTTGTAGGCATCGTAGCCGAACGTCTGCGTGGCATTCAGCGACTCGTTGTTGACGATGACCTCTTTCGTCAGATTACCGTTGTTGCTGCCGGTCGATGAGCCAGGTTCTCCCATCGGCATCCGGTGATGCTTCAATGAGGCCGCGATCAGCTGATCGCGGAAATGAAAACGAACATCCGAGTGATGACCTCGGGACTATCGCTTCAATGAGGCCGCGATCAGCTGATCGCGGAAATAAGGCTCTACGCTCTGTCGGTGAGCGGATCGGCGACGCTTCAATGAGGCCGCGATCAGCTGATCGCGGAAATGGGAGACTCCCGTACTATGCGCGCGTCCTGCCACCCAGCTTCAATGAGGCCGCGATCAGCTGATCGCGGAAATGAGTTCCAGATCGGATGCGTGGCGGAACACGGCGGGCTTCAATGAGGCCGCGATCAGCTGATCGCGGAAATGGAACATGGTCCACCACAATCAAGGCAGTGGCGGTGCTTCAATGAGGCCGCGATCAGCTGATCGCGGAAATCCAAAGTGCTCCGGAGTGCTCCGGGTTTTCGGCAAAGCTTCAATGAGGCCGCGATCAGCTGATCGCGGAAATTTGACGTGGAACGTGGCCACAGCCAGGGTCGTGGTGCTTCAATGAGGCCGCGATCAGCTGATCGCGGAAATGCTGCGCCGCGTGCGTGTGGAGATGAGCCGCTGCGTTGCTTCAATGAGGCCGCGATCAGCTGATCGCGGAAATGCGTCCTCACGGTAAGCAGCGGCACGGCGCAGCTCAGCTTCAATGAGGCCGCGATCAGCTGATCGCGGAAATGGTGCCTCCGAATGCTCCGGCCAACAGTCTGGCTGCGCTTCAATGAGGCCGCGATCAGCTGATCGCGGAAATTACGTGCTGCTGTCCAACGGATACCCCACCGATGCGCTTCAATGAGGCCGCGATCAGCTGATCGCGGAAATGAATTCAGGGGTTTAGATATTGCTGAGAGAGGTAGGTTGCTTCAATGAGGCCGCGATCAGCTGATCGCGGAAATTTTCCGCGGCGCTCACTGCAACAGCGGAGAGAATCAGGCTTCAATGAGGCCGCGATCAGCTGATCGCGGAAATCTGGAAATCCCTATGGGATGAGATCACGAAGCGCCTCGCTTCAATGAGGCCGCGATCAGCTGATCGCGGAAATGTCGATGTATTTGGTGCCGGCGCGATCGGAGTTCTGCAGGCTTCAATGAGGCCGCGATCAGCTGATCGCGGAAATTGGACCACTGGCTCCTTGATCTCCTCAGCGTCGTAGGCTTCAATGAGGCCGCGATCAGCTGATCGCGGAAATTACCGAAACAAGGGACCTCCTATGCGCTCGATCCGGGGCTTCAATGAGGCCGCGATCAGCTGATCGCGGAAATCGTGGACGCCATCACGCCGCGCAGCCAGGTCGTGATGCTTCAATGAGGCCGCGATCAGCTGATCGCGGAAATTCCGCGTGGCCCGGGAGCGCGTGGGGGAAGTGATCTGGCTTCAATGAGGCCGCGATCAGCTGATCGCGGAAATGGCGATCGAATGCTGGCGGGACTGGTGGGATCACCGCGCTTCAATGAGGCCGCGATCAGCTGATCGCGGAAATGCGCCGTCGCCAGGTGCAATGTGCCGCGCCATGGAATGCTTCAACGAGGCCGCGATCAGCTGATCGCGGAAATGTGCCCTGTGCCATCAGCACACGAACGCGGCCGTTCGGGCTTCAATGAGGCCGCGATCAGCTGATCGCGGAAATGTCAGTGACACCGGGGTGGTTCGTTACAGCGCCCCTGCTTCAATGAGGCCGCGATCAGCTGATCGCGGAAATCGGGAGCGCGCCGAAGACCGCCAGTGGCTCGAGGAGCTTCAATGAGGCCGCGATCAGCTGATCGCGGAAATTGCGAGGGGTACACCTTGGCCCCCTGAAAATCGATGTGCTTCAATGAGGCCGCGATCAGCTGATCGCGGAAATGAGGGTGTGGTTGACGACTCCGGGTCGGCCCCTGAATGCTTCAATGAGGCCGCGATCAGCTGATCGCGGAAATAGCTTCCCATCTAACCTATTCTGTTGTCAAAGGTCTGCGCTCGGGTTTTCGAGCGGTCCGGATCGATGGCAACGCACTGGCGCAGGGCCGACCGGAAACACGGGATAAAGCACTGAAAAAAGTGGGCGCGAGAGGGTCCCGCACTTTCCTCATCATCGTACCTCTCGCGAACGGGTCATCGGGTGACGAAGACAGGGTAGGAGGGTATCTCGCCCTGGAGTAGTTTGCCGAGGAGCCGGGCCTGGATGTCGAGCATGCGGCGGTAGGTGACGCGGTATTCGAACAGTGGATGGGTGGCCATGGTGTCCATGCGGAGCTCGTAGGCGCGGAAGAAGCCTTTGCGGCCCTCGGGTTTGAGGGCCACGGTATCGGCCACCTGAATGAAGTCGGATGGCGTGACCATGCGGTTATTGATGGCGGCGATCACGGCCGAGTCGACGATCAGAGGGCGGAAGGGCTCCATGAGGTCGAGCGCGAGCGCGGCGCGGCCGTAGCGGGGCTGATGGTAGAAGCCCATCATGGGATCGAAGCCGACGGCGTAGCAGGCGATGGTGAAGTCCTTCACGAGCAGGCTGTATCCCAGCGACAGGAGCGCGTTGACAGCGTCGCGCGGCGGCCGGCGGTTGCGGCCGTTGAAATCGAACTGGAAGATGGCGGGCAGGGTTTCGTCGGGCTCGGTTTTGATGAGGCCCGCAAAGGCGCCGAAGTAGAGGCGGGCGGCGTTGCCTTCGATTCCGAGGAGTTCGTCGAGAGCTTCGCAGTCGGCGGCGCGCGCGGCCATCTGTTTGAGCTGAGCGAGGACGCGCGGGTCGGGCTCGATGTGATTGCGGAGCAGGAGCGTGCGCTGGTTTTTCACCTTGGCTTCGGTGAGCGATGCAGCGAGCCGGCGACAGAACCACGGCTGCTGCGCCATGGCGTATTGGGTCTGGCGGAGGAACACGTTTTTCGTGCACATGCCCGAGGTGATGCCATAGAACCAGCCGCCCATGGAGAAGTAGCAGACGGGGACGTCCATCTCGCAGAGGGACTGTACGGCTTGGGTGGTGATCTGAATATTGCCGAGCAGGCTGAGCTGGCAGATGTCGTTGAGGCGGACCTCTTCGAGGGTTTTGTCGCGGTCCTTAATTTGGAGCACGGCGCCGGAGCGGCCGACGCGCAGGCCCTGGGTGTTGAGGTAGACCGGCCGGCGGTCCTCCCGCGCGGTGACAAGGCGGCGGACTTCGGTGGCGGCGCGTTTGCGGGGCGCGGGGGCTTCGCCGGCAGTGAAGAGCGTGAGCTGTTCGGCGTCGGGTTCGGGTTCGGGCTGGCCGAGACGGTTGACCTCATCGGGCAGGCAGACGGGAGCGAGCGAGCAGCCGGCGCATTTGGGCGAAGATTCGAGGGGCGGCGGGCGGAGGCCGCTGCGGGCCAGCGCCCAGGCGTTCTCGATGGCGCGGCGAGTTTCGGCGAGGGTGCTGTCATCGAAGATGACGCGCACGCGCTGGCGGGTGGACTGGTAATAGACGATGCCTTCCTCGACGCGATAGCCATTGGCGCGGAGGACGAGGGCCTGGACGCCGAGCTGGACGCGGTCTTCGGGCCACGTGGAGAGCGCGCCGTCTTCTTCGCGCGGGCGGCCGTGTTTGTAGTCGACGGGGATGACGGCGCCGGTCGCGGTATCGGCTTCGAGGAGGTCGAGTTTGGCGGTGATGTGGAGAGTTTCATCGGAGAGGGTGATGGAGCGGGTGTGGATGGGCTGCTCCTGTTCGCCGGCTTCCGCTTTGGCGAGGTCGGCGGGTTTGGGGAGGCCTTTGCCGGGGCGGTCGACGCGGGCGTGCTGGGCGGCGCCTTCGACCGTGTCGGCGCTTTCGACGAAGATGCCGTCGATCCATTCGTAGAAGAACAGGCGGGGGCAGTAGACGAACTCGTTGACCATGCGGGCGGGGAGGTAGTCGGGGAGGACGCGGAGCGGGTTCTGTGCGGCGGTTGCGAGTGGGGCGGTGGCCATATGCGGGGCTCCGGTCAGACGATGACGCAGGGGGCGTCGATGGGCGAGTAGGGTTTGCCGAGGGAGGTGATGACGCGGTCGCCGCGGCCTTCGGCGGGGCCGAGGTCGACGAAGAGGACCTGGTCGCGACGGTGGTCGATGATGGCGGCGAGCTCGGCGCGGAGGCGGGCGAGGTCGCGTGGGGTGAGCTGGCACTCGAAGACGGAGTACTGGAGGTGGTCGCCCCAGGCGCGGCAGGTTTGGAAGACGCGGCGGAGGCGTTTGTCGTCGGTGATGTCGTAGGCGACGAGGTAAGAGGAGCGCATGGGATGTTAGAGCAATGCGACCGATGGACTGAAATTCCGGTACTTCCCTTCTGTGAAGCGTGTTGCACGGAAGATCTGGACGACGCCGCGTTGTTGAAGGCGCCGAAGTTCCTGGCGCTGGTTTTCGTCGTCCTTGCGCTCTTTGCCCATCAGCGCGAGCAGCGAGGCAACAGTTGCGTACTCGAGCGGGTCAGACCAAACCGGGCAATGTACGCTGCTATCTGAATCGAACGCGATCGTGTGAAGGCGATTGCGGAGGCGTGGCATCGTCGGGAATAGCGGTAGAGCTTCGATCGCAAGGCGATTTGCGCCGCGGACGGTCCGGATCGGGTCAGTCGATGGATCTTCCGCCCGAAGCGCATGCGGGCGATAGTCGTTTGGGTCCCAGCGCATCGAGGGTTTTTCGTCTGAGTATTCCCAAGCTTCGAACAGCGCAGTGAACAGGTGTTCCGCCGTAGTTGATTCATGCAGATCGCGCATGAACCCCAAAAAATGCTGGTGACCCGCTCCGCTCATTGTGCGGAACTCGGTATCAGCGATGATCTGCTTCGGGCCCTTCGCCATAGAGGCATCGGATCCGAAGGCGGCGAGGAAGTCGAGCGCGCGTAGAGCATCAGCCCGGCCTTGCCGCGCGGCCGTGACAGCGTTTTGCGCGTGATCCCTGAACTCGTCGGGAGCAATGTTCAGATCGTCAGCGATCGCCCAGGCGGGGTTTACGTCTGCGGTGAGCGCCTCATGAAGCGCAGAGGTGAGGTCGTCCGCGGTCGCGATTGAGGAGTGGTGAACGACTGGAGCCCACCAGCTGGGCGCCTCGGTCCAACTCATTCGCACGTCCGCGTCCGGCTCTGCGATTCTCAGGGTTCGGAGGACACCGAGCGCGGCCATGTAGCCGAGCAGGTTGGCCGCGTCGAGACCTGGCAGCTCAATTCGATGCAGCGGCAAGGCTTTCCTCCTTTTCGTCTTCTCGGGTTTCCTCGAACTCGCTTTGCCGCTGGTCTGCGAGGCGGACAAGAGTTTCAAGGAACGCGAGCCCCCACCAGCCGTATCGGCGAGTGAGCCTCCAGAAGCGTTCGCTGACTCCTGATGCGGCGGATTCGAGGCGATGCCGACTCGAAGCGGTCAATGTTTCCCACTCGACTGTGACCGGCGCGGAGTCGTGGACAACAGGAGCAAACGGGCGGCAACGCCCGTGGTGACTGGCGACAAGATGCAGAAGCAGGTCGCCATCGATGTCATACGGTAATCCGCTGAAGGCTGACAGGAGCGCTACGGACTGCACTTCGTGGCGGCCTCCCCGAGGGTAGCCGGCCCGTTCGCGGGCGCGGCGGAGGGCGTTGCGATCCCGTCCGTTGGACTTCGATTTTGCCAGCAGTTCATCCGAGCTGGAAACCGGCATGCCGTCACGCAGCCAGGACTGAAACCGCGGGTCGGCTTTGCCGATGTCGTGATAACGAGCGGCGAGCCGGATCGTTTCCGCGAGGTCGTCTGGAAGGCCCAGCGCCGTCGCATAGGTGAGGGCGCGATGTGCGCATTGTTCCAGATGCCGTGCGAGCTCCACATTCTCGGTGAAGCTTGCGCTGTTTGATTCCTGTTCGAGCTCGCCGCGGCCGGCGACCGCCGTGAGTTGTCGGATGCCGTTCTCGTCCGTGCTCGGCATTCGGAACGGCCGGAGGCGGCCTTTGCCCAGCAAATGCGCGATGTTGCTGATTGGCGGTGGAGCCCATTTTGCGAGTTGCCCGAGCAGGGATGAGATTGTGGTGTTGGTTTCGGCAGTTCGGAGTTCATCGACAATGCGGAGGCATTCAGGGCCTGCATCCCTCCACTGCGCGACGACTGGATTATCGAGTCGTAACGTCGGATGACGCCGTGCTGCGGAAACCAGATCGGCGCAGTCTGTAACCGGCTCTGTGCTGCCTGGATTCCAACCCCATTGATCACAGCCGCCGTAAGAGCAGGGCACGACGATGATGTCTCCAGGCCGGATCTTGGGCTCGTCGGGACGATCTTCCTGGCGCGACGACCAGTTCAGGAATGCGCGGCGGGTTCTTGGAAGTTGGCGGTTGTCGGCTGTCCCTTCTATATCCGCAACGTCGCTTGATTCGGTTGGTTCGTCGGATAGCCAGTTTCGAACGTCCCACAGCGGGACGGGGAGCATTTCCTCAGGCCATGGCGGCACTCGCGCGACCAGGTCGCGCCAGTCGGAGGTGTTTTTCTGGTCGAGGTCGGCGCGCCAAACGACATATACATCCGGATGACCGGACTGCGGGCCGTGGAGGAACAGCGCGGGATCGGGCTCGGTTGCGGGCTGGGGCGACGTTTCCGCCAGGCGATCGAGGTGTTGCGGGAAGAGAACGGGCGCGTGGGGGCGCGCCATGCACATTTGATGGCGATCCGGCCCTGTAGTCAGCAGCGAACGAAGCGACCGAACGCTCATGTCGATGACAGGAGGCCTGCGTCCCTTCGCCTTTGTGGCGTGTTCCTTCAGCCATTGCCCAGTTCTCGGCATCGCGCCGCCGTAAACCTTGTCCTCATACTTGGAGGCCGTCTGATCTTTTTGGGCAATGATGGCTGCCGGCGCAGGAATGTCGCGGCCTGCGCGGTTCAGGCGGCCGAACCTCTGCTCGAGGGCATCAATGCTGGCGATTTCCGTGACCAGTGCATCGAAGTCGATGTCAGCGCCTACTTCGATGCACTGGGTGGCGACCACGAATATCGGCCTCGACGGTTCCGACGCACGGCCGAACCTGACCTTCGGTTCGAGGTCGCTCCAAAGCGCCTGACGGTCAAACGGACGGGATCGGCCCGTGAGCAGTTCAGCATCGCTGTCCTCCTCCCGTTTGAGGCGAGCATGAATGCGGCGCGCGGTAGCGACTCGATTCACGACCACGCCGATGGCCCGCGCTCCGGATTTCGCCATTGAGCTGGCTTCAGCGACGGCGGCGTCGATGAGCGGCTCGAAGCCGCCGTCTTCTTCTGGGGCGGCGACCAGGACGAGTCGAGCTGGCTTGGAAGCATTCCAGCGTTTGCTCAGGAGCTGGTCGGACCAGTCGGCGTCTTTTTCCCGGAATACGTTGCTTGTTGCTCGCGGAGTTGCAGACATCTCGATTACGCGGAGGCCTCCGGGCGCCGCATGTCTCTCGGCCCATTGCCGAAAATCGGAAACGGCTTCGACGGTTTCGACGAACGGCTGGGATATGTGCGCTTCATCGACGATGATGAGCGAATCATTGGCGGCGAGGGCGGCGCGAATCGGCCAGTTATGAGGCGAGCGAGAGCCGTATGCGCGGAATAACAAGCTCGAGCCGATTTGGTCGACGGTGGAGCAACATACTGTGGGCAGCAGCGGTGAACGGGTCCACGCGCTGTCAGTGGCAGTGCCGCCGCGCAGTGTGGCAACGCAGAGCGGAGCCTGTTCCGGATCCGCATCGGGTCCGGCGAGCGCCCACAGCGCATCGGCGACCGCTCGGGCGGGTGTTCCTGATGGCGGTTTCGCCAGAATGTCCCGGAGTGTTTCGGCGCGGCGGGCGGCTTCATCGACCACGATTCTGCGGTCGACGACAAAGAAGATCCGCCTTGCGGCACCGGCTGCACCGGCAGCGAGACCGAACAGGGCGATGTCGATCAGCGCCGTTTTTCCGGATGCTGTAGGAAGTGCTATGGACGCGGGCCATCGCCCCTGAAGCACCTGCGCGGCCAGTTCGGTTTGCCACGGAAACGGTTTGTTTCCGTGAACTTGTTCGAAGAAGGCATCGAAGAGGCCGGGGGTGATCATAGTCTCTGCTCCGGGAAAGGACGGAAGAGGCCGTAGCCGTAGTAGCGACCGGCGCCGGCGATGACGGGACCGCTAATGGGCCGCTCAAACGTAACCAGCGCGTGAATGTGGAAACGTTGCGGCTTGCCCGGACGAGCCGGCGCGGGTGGGAAGGCGGGAGCTGGCGGAGCGCCGCGGACAACAGAGTCCTTGAGCAGGCTCACGCAAACGGGCGGTGGGAACCCGACTCGCTCGAAGGAGGCCCGTACGGTTTCCTGCGCCTCTTCGCCCCAGGGGTCACGAGGATAGCGGTCGAAAACGTACGGAGTAACAGTGGCCCATTGCTGGCTTGGGCGCGTCCAGGTTTCGGGTTGCAGGTTGTAGTTTGGCTCCTCGAGGTCGGGCCGCTCGACGCGCCACGAGCCGAAAGGCATCCCAAGCTCGCGGACCTGCGCCAAGGTTGTGAGGACCAGGTTTCGTTCGCCAGTTGTGAGCGTGTGCGGAAGGAGGACGGCAACACCTCCGAGATCGCCCGTTGCGTGCGGCGAGCCTGTGAAGGATAGCGCAGCGAAGGCGACGTGCGGACGTTCGCTTCGAAGCGGCTGGCCGTCGGTGCTTTCCGGAGCGTGGCCGCTGATTACCTCGGATGGAGGCTGCGGCGCCAGTTTCAGGAGGGCGCCGCGCAGTGCCGACGTAACAGAGAATGTGGCCAGAAGGCCAGCTCGTTCGCCTTCCGCGCGGCGGAGAATGGACATCTCACGGAAAAGGCCCTGAACGGGCGGTTCCCCCGTTTGCGGGCGCCGACTCGTGAACAGGGCTGTTCGGCCGCGCGATGGGCGATGTACCTTCGACCCGGTCTCGCTGAATCGGCGGTAGCTGGCCTCAAGCGAGACCAGCCGGCCTTGGCCGACTATGCGCATTCGACGGGCGCGCGGTCCGTCGCCAGGAATAAGCGTTTCGAGCTGATTTGGAACATGGTTGCTAATTTCGGCGCTAATGAGGCTGGCGGAATGGCCGAGTGATGGCGTGCGGCGCAGCAGCAGGTCCATCGGACGCCGGAGATGGTCCGGGATCGATTGCGGCCAGACGAACCAGACCTCCGAATTCTGGAGAGATGCGGACGGAAAGGTGCGTGCTTTTCTTGGGCGCTCGTCAGGTAGCGTTTCGACTCCGGCGCTGTCGTTCACCGGGACGTACGCATTCACGATGGCGCGCGGTGAGTGCGGTTGGTAATGAATGGCGGCGGGCGGCTGTTTTTCTAGCCATTCGAGCGCGGGGCGAAGTTCGACCTCGGCGCCGCCTTCGGCCCATGAAGCGACGAGGGCAGAGTAGAACCGCGACTGATGCGGTGGCCATTCAACCGTTTGCTTCGCGTCACCTTCGTCGAACTCGGATGCGTACACGCGTCCGGTGAGGTATTGGATGCGGACTGCAAACATACGGCTACTCCCCACCAGCGGCGGCCATCGACTTTTGCCGGCTCTTCCTGACGAGCAGGCGCAGATCGGCTGAGGGTGTCAGCGTCACTGGTTCGAGCGGCCAAGGGAGCCCGAGTTCGACTGCCCGCGCGGCCGCGGCTTTGAGGAGTGCGTACGCGTCGGGCGCCTGAAGATCGAAGTCGTCGGTTTCGCCGCGTCCAACGAACTGAAATGTTCCCGGCTTGCCGTCGAGGAGACACCGGGAGCGGAGGTCGAAGCCTTCGCGATCAAGCGAGCAGACGGCCGCGAGGGCGAGAGCGGCGAGAACGGTGCGTGCCGCGTCATCGATAGTGGTTTGATCGGAATTTGCATTTTGGACTGGGAAACGGAGACGGCGCAGGGCCGCCAGGGAGAGCACGACGGTTTGTTCGGCGTAGGCCATGGTGATACCACCGTGATTCGGAACCTGCTGCTTCGTTCTGTCATCCTTGTGCGTTAAGGACGGAGTCACGTTCCCAAGGTTGATCTCCGATGCCTTGCCTTCCTTCCTGTATTTGACAGGGTTGCCCTTACCGTCCTTTTCCGCCAATGTCTCGTCCGCCGTCCACCCTCCTCCGCGACGTGCGAAGATGTCCACGCCTTCATTGACCACGGGATCGATTCGGCTGGCCGGACGCTTTCCCGTCGCAATGTCGTAGGCGACGATTTCGGACACTACTGCACGCGGCACTTTAGCGCCCAATCCTCCTCGTGGGCCTGTCGAGTCCCAAAAGCCGAAAATCAGTGCTGTCGGGCAAAGTTCGAAAACGGGTGTGGCGTTTGTCGTTCTAGCCTGATCGAGGCTGCTGCCTTTTGATGTTCGAAATGGCTTACCGTCGAATTCCGAATCGCGGAACAGGGCATCGGTGATCCTGTGGGGTACATCGAGCGCGGTGATACGGCCGATATCCGACAGGATTGCGTCGCTCTCGCCGGCAGCGAAATCGATTTGCACGAGTGGGAACCTGATGTCGCCCCGATCATAGGCGCGGAGCAGCGCCTGTTCCATGCGGTTAGCTGCTGATTGAACGGAGTCGAGCAGGATTGTCGAGAGTTCGACAAGCTGGCCGTTTTCGTTCACGACCTTGCGGCGTTCTTCTGCATATGTGCCGCCTTCGTATGTCGGAGGGAAGATTTTTGGATCCCCCGCGGGACTGAGGCGTGTAACGCGACGGATCGCGGAGTATTCGCCGGTTATCGCTTTTTGAAGTCGTTCCAGAGTCAGAGCTTTCATTTTTGATCCTTGAGTTCGCAATTATTCTCACGGCTGGTCTGAGGATTTCAGACCAGCCGGTTGTGTTGTGAACTATATCGCGATTTCCGCCCTGGGGGCGCTACGCCGCCAGCAGGAGATTATCGCAGACCTCGGCGATCATGATGCGGGTACCCTTGGGAACCAGGGCACGAACGGCGACGCAAAGAGACTGGGCGTCCCCTGCCCAGTCCACACCCCACGTACTCGAGATGAGGGGCGGAGCTTTCAAGCCGTTTACGAGTTGGTCAGCAGGTCCGCTCGGCGGATGGTCGGCGTACTCGACTGCGATGAGATACGATCCTGTGTTCATGGGCGTTCCTCCCGTTGAGGCCGCCGCCGAGGACGCGGTAACGTGAGTGTATGCGACTGTCTGTTCCGGCCTCGGTCGGAGTGGGCGGTTTCGGGGCCTTGCTTCCGGCGGGGCCCGAGATGTTGGCAACGGAATGCCATCGATGAAATCCTGCTTGAGGCTTTGAATGCCGCAACGCGACCAGCAATACTGGATCATGGCGCGGCGACTCTAACGCTCAACGAAAGGAGGCACTTACCTCCTGGTCGTGCAAAATGCGAAGAATCGGCTGTTCGGGTTCTTTGTTGCAACTATCGGCGCCCTTGGCCCGCAGGGTCCGACAGGACCAGTCGGTCCGCAAGGTATTCAGGGACCGCCCGGCGCCGCCGGACCACAGGGTCCGCAGGGCATTCAAGGCGTGACTGGGCCCATTGGCCTTACTGGGCCGCAGGGCCAGACGGGGCCGCAGGGAGCCGCGGGCCTCACGTGGCGGGGGCCATGGGCCGCCGGCCAAAGCTACGCGAAGTTTGATGCCGTGAGCTGGAACGGGTCGGCGTGGATTAACAGCACCGACGCAAATCAGAACCAGCCGGATGCACAGGGGAGCGGATGGACGCTGCTGGCAAGCGTGGGGGCGAAGGGCGATCCGGGACCGAAGGGCGACACCGGTCCGCAGGGAGTGAAGGGCGACACAGGCGCCCAGGGCCCACAGGGAATCCAGGGCCTGAGTGGACCACAAGGACCGCAGGGCGCGACGGGTGCGACCGGAGCGCGGGGCCCGCAGGGTCCACAGGGCCCGGTCGGCGGCCTGTCGGGTATCGCGCAATTCTCTTCTGATGGGACATTTACTGTTCCCGCGGGCGTGACGCGCATCGAGGTGGAGATCTGGGGAGCCGGCGGGCCCGCTGGATCGACGACTGCGTCCCCGGGCGCCGGCGGTGGCGGGGGCGCCGGAGGTAATTACATACATGCGTTTCTGCCCGTTTCGCCGGGAATGGCATTGGGCATTTCCAGCTCTTTCAGTGGACTGACAGCGGTCACAGAATCGGAGCCGGGCGAAACGTTCGCGGTCGTGTACGCGGCCAATGGCGGGCGCGGGGGCGATGGCGGAGACTGCAACACTCCGGGTTCCGGAGGCGGTCCCGGGCATGCCTTTGACGGGTCCGGTGGCGGCGCCGTCTCCGGAGCTCAGGGTGTCATAGTTCGGCTCGGCAGCTCCGGAAGCAGCGGTCAGAACTGCTTTGCAGGTCTCTTCGGACATCCGACGTCCGGCGATCCGGGAACGGGTGGAAGCGGTGCGCCAGGACTCAGTGGCGCCCCGCCGGGAACGGGCCAGGGCGGCGGGTCCAACGGCCCGGCCGGCGCTCCATACGTTCTCATCAAATGGTGACCCGGTTCACCCCACGAGGAAGCCAGGTACAGGAATTACATTTCTCCGTTCGGCCTACGCGACCAGCAACGTGCATTTTTACCGCAGCAGGTACGCCTGACGGGTCACACCGCTGACGTCTGGGTGCTGAACAATTTTGGCGGCAACCGACACCTCTGGCCTGCCGGTGTCGGTCTGCCGCAGGTCGCGATACGTCGTCCTGACGCGGTGGTGTTCCCTGGCAGACGACGCGCTGAGCAGTTCGGACAAGGAGCGCATGCACGACTTCCTGTCCACGATTCGTCGTGCGGCGGCGCCACGGGAGGCCGTGAATATGCCGGCGGGGGGCCGTTTTGTCGCGGTCTTCCCTTATCCGGTGCGAACCCGTCCGCACTGAACATCACACGCCGAGCGCGAGGACTCCGGGCAACCTGATTCTTCCCGGCGCACAGACGGTGACGGTTTGGGGTTCGCCGAAGTTGATATCCCTTTATAACTGGAAATAGTGGAACGGGCCCGCGGGCTGGCTTCAGGTCACACCAGGTTCGTGCGCGGCGTACGGGTTTGCTCCCATGACTAATATGCGTTGTCGCCGCCCATCGCCGGCCCCGCGCCCGGGTGGACCAGTTCAGCGCCTCTCGCGCATTGCAGGGGCGCCGGTGGAGTCCGAACCCGTACGGCCTAGCGCTCTCACCAACGGGTGAATCATGGGAACTCGAGCATGGTCCGCGCGGTGGCCTCTCAGGCCGAAAGCGTTTGCGTTTGTTCTCCCGGCCTCTAACCGGAGAGGCCGTCAGTTTTCTTTACAATCACGACTCGGCCGTCAGCCTGGCTTAGC
>DASRCB010000399.1:0-15835 GCA_035653295.1 Bryobacteraceae bacterium
ACATCGAGACCTACAAATCGTACTTTAGACATGAGCGACCAACTCCTTTCGTATGCGGCTCTGCGCCGCTGGATTCACCTCTTCGCAGCGTAACCCGCGCTACTGCGAATCGGCGGTTGGTCGCTCCATAATGACTAAGCGGAATTCATTCGGCAGAGTTCAGCCTGCGCATGGGGTTTCAGGCCTTGTGCGCAGGCATGGCGCCGGATCAAACGAGGGCGCGAGCAGCTAAGCGTGCTTCTGCTTAGCGCGATCCGCGCGGTCGGGTTCGGCCTTCCGCCGTTGTGCCTCCCGTGCCGCCTCCAGTGCTGCGCTCCATTCTGCTTCGCGTTTCGCGTCGCACTTCACGCACAGTGGAACCTCGTTCACGAAAAGATGGGTATCAGCCCCGCACTGTGCGCACTTTGCCATTTCGCTAACCTTTAAGGGTCGAGCGAGTATGCACCCGTATGGATAGAGCGTCAATCGCTTGCGGTAACCATTAGTGGCGCAATCTGGTCAGGATTACGGTAACGCAAACGATTCAGTGTACGCGCGTCAACATCCCACTCGCGTGTGCGGTGACCAGTTGCCTCCGAGTTCGACCGCTGGCGCTACGTTGCCGCGGGAACGGCCGGCTCGATGATTGCCGACATCGACCCCTGGGAGCGGGGCAGTCGCGGGTCGGCGCCGTAGGCGTGGATCTGGTCGCGGGCGAATTCGGCCTGGGCCAGCTCGCAGGTGATGACGATGGTCCGGCCGGCCTCGTCCACTTCGCGGGCGTGATCGAACGCCTTGTCGCGGCTCATGATGAACAGCCGCTGCAGCATCTCGATCACGTAATCGTATGTATGATCGTCGTCGTCGAGCAGGACGACATGAAACAGGGGTGTCGTTTGCTCCTGACCCGTTGTTTCCGTCTCAGGAGCCCGGGTCACACCAGGCATTCACTAATGAATTATACGCGGACGGCGTTTACGATCAGGGCCACGAGGTTCCAGGCTACAACCGCCGCGAACAGAACATTCATGCGCAGCAGCAGCCGCGAGCGCCGCAGGCGCCAGCAGTAGATCCCGAGCAGGATCGCCGCCAGCTTGACGAACAGCAGCGCGCTGAGCGGATTGGCGGTCACCGACATGGCCATCCGCACCAGGGGATTGCCCTCCTGCACGCCGTGCAGCATGAAGGCGACCGTGGTCAGAAAGTCGAGCGCCTGAAGGTATGAGAACTGCACCAGTAGCTGGTTCAACGGGTCACCTGTCGTCGACGTCAATTTTGCGTGGCCGTCCATAATAGGTCGATCACCCTACAGAACTAATAGTTACCTCCTGGAGGCCTGGGAGACAAGACTTAAAAGTACTGAGGCGGCCCAGCCTCAGTAGACCTCCGGTACCAGAACCTTCGCAGTTCGGTTCAGTGTGCGCTGCGAGTTCCCGCCAATCAGATCCGCCCGAATTTCGCCACCGCTTCGCGGATCGACCGGAATTTCTCGATGAATGGCAGCATGGTGTGCTCGGTCTCATCGAGCTGCTGCGCTTTCTTCAGCACCTCTTCGGCATGCGCCCTGGGGACCACGGCGACGCCGTCCATGTCCGCCACCACAATGTCGTTCGCGTTGACGCGAACTCCGGCGCAAGTGACTGGGGTGTTCACCCCGACAAAGCGGTAATGGTTAATGGTCGTGGAGGGCGCGACGCCGCGGCTGAACACCGGGAACTGGAGCTTGGCGATCTGCGGCGTGTCGCGGACCGATCCATCGATCACCGCGCCGGCAAGGCCGCGAGACCGCATGGCCGTCGCCATCAGACCGCCGATGCCGGCGTAGTCGAGGCCATCCTCGAGCACCATGACATAAACGGATCCCGGCGGCGCAGCGTCGATGGCATCCAGCATCCCCTGAGACGCTTTGGAGCCTTCGTGATGCTCTTCCTTCTTCATCAGAACGGTCACCGCGGGCCCGGCGAACTTCGCCGTGGCGAGCGGGCGCATGTCATGGGTCATGTATGCCTTCTGCCCATACAGCT
The DNA here is from genome assembly GCA_035653295.1 of Bryobacteraceae bacterium. GTDB lineage: Bacteria > Acidobacteriota > Terriglobia > Bryobacterales > Bryobacteraceae > DASRCB01. The sequence goes on from DASRCB010000399.1 coordinate 2,004, forward strand.
GCTCCATGGCGTCGGCCACCGAGGCCACTTCCACGCGCGCGAAGGCGGCCATCAGCGAGTCGGCCGGGGGCTCGGGCTCGGCGGCCCGCATCAGCAGGAACGCGGCCGCGCAGAGGGACCCCGCCGCAAGGGATGCTCGCATTTTCATATGCGTCCATTCTCTCGCCGCCGCGGCAATGTTGCTGATAGAGTGTTAGCGTGCTGCTCAAACGCCTCGCGATTCCACTCGCTGTCGGCGTGGTGATCGTGGCCGTGGTGCTGGTCATTATCCTCGCCGGAACCAAGAGCAATCACCTGGAGCTCAATCTGCGCATCATGAAGGCGCGGACCGGGGCATTGGACGAGAACAGCAGCGCCGCCGTGCTCGATTTCCGCGTGCATAACACTTCCGACGTGCCGTTCATGGTGGGTCAGGTGGAGGTGGACGCGATTCGTCCGGACGGCAGTGTGAAGCAGGGCCAGGTCATCTCGCGCCAGGACATCAACCTCGTCCTGCAGTACAACCGCTTCCTCGGCAACCAGTACAACCCGGTGCTGGTGATGCGCGACCGGGTAAAGCCGCACGAGGAGTTCGACCGCATGGTGGCCGCGCGATTCGACCTGTCGCAGAACGACCTGGAAGCCTCGAAGGCGCTGCGCCTTCGCATCCAGGATGCCGACGGCGCCTGGTTCGAAAGCGACTATAAGTTGCACTAACCCGCCGGCAACCTCTTTTCCGGCTAGAGAATCCATCAAAGTGATACGATAAGTCTTTCCAAACAGGCGGTTCTCATACGTGAATTCTTCCACGCTTCTTCAGGAAGCGGGCGTTGGATCTGTATCCGCGGCTCGTCTTCCCTGGATTCAGGTGAACCCTGCGTCCCCCTATTTCCTTACCGATACCGGCGACGTCTGGACGCCGATCGGACAGAACGACGGCATCACCTGGCCTGAGCTGCACGGCCTCTACAAACGTCGCGATATGGCAACGGCCGAGGAGTATCTCCGGTTTCTTGCCGACCACGGCGTGACCGTGCTGCGCCTGATGCTGGAATACTGCCAGGGACGGCGGCATTTCATCGAGGGGCCGGCAGGCGTGTTCCGGCCGGCAATGGTGCAGCTTTGGGACGACCTGTTCGAGCTCTGTGAGAAGCACGGCCTGCGTATCCTGCTCACTCCGGTAGATACGTTCTGGATGTGGATCCGGTGGGAGCGCCATCCGTGGAACGCCCAAAACGGCGGCCCATGCCAGGATCGCGCCGGCATGCTTACCTGCCCCGACACACGCCGCGCCATCCACGACCGGCTGAATTTCGCGATCGAGCGGTGGTCGGGCAGCGGGGCGCTGTTCGCATGGGACCTGTGGAACGAGATCCATCCCAGCTTCTCTTACAACGATGCGTCGTGTTTCGAGGAGTTCATCGGCGACCTGAGCCGCTTCGTGCGGGCCCGCGAGCTGGAGCTGTACGGACGCTCGCACCCGCAGACCGTGTCGATGTTCGGGCCGCATATGGTGCTGCACGCCGGGATCCCGGACAGCATCTATCGCCATGCGGCGCTGGACTTCGCCAGCACGCATTTTTACGAGGAAGGGACCATTGATTATCCGGTGAACACGGTGGATGCGGCGCTGGCGGTGGCGCGGCTCATGCGCGAGGCGCTGGCCGAGACGCCGAATGGCCGGCCGTTTTTCGACAGCGAGCATGGCCCCATCCACAGCTTCAAAGATCACCACCTCACCCTCGCCGAGGAATACGATGACGAGTATTTCCGGCACATGCAGTGGGCGCATTTCTGCGCCGGCGGTGCCGGAGGCGGGATGCGCTGGCCCAACCGGTCGCCGCATTCGCTCACGCGCGGCATGCGGGAGGCGCAGCGTGGGCTGGCGCAGTTCCTGCCGCTGATCGATTTCACACGGTTCCGCCGGCGCAACCTCAATCAGGAGGTCCGCGTTTCCATTCCCGCCGTTCGCGTTGCGGCCTGCGGCGATGGCGAGCAGGCGCTGGTGTGGCTGCTGCGAACGGATCGCATTCTCGACAACGGCATGCTGGACCGCAACGCCGCGCCGCTCCGCCCCATCGTTTCCATACCGGGTATGCGCGAAGGCGCGTACAACGTGACCGTGTGGGACACGTTCAGCGGCCAGAGCACGGCGCAATTCATCGTGAACGGCGGTCCGGAATGGACGCAGGTGGAAGTTCCGGGGCTGATCACCGATCTGGCGATTGCGGCGCGACGCATCGCCTGACGGCGCGTGCGGTCGATCTGCAATCCCGCTCACACACCTAAGGCGAACATCGATCGTCAAGTGGCAAGTCACCCGATGTATGCCGGTCAGACACAGACCGGAGTGTAGTTTCGTACCAGGGCTGCCGATACATGCTTCATGAGCCTGCCCGCCGGACCGGCTGTGCGCAAGAATATCGTGCCGCTGCTGGGAATCGCTTTCGTGGTCGCGATCCTCTGCACCGGATTGTTTTACAGTGTCTTTGCCAGCCGTTTCACGGCGGCCGCCGCCGATACGTTGTCGGAGTACATGGTGGTAGTGGCCAATCGCGACCTGCCGCGAGGGTCGGTGGTAAAGGCCGAGGACATTCGCTTGGCGGAAGTGAAAACCAACGCGCCGCCGAAGGGTCTGCTGTCCAAACCGGAGCAGCTTGCCGGGCGAACGCTGGTGGTCGCCGCCGCGGAGGGATCGCCTATCCTGGAATCGATGCTCAGCGCCGGGGCCGCCGATGGCGAGATTCCCGCCGGAATGCGCGCGATGACCATCCGGCCGGCCGACTCGGGCAGCGTGCTCGCCGTGCTGCAGCCTGGCAGATCGATCGATATTCAGGCCTGGTCCGAACGCGGGTCGGAACCGCAGATCCGCACCATCCTGCAGAACGTTCAGGTGCTCGCCGTTCCGCGCGACTACAATAACACGATTCCGGCCATAACCGTTCTCGTGCCCGCCGCAAAAGCGGATGCGCTCGCGCTGGCCGATTCCGCCGCGCATGTGCGCATCGCTCTGCGCAGCGCGTCGGACACGAGTCCCAACGGGAGCGGGCGGACGGCCATGGCGGCGCTGTTTGCGCCCGGACCTCTGCCGGCGCCGGCCGCGCGCAAGCAGGCGGCGAAAAGGTCGCTTCCGGAACTCAGCGTTTCCGTGCTGGGCGTCACCGACAACGGTATGCGCAGGCTGAGCGAGCTTTACGGCGCGAGCGGTAAGGGTCTGAACGTGCGCGACCTCGAACGGCATGGCGCGTGGGAACAGGTGATCCGCGACACTGTCGCGGCGAAGGACGCGGTGGAGATCTCGGAGGCGCGCGTCGGTGCGGTCTACGGGAATACGGTCCAGTTCGGGAACCGCAGCTGGCGCGTGCGGGTTCGCTTCCGGGCGGCCGATGAGAACCGCGTTCGCATCGAGCCGGAGGTGATCACGCGCAACGGGCACATGTTGACCATTCGCAGCACGCGCGGGAGTCTGGATCCGGCAACGCTGGCCGGCTCGGCCGCGGTCGTGACCGGAGTCTGCGGCAATGACGAAGACCGCGCCTCGGCAGCAGACAGTACGCGCAACTCCGGCGTGCGGGTGCGCGATCTGGTGATTCTGGTGCGCTCGCAGGCGCCTGCGTTGTCCGCAACCCTCGCTGGGAACGGCCGCTGATGCTGGTCGGCTTCGGTCTGTTTTTCCTGACGTTCGTCATTGCCATAGCGGCCGTGCTTTGCGCTTCCGCTGTGCTGGAAGCTGTGCGGCGCGCGCGCGGCCGGCGGGAGCCGTCCGACGAAGATGAGGTGGAAAGCGCGCCCGCTTCGCTGTTGCTCCGCGACGAGCAGATGAGCACCATTTCGCTATGGGCGAGCGTGCTGGAGCAGTTCGATGTGGCGGAAAGGATCCAGGACGATCTGGCGCGCGCCAGCCTTTCGTGGTCAGTCGGGCGCGTAACCCTGCTCATGCTTCTGTGCGGCGCGGCAGTGGCGGCAATCGCCTCGCGGCAGAGCTGGATTCCGGGATGGGCGGTAGCGGCGCTCGCGGTGGGGGCGGGAATGCTGCCGTGGCTTTATGTGCGCCGCCGCGCGGCGAAACGATTGCGCCAGTTCGAGGAGCGATTCCCGGATGCTTTGGAATCGATGGCGCGGGTCATGCGGGTAGGGCATCCCTTTGCCGCCGCGCTGGAAGCTGTCGGTCTGGAAGCAGAGGAGCCGGTGGCCGGTGAGATTCTGCGGCTGTCGGCCGAAGGCAACCTGGCGACATCGTGGAGTGACGCGCTGAACAGCTTCGCCCGCCGCGTGCCGCTGCTGGAAGTCGACATGTTCGTGGCGGCGGTGCAGCTGCATCTGCGAACCGGCGGAAAGCTGAGCCAACTGGTGGAGCAGATCGCCGAAAGCATGCGCGAAAACGTCGCCCTGCGCGGCGAGATCCGCGCCTGTGCGGCGCATGGCAAAATGACCGGGCTGATCCTGACCGCGCTGCCAATATGCATCGCCGGGATCATGGTCTTCGTGAATCCCGAATACATGGCCGTGCTGGTGGCGCATCCGTGGGGCAAGCCCATGATTGCCGCCGCGGTTGCCTGCCTGGTGCTGGCTCATCTGGTGATCCGGAAGATGGTCGATATCAAGGTGTAGCCAAATGCCGCTCTGGATGCTTGTCGGGTTATTTCTGTTCACGATGATCGCAGTGCTGGCGGCCACATCCGCATGGCTGGGGACGCGGAGCGCGGATATGGCCGCTCCCGCTCAGTCGCCTGTGCTGCCGTTCGATCAGCCGGTATTGCGCCCGCTGCAGGCCGCGCTGCACGATCTGTTCCGCGGAATCGGGCGGAACTTCCCGGCGGCGAACGCGGAGAGCAATCCCTGGCGCAGGCGTCTGTCGGCGGCGGGCTATCGCTGGCCTTCGGCGCTGCCGGTGTTTTACGGCTTGAAGATCGGCCTCGCGATTTTCCTTGGGGTGGCCATGGTGATGCTCGCGCTGGGTTTTGGCGCGGGGCTCACGGCGGCATTTTTCGGGTCGGCGAGCGGCATGGCGCTGGGCTGGTTAATGCCCGACCGGCTGGTGGTGGTGAAGGCGCGCTCGCGAGCGAGACGGCTGCGGTCGGCGATACCGGCGGCGCTCGATATTCTGGCCATCAGCATGGAAGCCGGGCAGTCCCTGGATGTCGGTTTGACGGATGCCGCGAAGGCGCTCCGGACGGCTTACCGCGATCTCAGCGATGAGTTCTTTCAGGTGCGCCTGGAGTTGCGCGCCAGCAGTTCGCGCGCCGAGGCTCTGCGCCGCCTGGCGACGCGCACGGGCGAACCGGATATCCGAAAACTCACCACGCTGCTGATCGATGCTGACCGTTTCGGAACGACGCTTGGCCCGGCGTTGCGGAGCCATGCGCGAACGCTTCGCACACGGTTTCGGCAGCAGGGCCAGGAGGCGGCCCGCAAAGTCGGCGTGAAGCTCATCTTCCCGGTGTTCTTTCTGATCTTCCCGTCCGTGCTGCTGGTGACGCTGGGGCCGGCGGTGATCATGCTGATGCAGCAACTGCGGTCGTTCGGCGGGTTCTGAAAATAAAATAGGCGCGGCCGAAGCCGCGCCATTCGCATCCGATTGCGGTCTATCGTTTGTCCTTATCCTTCTCCCGCTCCCTCTCCCGATTGGCGTTCGGATTCGTGCGGGTCTGAGGAGGAGGCGGCGGCGTCGCTGCGCGCGGCGGGGGTGGCGGCGGCGACTGCCGTACCGTCTGCGGCGGCGGCTGCATCGGTCTCAGGTTTTCCGGCTCAGCGCGCTGCACCCCGCGATCCTCACGCGCCCCGCCGCGCCGCTCCTCGTAGGTTTGCGTAGGCGGCGGCGTGGCTGTGCGCGGAGGCGGCGGCGTGGCTGTGCGCGGAGGCGGCATCGGCCTCAGGTTATCCGGCTCGGCGCGCTGCACCCCGCGATCCTCACGCGCCGCGCCGCGCCGGTCCTCGAAGGTTTGCGAAGGCGGCGGCGTTGTCGCGGTTTGTGGCGGTGTACGAACGCCCGCCGGCGGACCATAGGACGGCCTGACTGGTTGTTGCGGCGGGGTGTTCGCCGGTGGTTGGTTCATCTGCCGGGGCGGAGTGTATCTGTAGGTCTCGGTTGCGCCATGGGCGGCAGGCGCGGGTCCTGCCGCAGCGCCGGCGCCCTGCGGTGCGCCGGTATACGCAGCAGGCGGAGGTCCGCCGAAGCGCCCGTTGTTCTGCACAGACTGTCCGGTCTGCGGCCGAGGCGGCGTGCGCTGGCCGCGAACCGGTGGAGCAACGGTCTGCACCGCTTCGACGACGCGAACCGGAGGCCGAGGCTGCACTGCAGCCGGCGTTGCTGTCCGCAGTTGCCGCATGGCCTGGGGGTCGATTGGGAGGCCGGGGTGCTGCTGGAGCACCGCCTGCCGCGCGGTGAACGATGGCGGCGGGGGCGGCGGCGCGGTGCGCGCTACCACAGGCGTGTTCAGCGCACGGGCGGGTGGCCGAGCAACCCCCTGGGGCATAGAGCCGTGTCCGAGTACCGCCGCGGGCTGGGGCGTTACGGCCGCGGTATGCACTACCTGGGCCTGAGCCAACGCCTGTGGCGGAACCGGGCGCGCTACCTGGTAAACCGGACGCGCGCTGGCGAGCGCATTCGCCGGCACCGCTACTACGGCGTTCGGGGCACGCGCGTTCACGTAATTCACCGTGGTCACGTTGGTCACGTTGTTGTTGATGATGGTGGTGTTGTACACCCTTGTGATGTTCACGTTGTTGACCACCGTATTGGAGGTGTTCACGCGCGTGAAGTAGCCCTGGCTGACGTGATAGCTGGGCACGTACACCTCGCGGGGTCCGAGTGGAATCCAGGCCACCGCGCCTCCCCCGCCGAACGACAGGGACATGCTGAAGTGCGAGCCGCCGACCCACGCCACCAGCGCTGGAGCGTAGACCGGCCTTACCGCGACCGGTCCCGGGATCCAGCCCCAGGCGCCGCCCATGTAGGCCCAGCGGCCATAGTGGAAGGGAGCGAATCCCCACGGCGCATCGTCCACCCAGGTCCAGCCCCACGGATCGATCCAGGCCCAGTGGCCGTAGTGATACGGCGCCCAGCCACCCGGCACGCTGCGCGGGTACCACACCTCGCCATACTGCGGGTCGTCGCGCCAGTAGCCGTTGTCGTCGAGGTCCTCGTATCCGATCATCTGCGGGTTGACATAGCGGCGGGACATGCTGCGGTCCTCGCGCGCCACGCGAGCGAGACACCATTGGTCGAAGCCATCAGCCCCCGGCGCCGGCTCCATGTCGAACGAGACCTGGTCTGTACCGGTTGCGATCACCTGCTCGCCGGGTGTGACGTTGAACGCCTGTCCGCCGCCGGTCACCTCGGCCTGACCGTCGCGAACCGTGGCCACCGTGGTGGCGCTGTCCGGATTCGCATCCACGCGATATGTTCCTGGCCGGAGCAGTGAAAACGCCATGCCCGGCGTGTCCACCTCGAAGGTCTGATCCGGATCGAGAAACCGCACATGGACGTGAACAGAACCCTGGGTGATCTGGATCTGGGCGGTTTGATCGTTCAGATTCAGGATCTGAAACGCGGTGCCAGGTCCCAGCCGCAGGCCGGCGCTGCCGATATGCAGTTCGGCGCGCGAATCCTGATCGACCCAGATCTGGTCTCCTGTCGTCATGGGCCGATTGATGGCCGCGGGCGCCCACTCGTCCATACCCGCGGGCTGAAACGACACCGAACCGCTGATATAGTTAAGCCGTGCGACGCGGGTGGGCGGGTCCACCTGGCCGAAAGCAACCGCGGCCGACGCCGCGATCAGGAGTAGCACATGCCGTTGCATGGATAACGTTCCTCCTGTAACGTTAAACGCTGTCCGGCCGGGCTTCCGTTTCGCACGCGCTCATTAAACTCCGTGAATGTAATGGACTTATCAGTTGGTGGGCCAGGACTTCCCGGAATCGTGTCCAGGAACGTTACAGTGGAAGCGCACGGCTTTCGGTTTTGGGATAACGGAAATTCCGCAGGCGGCGTCTGCATTTCGATGATGGTCGCCAGCCGTGTTTCCCGTATCGCAGCCGCTCTCTGCGCCTGCGCTGTTGCCGCTCTGGGTCAGTACAAGATGGATCCCGCCGGACCTCCTCCGGCCGATATCCCCTCGGCGATTCGCGACACGCTGCAGAAAGACGGCGCCAAGATCAGCGGTCCCAATGGCGCACTGTGCGAAGTGTGGTTCCGCAGCACGACTCCGGCCGGACCGCCCAACAACGAGAAAGACGTGACCCTCACGAATCTGCCGCACGGCGCGCTGATCGGCGTGATCAAGTACGAATCGCAGGGGCAGGATCGCCGCGGCCAGACCATCAAGCCGGGCGTGTACACGCTGCGCTTCAGCTATTACCCGGTCAACGGCGCGCACCAGGGCGTCGCGCCGCAGCGCGATTTCGCTCTGCTGTCGCCCATAGCCTCCGACACCGACCCCAACGCGCTGCCCAACTTCGACACGCTCGTCGCGATGAGCAAGAAGGCCTCGGGTACGGGCCATCCGGCGGTGCTCAGCATCTGGAAAGCGGACACCGACTTCAAACCCGGGTTCGACAAGGAAGGAGACGACTGGGTGCTGCAGGCAAAAATGGGCGATACCCCGATCGCGATCATTCTCGTCGGTGTCGCGCAGTCCTGAGGCCCACCGATGGCAAAACTGCTGCAGGTTATCGGCGTCCTCGCCATCATCGGGCTGATTGTCGCGCAGTTCATGGGGCCGGAAAAGTTCCGGCAGCGCATGGACCCGAACAAGTCCATTGAAGTGCAGACGGGAATGCCGCAGAACGTCGCCGACATCCTGCATCGCGCCTGCTACGACTGCCATTCCGAGAACACGACGTGGCGCTGGTACGCCCGCGTGGCGCCCTTTTCGTGGCTGCAGCTCGCCGATGTGGGCGCCGGCCGGGCGCACCTCGACTTCTCAAACTGGACCAATTTCACGCTGGCGCAGAAAGTGGACCGGCTGAAGGGAATCTGCAAGCTCACGCGCAGCGGTGACATGCCGCTGTGGTACTACAAGCCGCTGCATCCCGCCGCCTGGTTGTCGGACGGGGACCGTCAGACCATTTGCAACTGGAGCGACGGGCTGCTGGCGAAGCTTCAAAGCGATCCCAATGCGGCCGGCGCAAATGCTCCGCCGATTCCCGGAGCGGCACATGAAGAGCCGAACGAACAGAATGAAAAGAAGACGGGGCAGCCGCCCCCGAGCCAGGTGAAATGATGCGCGCCAATTGGAGGGCTGCGTGGCTGATGCTGGCCGCATTTTCTCTGGCGCGGTCGGCGGACGCACCCGCCAATCCGATGGTGGCCCGCGTGGGCAACACCGGATTCATCCAGCTGCGCGCGTCCAGCTTCCGGAACCTGAATGCGCGTCAGAAGCTTCTCGCGTACTGGCTGTGCCAGGCCGCGATCGCGATCGATCCCATCATCTACGACCAGCTCTCGCCATTCGGTCTTCGCGAAAAGCGGCTGCTGGAGGAGATCGTGGCGCATTCCTCCGGCATCGATGCGGCAGCGCTGAAGCAGATCACCGACTTCGCGGACCTGTTCTGGGCCAATCGTGGGAATCACAACGAGACGACCTCGCAGAAGTTCGTGCCCGCCTTCAGCGCCGACCAGCTTCAGGCCGCCGCGGCGCAGGCCTTCCGCAATGGGGCGTTTCGTTCGGCGTACGGCGACCTGCCGGCGCTTGACTCAGAGGAGGCTGTGCGGAACGAAGTGGAGGCGCTGCGCGCGGCGCTGTTCGATCCGTCGTTCCAGCCCATGTCCACGGCCAAGACGCCGCCCCCGGGTGAGAACATTCTGCAGGCCAGCTCGGTGACGTTCTACGGCCCCGGGGTCACGCCCGACGAGCTGAAGGGCTTCGACGCGAAATACCCGCTGAATTCCACGGTGGTGAAGAACGGCGAAGGACATTTGGTGGAAGAGGTGTGGCGCGCGGGCACGCCCGACGGGTCGGTCCCGCCGGGGAAATATGCGGTGTGGCTGAAGAAAGCCAACGACTCGCTGGCCAAAGCGCAGGCCGCGGCTGATCCGCAGCAGGCGCGGGTAATCGGCGATCTGATCCGTTATTACCAGACCGGCAATCCGGCCGAATGGCTGCAATTCGGCGCCGACTGGGTGCGCAATAACGCCACGGTCGATTTCGACAACGGCTTTATCGAGGTCTACCGCGACCCGCTCGGCCAGAAGGGGAGCGCACAGAGTTTTGTGACCGTCACCGACCAGCCGCTCACCGAAACCATGAACCGGCTGGCCGCGAACGCCGCATACTTCGAGCAGAAGGCGCCCTGGCTCGCGCAGTACAAGAAGACGTCGTTCACGCCGCCGGTGGTGAAGGCGGTGGAGACGTTGATCGAGACGGGCGATTTTCACGTGAGCACGATCGGCGACAATCTGCCCAACGAGAACGAGATTCACGAGAAGTACGGGAGCAAGAATTTCCTGTTCACGGCCGCAAGCCGCGCGTTCGAAGACGCGTCGGGACATAAGTCGATCGAGGAGTTCGGGGCCTCGCCGGCGGTGATCCAGCGCGACATCAAATACGGCGAACAGGCGGAGGAACTCGAGACGGCGCTGCACGAGGTGATCGGCCACGGATCCGGGAAGCTCAGCGCGAAGCTCGCCGCGACGGGCGCCGAGCCAGCCCTGAAGGAATACTTCTCCACGCTCGAGGAGGCCCGCGCGGATCTGTCGGCTTACTGGAACGTGTGGGATCCGAAACTGCGCGAGCTGGGACTGGTGCGCGATCAGGATGAGGTGGCGAAGGCGATGTACGACCGCGCGGCGCTGGTGGACCTGACGCAATTGCGCCGCATCCCGAAGGGGGACACGATCGAAGAGGACCACGAGCGCGATCGCGCCCTGATCGCGAATTACATTATGGACACCAGCGGGGCGATCCGCATGTTCAATCGTGACGGAAAAACGTACATCGAGGTGACCGATTACCAGAAGATGCACGCCGCCGCCGGGAAGCTGCTGGCGGAGCTGATGCGCATCAAGGCCGAAGGCGATTACAACGCCATCAAGGCGCTGGTGGACCGCTATGGCGTGCACTTCGATCCGAAGCTGCGGGACCAGATCGTGGCGCGTTACAAGAAGCTCGATATTCCCACTTACTGGGCGGGCATCAATCCGCGGATCACCGAAGGGGGCCAGATCAGTTATCCGAGCAGCCCCGCGGAACAGTATCTGCGTTATGGAGCGATGTACGATCCGGGTCTGGCGGCCGCAGTGAGGTAGACGTGCGCCCCGGCGCTGCTTGAGGTAATGCCGAATATATAAGGCAACGGCTTGCAAGCCGGTCGTTATGCCTAGTATATTAGGCATGTGATCGATCTGATGTCCATCGGCAGGCACATCGCCCAGAGCCGAAAGCAGCAAAAGCTCAGCCAGGCTGAACTATCGCGGAAAGCGGGCCTGAGTCGCGCGACGCTCGATGCCCTAGAAAACGGACGCGCGCGAGAACTGGGGTTTACAAAGGTCACCAAACTCCTGGCCGCGCTTGGACTTGAACTGAAGGTCCAAACCGCAAGCTCGCGGCGGCCAACCCTGGAGGAACTGCTTCAAGAGGAGCAGGATGATCAAAGTCTGGGCCGACGGGGCTGAGGCGGGGCTGCTCGACCGCGACGGCGAACGCGGCAGCACGTTCGCCTACCTCCCGGACACGGCTGCGGGGCGCGCCGTATCGGTTACCATGCCGGTGCGCCTGCCCTCCTGGAGCGTGCGCTTCGGACTGCCTCCGATTTTTGAGATGAATCTGCCCGAGGGCTTCCTCCGCGAGCGCCTGCGCCTGGCCTTCGCGAAAGCCACGGGCACATTTGACGACTTCGATCTGCTGACAGTTGTCGGCCGCTCGCAGGTGGGCCGTGTCCGCTATACCGGCGAGAAAGAGCAGTTACACGAGGACGTGCCGTTTCAGTCTGTGGATGAGATCCTGGAGCGCAGGCGCGGCGGCGACCTGTTTCGTTATCTGCTCGAGAAGTTTGCTTCCTTCTCCGGCATCAGCGGCGTACAACCGAAGATTCTGATCCGCGACGAAAAAGCCTTTGCGGAAATGGAGCATAAAGGCGATCGCCTGCGGCACAGTTACAAGGGCGCCACACATATCGTAAAGTTCTGGGCGGCCAACGAGTATCCTCAGTTAGCCGCGAACGAATTCTTCTGTCTTCGCGTCGCAGGCAAATGCGGACTGGAGACGCCGACTTACCGCCTCGCCGAAGATGGCATGGCGCTCGTTATCGACCGTTTCGATCTGCGGATAGATGGTACATACCGTGGCTTCGAGGATTTCTGCGTACTGAACGCGCGGCGGACGGATGAAAAATATCGTGGCACATACGAGACCTCGATCATGAAGCGATTCGTACAGTTCGCGAATTCCACGCATGTCAATGAGGATCTCGAGAGGCTCTTTACGTTGATCGCGCTGAACTGCGCGCTGCGGAATGGAGACGCGCATCTGAAGAATTTCGGGATTGTGTATGACGACGTTCTGGGCGAGGCACGCCTTGCCCCGGTCTACGATCTGGTGACGACGTCTATATACATTCCCAAAGACAGCCTGGCCCTGACATTAAATGGGACGACGAAATGGCCAACGTCGAAGGAGCTTAGAAAGCTCGGGGAAACTCGGGGGGCCATGAGTCCCGCGAAAGTTCGAGAAATTTTGGAACGTATCGACGACGCGATTCGGGGGACGGCGAAAGAAGTCCGGTTACATATGAAAAAGCATCCGGAATTCGTGGAGATTGGAAAATCATTGCTCCGGGAGTGGGAGGCCGGTTCGGCCATTTCTCTGCGAGGGTAACGTGTGTGAGTTGCGACAGGCCTGGTACAGCCGAGGCCACTCAAGAGGACACGCGGTGGACCGCTGAAGTGAAGGAAAAGGATTAGCTGGTGAGCCGGGCGGGACTCGAACCCGCGACCCTCTGCTTAAAAGGCAGATGCTCTACCTCCTGAGCTACCGGCCCCAACTCTCTGCTGCTGTCAAGGTTAGCATGCGCGGTGTGGGGGGCTTGTTGCTGGCGGAGAGGGAGGGATTCGAACCCTCGGTACCGGTTTTAGTCCAGTACGACGGTTTAGCAAACCGCTGCTTTCGACCACTCAGCCACCTCTCCGGCGCTTTGGTGGGTCTTGCCTTCACAGCGTATCACAACGTCCGCTAAAGCTTCACCCCGCGCTCGCGCAGCCAGGAGATGAACTCCTCGGGGGCGCGCATGGTCGATAAACGTCCCTGCCGCACCAGCGCCCACTCGGCGAATTTGCCCGATTTCTTCACTTCCGCGAGCGTTACCGCCGTGTCGAACCGCTTCTCGAACTCGAGGTCCACCACCGCCGATTTCGGGTTTTTCGGATCGTCCCGCGGCTCCGACAGGACCCGGGCCACGCCCACCACGGCCGCGTCTCCGCCGCTGTGATAAATCAGGACGCGATCGCCGGGCCGCATCTCCCGGATGGCGCGCACCGCCTGGGGATTGGTCACCCCATCCCACACGGTGCGCTTGTCGTGCTCCAGATTGTCGAGCGAATACGTCTCCGGATCGGTCTTGGCCAGAAACCAGCTCATAACGGCACACTCAGGGCGGGGAGCGCCGCCAGCGCCTCGTCCAACTCGCCCGCGTCGTAATCCTGATCCACCAGCCGGCCCGAGAGGTAGTCGGTGTAGGCCTGCATATCGAAATGCCCGTGTCCCGACAAATTGAACAGAATGACACGAGCCGAGCCCTCCTCCTTACAACGCAGCGCCTCATCCACGGCGCAGGCCACGGCGTGATTCGACTCGGGCGCCGGGACAATGCCCTCCGCTCGCGCGAACTGCACGCCCGCTTCGAAGCAGCGGGTC
>DASRCB010000400.1:0-29847 GCA_035653295.1 Bryobacteraceae bacterium
CAAACGAAATGATGTTGATCAGGTAACTTGACCGATGACGATCACCTGCACCACAATGCTGTCAACAGCGCCATTCGGCGATGATCCGATCGTCATCAGCTCGGAATGAGCGATTTTCTTCGTCGGAATTCCGCATCTCAGAACCGTTCCGATCGTGTCCAGTGTGGCCCCGCCCCGCAGCATCATCGTTGCGACGGTGTGCCGGAGCAGATTCGCGCCATGCGATGGCGGGTTCTCGATCCCAGCACGCCGTAGTGCAGCACGAACGATACCGGAAACAATCATTCCCGCTCGGAGCGGACGGAATGGTGCGTTTAAGCAGAGGAAGATACGGTCAATGGCAACCTGGGGACGTGCATGGTTTATGTAATCCAGAACCGCGTCTCCGGCATCCTGTGGTAGAGGCAAGCGGACATCCCTGCGTCCCTTCCCTCGCACCACCAGCGTGCCATCCTGCCAATCGATATCTGTTGGGCGCATGCTCGCAATGTCGCCGGCACGGAGCCCAAGGCGGAGCAGCAACAGTACGATCGCACGGTCCCGCAAACCTTGCGGGCCGTCTTTGCTACAGGAGTCAATAAGTCGGGCCGCTTGATTGGCGTCAAGGTACCGCGGAAGGGAGGAAAGCTTCCACTCCGCCACGGTTGGCAGCATATGGTCGAGGCCAGGTTGACATGAGCCATTCATGGCGAGGAATCGTAAATAGACGCGAAGCGCTCCAACGATTGTTTTAGCTTGAGCGGGCCGACAGCCGCGAATCTGGTCCAGGATGACTGTGCGTACCGAGGCCGCGTTGTATGCGCCCACGTCCGTGCCGAGCGCTGGCAGCATTCGTGTGATCAGGCGTTCGTGGCGCTCCACAGTTACCGGCGCCAGTCCCCGATGCCGCAGGAGCCAAACCCGGAAGCCATCCATGGATGGAGGAGTTGCGGCCGTTGATCTTGGAAGCGTAGCGATGACTCCCTGTTGCCGTAAATAATCCGCGAACCTCTTAACACGTTTGGTGTAGGCGCGCGAAACTCCCGTCTCCTGGCGGCCTCCAGGGCATTCGCAACGATGTGCTCCAAATGCCCGGATGGTCTGTTCATTCATGTTCGCGAAGTCAAGGCCACTCGCTTCCAACCATCCACCGAAGTGAATTGCAGAATCCAGGTAGCTCCTGATCGTCAACGCAGTGTGGCCGACCGCCGCCATCGCGATGGCAAAACCTTCAAGATAACGAGCCGCGCTCCCCGGTTTCATGTGATGGGGGTGCGACAGAAGTTCGGAAATGTCCATGTAGTCCTTTCTGGGCCGCCAGTCAGGCGGCTTTCCGAAAGCCTACGTTATGCGGCGTTCGATGTTCCGGTCAGACCGTCTACAGTGAAGAAAATCTGGAAATTGCGAGCCCGCCGATTCGCAGAACTCCGCATATCTATGGACGGCGCATATTTTCTGCCGTCGATGGCATCGATCGCAACCAGAATGCGCAGTTGCGGCGTGATCTGAATCAGGATGCCGACTCCCACAGTCTCCGGCTCAACATGGCCAGATACGACGCCGAAGCGCCCTTTAACTGGATTCGCAGCTTGCAGCTGCGGCCCTCCAGCTCTATGGCGCATTCCGGAAGGCCCTGCTCGGGCGGCGCGACCAGTTCCACAAACCTCGGTACCTTCGGTTGCGATGATTTCCGTTGCGCCACCGCCATCCGGCACGATCCGGATGCGCGCATCACAAAGATGAAGGACGGGCGCACGCATCTGGCGCACAAGGCCGAGCATGCGGTGGATCTGTCCAGCGGTGCACTGCTGGCGGTCACCGTGCAGCCGGCCGATGCGGGCGATACCAGCACGATCCTCCAAACGCTGGAGGAGGCGCAGGCGGCTTCGCGGCAGATCAGCGAGCGTGGAGTCGAGGAACTGGTTGCAGACCGGGGTTATCACAGCGGCGACACGCTGCAGCATTTCCATGCCGAGGGAGTGCGCAGCTACATTCCCGAACCGGAGCGCGGCCGGCGCCAAGTGGCAGAAGAAGGGCAAAGCTGTCGAACAGAAGCGCACCTATGAGAACCGCCGGCGTGTTCGGGGCGCACGAGGCAAACGGCTGCAGAAGGTAAGGAGCGAGCTGACGGAGAGGACCTTCGCCCACATGTACGAGACCGGTGGCATGAGGCGCCTGCACCTGCGTGGCCGGGAGAACATTCTGAAGCGCCTGGTCGTGCACGCCGCGGCGTTCAATCTCTCGATCCTTCTGCGGACCGTGCTGCAGGTGGGCAAACCCCGGCAACTGCAGGGGCTCGTCGCATGCGTGTTTCTATTCGTGATCGCCTCGCAGGAACTGTTCTCACTGGGAGGCTTGGACACCGAGACCAACAGCAGATACAGGTAACCTCGCGCCGAGGTGAAACGTTATCTGATCAAGTCCTCTTTTGCGCGTTCGCGCTTCCCTCAACTGCCGGAAAATAGCTACTACCACGGGCTGCTAGAGAATAGCCAATCAGCGGGATAAATCAGGAGTGGGCTTGAGCGGCGAAATCCAGCTTGCTTATGCGCCCGCTTTGCGGCCCCGAAATTGTCCTCTCCATTTTCGCCGTACTTCCCAAACGCAAGCGGACTTTTCACGCCGCTTGTGGCGGGTGCCTGCCCGCGAATCTAGATCTCGGTCATGGGCGGCGACTTCGTAACTGGGTTTGGAAGAGCGAATTCCCCATACGACCGGCTCACCTAGACGCGGCAATAAGCTGGGGATCAAGCCGGTTTCGGAAGCGCTGTTGGCGTCTACTAAGAAAATCCAGAACAGCCTGCTGAACTTTCCAGTCGGAAAGCAAAAGAAGGTGTCGGAAAAATTTTTCTAAAAAACTGTTGCAGATCGAGTGTGATCTGCGCTACGCTTCGAATTCACGCCAGAACGTCCGCAGTACCAATAACTGCACAGGGAGTCTTTAATGTTTCGCTTCTTCAGCCGCCTTGCGGCTGCCGGGCTACTTGTCTGCCTTGTTGCCCCCGGCGGCTTTGCCCAACAAAAAAGGGCCGATCCGCGCAATTCCTACGAGCGGATTATCGCCGTCGTTCCCCTTATTGGTTCCGGAAGTTCGGAGGACCCAAAGCGGCCGATGTTCGTGCCGCTCTCCTCGGAGCGCAGTGGGCCGGGTGATCGCAGCGGCATCATCGCATTCAAGCAGCTTGCCAGCGACGACGGCAATTTCGCCCTCGTCGAACTCGTCGCTGCCGACCGGTCTGCCTTTTCGCCTATCCTCGAGAGCAGCGACCCCAGGGTGAAAGCATTTCCGAAATGGGCATTTAGCCGAAAAGATATCGAAGCGGCCGTGCAGCAGTTCCGCAAGAACTTCACCGCCGATCAGCTCGATGTGGTGGTGCGCTAATGAACAAACTCCTTCTGCTTCTGGCCGCATCGGCCGCCGGCTGTTTTGCCCAGTATACGTACTACTACACGGATGCTTTAACCAGCATCAATGCCGCAAAATGGAGCCAAAACGGAACACTGACGGCCACGACCACGGGCCTGACCTCGCCGTCGTCTAATGGCTCTCTCATTTCCTCGGTGGCGATTCCCGCCCCGACGAATCACTACCTGATCGACACCACGCTGACCTTAGCCGCAAGTGGCGGCACGTTTGTCGTCTATCCGATGGCGTCCTCAAATGCCCTGGCCGGTACGGGCGCACAGGGAACGTGGCAATCGATCGAAATACAAAACCCCACCTTTTCCGGTCCCTACTGCACTGCGACGCTGGCCTCGAATGAGGAATACCAGGGCACGGTCCAAGCGCTGGGCTCGACCACCATTCCCTGCCACAGCGGCATGTCGGTTCGGGTGGTCTTTGGCGGCGTCTCCGCCGGTTCAGCTGACGTCTATATCGACGGGACCTTCTACGGCACGTTCACCGCAACGTTCCAGCCCGGCCAATCCGGTGTGCCCGCCCTTTACCCCGGAGTTGGCGTTAGCGGCACCCCGAGCGGCAGCGCTATGGCCGGAGCAATTCTGGGGCCGGGCGTCACGATTCCCACTCCGTCAACGCCCGGTCCCTTTAAAATCGACACCACAAGCACGAGTATCCAGGCACAATGGCCGCAGGGTACGGACACGAACGGACCCGGCATTGGTTCGTACTATGCCTGTGTCCAGCGCACCTGTACATACGTCCATCAGCCGGAACTCTTTGCAGGCAATCTGGCATCGCAGACGACTCCCACTATGACTGTGGCCACCGAAGACGTGTTCGGGAACGCCAGCAGCCAGGCTATCATCAACGCCACCACGGATGCAGCCAATACCATTCACACCAGGCGCGTCGGCGTGCGGCCTACGGGATCCTACTGGGGAGGCACCGGCGAGCAGATCGATACCCGCTCCGGAAACCTTAATTTCAGTCTGCCGCTCCTCACAGCCGTATCCCGCGGCACGAGCCTGAAGCTTGGCCTGTCGTACAATTCGCAGAACCTCTGGGAAGATGGCCAGGGCTCCGATTGGAATTTGGGTCAGGATGTCGGCTACGGCTACGGCTGGAAGCTGCAGATCGGCTCGTTGACTCCGTATTACGATGCGGTCAGCGGTAGTCTTTCCTTTTATCTGTTTGAAGATTCGAGCGGCACGCAGTACCACTTAAGCGTGAACAGTAGCGGGGTCTGGAGCACCAGCGAAGGACTCTACCTCTGGTATGAAGCCGCTGCTCACAAGCTGCATTTCCCCGATGGGTCTTTTTGGTACATGGGCGCAGTCTCGGCCGGCCTGGAGCCTGACTCGGGAACGATGTATCCCACATACGTCGAGGACAGCAACGGCAACCAGATCGCCATCCGTTATGCCCAGGGCAATGGCACGATCTGGCCAAACAGCAGCGCCCGGATCAGCGAGATCGAGGACGTCAGGGCAGTAGCCAACGGCAGCAGTCCCCGCCGAACGTATTCATTCACCTACAACACGGACCCAACGCCGCACCTGACGGCAATCACCAACTACATCGGCACCCCGGAATCGTTTACCTTCAGTTATTCAAGCTACAGCCTGGTCTCGCCGTTTCACCAGACCAACTTCGGCTCAACCGCGGTGCTGCAGTCGGCAACCGTTTCGGGCATCAATCTCACCTACAACTTTGGGTACGACAGCACCGGCAGCGGCGAGCTGACCAAAGCGACCTTTCCATAGGCGGCTACATTCGCTGGGCCTACCGCACCTTTACCTACACGGGCCCACGGGACTTCCGGGAGGTCCAGAACCGCTATCTATCGAAAGACGGCAGCACCGAGACGACCTACGCCTTCACGCATGACGATGCCGGCGACGCCAGCCGCTCCATCCACGCCTGGACGGAGCTGGCCGATCCGGACGGCATCAGCCAGAAGATCTGGAACTTCCAGACAGACGGTACGCAGCAGAATGCGGGGCTGCAGACCAGTTTTGTCGAGCAGGACAGCTCAGGGCACATCAAGCGCCGTCATGATTACACCTGGGCCTTTGACAGCAACGGCCAGCCGTACATTGGCACGGATCTGACCACGCTCGATCCGGCGGGAGCGAATTCCCAAACACAGACCACGCAGACGCTTGATGTCTACAGCAACGTCACCCAGACGCAGATCACAGATTACCCTTCGACCGGAGGCAGCACCCGGACATACACCAACACGTACCTGAACTCGTCACATTATACGTCCCGCTATATTTACAACCGCCCGCTGACCAGCACCGTCAGCAACGGAACGATAACTGTCACGTTGGTATCCAACACCTACGACGGCGGGACCCTGACCAATGTCACGGGGCTTTACGAGCATGACGATGCCTCGTACGGCACGGGCGTGGCCTACCGCGGCAACGTGACCACCCAGGCAGTTCCCGGCCAAACCACGAACTTCACCTACGACATTACCGGAACCGTCGTCAGCCGGAACGACAACAACGGCCATACCGTCGCAGTGGCCCCGAGCATGAACAACGCTGTTCCCGGTGTAGTGACGCCCAACAGCAACTCGGCCCTGGCCACCAGCTACAGCTACAGCTCGTTTCTGGGCACGACGCAGATTACGGGCCCGAACAGTTCCACGGCTAGCACCACCTACGATAGCTACGCCCGGCCGCAAACCACCACGTCGACGGATGGCGCCCAGACCACGTATACCTACACCAACAGCCCGGCGACTGTGACTGCCACGACCAACGGCCATTACGTGAAAACCACCATGGACGGTTTCGGCCGCACGATCAAGGTGGAGCAAGGCGACGCCAACGGTACGAAGTCCACCGTGGACACGGTCTACGGCTCCTGCGGTTGCTCGCCTATGGGCAAGGTAGTGAAGGTTTCCCAGCCGTATCCGCCGGGTGCGACAGAATACTGGACGGTTTACACTTACGACGCCCTTGGCCGCACAGTGAGTGTCCTCGCTCCCGACGGCGTCAGCACGACCACGAACTCGTATCAGGGCAACGTAACCACAACGACGGATGCCGCAGGCCTGTGGAAGACGAACACCTACGATACGTTCGGCAACTTAAAGACAGTAGATGAACCCAATCCGGCGGGCGGCAGCGATCTGCTGACCACCTATACCTACGATTTGCTTAACCACATGGCGCAGGCCAGCATGACCCGCGGCACGACCACGCAGACCCGCACCTGGGCTTACGATGCGACCACTCAGCGCCTGACCAGCGTGACGACACCTGAGAGCGGCACGGTCTCGTATACCTACAATGCCGATGGCACGCTAGCCACCCGCACCGATGCCAAGGGTCAGAAACTCGCGTATACATACGACTCCTACCAGCGGGTTACGCAAATCCAGCGGTACCCGAACGGCACGACCGAGGATACCTGCCAGCGCGACAACTTCTACTTTGACAGCAGTCCGTTTGACAGTGCGTACTCGCAGAACGTTGCCGGCCAGCTCGCCGCCGAGCAATATGGCGGCACGACGTGTACCCCTGGCACGCTGTTCACCGAGATGTACAGCTACAATAGCGCTGGCCGCATGACCGCCAAGCGCTTGCGTCTGAACAAGGGCAACAACAACGCCGACCTGAACGCCAGCTTCACTTACAACAACGAGGGCACGCTCTCCTCCATCACCTACCCCAATAGTGGCGCAACCTATACCTACGGCTTCGATAGCATGTACCGCCCGGCGAGCCTGACCGACAACCAGACCACTCCGGTCACGTGGGTCAACAACGTAGCGTATGCCCCGGACAACCAGCTCACCCAGATCGCCCGCTGGAACGGCAGCGCCTACTGGACCGAATCCCGCACCTACAACAACCTGAACCAGCTCACACGTCAAACAGTGAGCGGCGTCTTCGATCAGGAATACGACTTCTCCGGCACGCAGAACAACGGCAAGCTGACCGGCAGCTACGATCACATCGCCGCCCAGCAGGTGAGCTACACTTATGATGTGCTGGGCCGCCTGAGCACAGCCAAAACCGCCAACACCAGCCAATGGGGGTTCTCCTGGACCTACGACGGCTTCGGCAACCGCACCCAGCAGACCTTAACCCAGGGCAGCGGCCCGACTTCCTCTTTCAGCGTTGATCCGGCGACGAACCGCATCTCCACTGCGGGCTACACGTACGACGCCAACGGCAACCCGACGGCGTATGGTTCAGGAGTCGCCCTGACCTACGATGTGGAAAACCGCCTGGCCACCTACAACGGCAGCGTGAAGTACGCCTACGCGCCGGACAACCACCGCGTCTGGAACCTGGACGCCAGCAGTAACCAGTGGGTCTGGTTCTACGGCCCCGATGGCGCGCAGATGGGCACGTACAAGATCGTCGTGAACGGTACAACGTTGAGCCTGACCACTCAGGACACCAGCGTCCAGTTCGCCGGCACGCCTGTGACGGCGCAGTCGCAGACCGTATTAGTGGACCGCCTGGGCTCCGTCCGTCGCTGGGGCAGCACGAGCTCCAACTACTATCCCTATGGCGAGGAACAAACGACGACCGCCCAGGCGAGGACGAAGTTCGGCACTTGGTACCGGGACAATGCGACGGGGTTTGATTACGCGGTGAACCGGCACTACATTGTCGGCCGCTTCCTGACGCCGGATCCGTACGGCACCAGTATGGAATTCGGAATCCCCACCAGTTTCAATCGGTATACGGCTGTCTGGGACGATCCTTTGAACGTGGGTGATCCAGTCGGTCTTGCTGCAGACTATTCGACAACTGTTTGGGGGGCGTGGCAGACCATCGCAGCTCTTCCCGGATACAGCTGCGGCTTGGCTACTCCCTTGCTGTTCGCCGGATGTCCGGGCCAGACGCCAACATCATCCTTTCTCGGCGGCGGTGGCCTTGGTGCACCAAAAGCAAAGATGGATCTGACAAACTATCCAATCGCGCTCGTTAACATCGTACAAAATGCGTTCACCCAAGCTTTTCAGGCTCTGAACAATCCTCGTTGTGCCGGTCTTTTCGAACCGAACGTCAGTTCCCTCCAGGTTTCGGCCGCAGCTCAGAAGGTACTCACGAGTACCACGTACCGATTGATGAGCCTCGGCCCAACGGAGGGCGCCCGTACTGTGGCTGATGAGTACGTGTGGATCAATACAGTCGGAGCATTCTTTGCTAAGCCGGATAACTCAGGCAACGTCAGAGTCACTATTCCAGGTGCCAAGACTGGAAACCCGGTGTCATTAACAATGCCTGTTAATAACCTGCGTGCATTTCTACTGCTTCATGAATTGGGGCATCAAACGCACGTCTTCGGCGCTGATGGCGGGTCTCCGTCCCTGGCAGCCCAAAACGGGCAGAATTCTGCAGCCGTGCTCAGGAACTGCTTTGGAGTGAATCCGCCCCAATGAAACTCATGATTGTTTTCGTTAGCGCCGTGATAGTAAGCGCTGCGACTTCTGATGCTCCTAAACTTCGGATCAATCGCATCACAGCGTTTGTGAAGCCGCTTGATGATCCCGTGTTTGGTCTCATAGACGTCCATATGATAGCCACCGTAAATACAGGCACCAAATCACTTCTGCTTGGCACCAGACCCGTGATCCTTACCGGCGCTGATGTTCGAGATCAATCGGGCAAATGGGTACCGTTGCAGCGATCGTCTTGGTATGATACAGGGCAAATAAATTGGGGACGCTGTACGAGGGTTGCTCCCCATCATACGTTTCTCCTGGGCACGATAGATGCTACGGTCACCGTGCGCAAGACCACAGACCTTAGTGCGCCGCTCATTCTTAGATTTTACTTCGATGATCTTTGCTCCGTCAGCGGCCAGCAGCGATACGAAAGCCTGATCAGTGAGCCCGTACAAGTTCTCGTAACGCGCTGAACCTCTTTTCTGGTTGAAGTATGAGACGACCATCGCCATTTCGCAGATGCGGAGAGGTCTTCTCGGGAAGGTTTCTGATAAAGGAGGCCGTTTGTTTGTGACTGAAACCATCAAGTGCTATACTGCAAGGCGTTCCGCGCCCGGGCCCATGCATGTGCTGGTCCGGTTTGCGCATCTTGCCTCCGGCTCTCCGCCAACGTTCTCCTGGACATGGGACCCGATCATTCGCAGATCGAGATCTACGAGGAGTCGAAGCATGGCGTCATGTTCCAGGCGCAGGAAGCGCTGCTGAATCTCAACACGCCTCCGAAGCAGCTCACCACGCACGATATGTTCGTGCCCACCTGCGCCACCTGCCACATGAGCGGCCTGAACGGCTTCAAAGTGACCCACGATCCTTCGGAACGCCTCTCCTGGTATCTGGCCGATGCGGTATCGAAACAACGGCCCAATTACGCTTTGGCCCAGGCCAGTATGAAGTCGATCTGCACGCAGTGCCACGACAAATCGCTCGTCGATCGCATCTACACGCAGGCCGAGCAGGTGCTGGCGTCCACCAATCAACGAGTGCAGGCCGCGCAGGAGATCGTGAACGGCCTGCGATCGAGTGGGTCGCTCACCGGCAAACCGTTCACCAACCCGATCGACTTCGTTTATTTCGACCTGTGGCACTATGACGGGCGCACATCGAAAAACACGGAGCATTCATGGGCGGCGCGGATTTCGTCCAGTGGCACGGGAATTACCCCATGCTTCAGAAGATGGTGCAGCTCCGCGCCATGTCCGACGCGCTGCGGAGGCAACATGGACGGTAACGCTCTTCGCCGGGTCCTTTCTTACGAGCCCGGCGGACGCTGGTTCGTGGAACCGCAGCTCTGGCTCGATGTCTTTGTCATGGTCAACTTTGCGTTTCTGATCCTCGATATCTGGCTGGCCCATTCCGCGAATCAATTCCGCCGCGAAGCGGAGTATATTCCGCTGTGGCTTTCGTGCGCCGCGCCGCTCATTCTCGTGATCGGGCTCGTGGCCAGAATCCGCCAGGCCTGGTTTGAAACGTGGGCCGATCTGGGACATCTGATCGGCTGGCTCTCGATCGCGACCGGCATCGCGGGCGTCGTGTTTCATCTCGACAGCCAGTTCTTCTACGAAAAGACCCTGCGCAGCCTGACCTACGCCGCTCCGTTCGCGGCGCCGCTGGCCTATGCCGGCCTGGGATTGCTGCTGATCATGAACCGCCTGGTGACTCACCCGCATGCCGACATTCGCAACGGCGAAGCGTTCCTGAACAGCATTTATCAGGCGGTCACCGGCAGTCCGGCGTGGCCGAGCACGGTCCGCCGCCGCGGTATCAAGCGCCTTTCTTGTCGGCCTGGCCGGGGCGCTCTGGCATCGGCTGATCCTTGCGCTCGCGCTTATCGTCGCACGCGGTACACAACGGGACACCGTTGACGTACAGCACCGTCGGAGCGCCGCACTGGGCACATTTCTGCATGGCTGAAGTGTGCTCAGAGTATGGGTCTTCGCCGGCTGTTGAATCAATAGCGTTACGGTAAACGTTGAGAAGTGCAACCGGTCAAGTGCGGCGGTTTTCGAAACGGTGTCAGTCCAGAGCGCCACTTCCTGGGTTTCTTCGTCCTCGTCCACCGGACCACGGACCAGCGTGCCCCTGTAGTCGTCCGGCGCCAGACCACGTCTGCGCATCAGTTCCGCAAACAACCGGCGCTGCCCCTCCCAGTCGGGTTCGGTGGTGATGCGGCGCAGCTCCTGCTCGGTAATGGAATCGCGACCGTTTGCAGAGCGCGGAAGAAACAGCAGCTGTTCCTGGATGTCAGGAGCCAGATCGACGGCACCGATACCGAGGTTCCGGCCGCCTCTGGTTGCTGAGCCATTACAGCAATGGCGACGAACGACAATGCGATTCCGCGACAATGCGATTCCGAAGCGACTGTAGGTGCGCGACATCGAATCTCCTCCGACCGGAAGCTTGAGCGTACGGCTCTTATATCCGCTCCCGGACACGAATGAGCATAGCCGTCTGCCGACAAGAATTCCAGAGGGGTTTCGCGGCATCCTTTTATGATCAAGAAGATTTGGAGCTTCAGCGAGTCTTCCCGAAACGGACCACCCCGGTGGGCGGGTCCCGTCGGGTTGCGTTCTCCGAGCCCGTAACCGAAGAGGCCGTCAGTTTCTGTAGAACGCCGACGCGGCCGTAATCCTGGGCTCAGCAACTCGTTGAATGCAGATAAGATGCAGCGGTCCAGAGAGCCTGGGCCTCGGTATTCAGCTCCATTCGGGTCGCCGAACGGGAAGCGCACCTGCCGACTGCTCGGTTACGGCGCGGGTTACAACGGCGACGCGCATTGCGTAAACGTTTGACACCGCCACCTCCAGGAGACGTTGGCGTTAGAGCCGGACGCGAGATGCGCAAGCCGGACCAGCGCATCCATGGGCCCGGGGTGAAGGCTGCCTTCCGCCTCCTCCCTGCTTCTCCATTCCACCGGCAGCAGCGCTGGCGATTAAGCCTCTTCTATTCCTCGTGGACGGGCTTGCCGTCAGCATCCACTGCGATTTCCCGATGCCTGCCGGAGCGGCTGACAGTGGCCTCGTAGTGAACGGTATTTCCGGTGTTGACGGATTCCACCTTCGTGATCCGGCCCTTACCGGCATCGCGCTGGATGGCCCGGCGCGCGGCTGCCGGAACCTGATCGAGCGCGATCCGATTCTCGGTCTCGACGATGTTGCCGTCGGAGGTCATGCTGATGTCACGGCCCCGCCCGTTGACGGTCATTTCCGCTTCATACACCGTGCGGCCGTTCTCGACTTCTTTGGTGAAACCGCGAATGGTCGCGCCCTTGCTTTGCTCCTGAACGGTCTTCTCCACCGCAGCGGGAAGCTCGGTTCTGGTTATCCGGGTTTCGGCGGCCGTGAGCAGGAGGGCCGCACCGCACGCAATCACCGTGACGTTGAGCAATTTCATACCGGTTACTCCTGTTTCCAGAATAGAACGCCAGCATGAAAAATGCTTGAAGACGGAGCCGGGTGGTGGCACCGGGACCGCCGTTTTCTTCCACGCTCGCCCTAATGCCGTTCCCGTAATCGTGGCGCCGACGGACGTGCTCAAAGTAACGAAAGCCACGTGGTCGAAATCAGCGCTCTTACTCGCGGTGGCTGCCGCGAGCACCAACCCACAGGCGATCATAACCGTCCTGAACGCTTCGGGAAACGTCCCGCTTGGGACTATGGCCAACCAGGGCGGCGGCTCGTACACGTTTCAGATGACGGTGCCGTCGATTGCCAGCGTGAATATTCGCAGCAACCTGGGCGGAGCGACCGGGCAGGGCGTAACTATCCAACCATGAGGAGTTATTTGCGCCTAATATGATGAGTGTTGCCTGGCAGGAAGCCGTAAACTCGTTCTGGGCAACTGACTGAATCGATTGCGGTGCGGCACTGCGGAGAGTCTACCAGGCCGTTGTGCAGCACCGTTCGGGTCGCCGAACGGGCAGCGCACCTGCCGACTGCTCGGTTACGGCGCGGGTTACAACGGCGCCGCGCATTGGCCTAAACGTTTTGACACCGCCACCGCCAGGAGCGGCGAGACTGGACCTGTTTGGTTCGCTATTCTCTACTCGACAACAATCGACAAAATCAACCACCATGCGTAGTAAACAGGCCGGTTCCCCACCAATCCAGGTCCCGTATTCTTTTCGTAAGCTGCCAAATGTCTTCCGATACGCCGATCACGGCTAAATGCGACGGGTGCGCGAAGGACCTTCCGTTGTGCCTTCTTGCGCCTGTTGGTAACGGATCGCTACAGGTGTGCCTCGAATGCCTGCCCGAAGCGCTGGCGACCGTGCGGCCCGATGAGCAGTCGGAGGCCTGATCGGGCCGCTTTGGAGTGTTTCTATTCTAGTGCTTCGTAGGGCCTGTTCACCGTGTGCTCCACGCGATAAAGCTCCACCATTCGCTGGATATTCATTGTTGCATTTCGCAACTCGTGCTGGTATACTCTTCCCTTCCGGTTGAAGACAACCTGAAATTGGCTGCTGTTGACGTTGTTCCAGGCCTGTCGAGCTGGTAATTCATCGCTCGTCTGTCCGCGAACTGCTTCTACATACGTACAGTTCTGCGTTGTTTCCCGCTATCCGCGGCATGAACCGCGACGGAGGAGAGCGTAGTAACGGCGGCACAGTCGCTCCACATGATCATCGAAACGGTGCCGGTCAAGAATCTCGTTCAGGCGGTCGTAGAAAGCGTTCGCCGGCGTTCGGACCACGTCACTGCTGGGAATCCACAGAGCCTCTTGCCGCTGCCGCTTGCGGCGCGTTCCCATGGCCATACCCTATTCTGCGGCAACAAACGTCTCAGGTCCAGGATGTTTTGACTACTGCCACGGGCTGCTAGCAGCGGGGCGAGGAACGCCTCGCTGTGGTGATGCGGCGCATCCACGACTACGTGCTCAACGGGAACGCCTTGGATAGTACCCGCTGACCTTTCAACCGACACCGACGCACCGATCATGTGAAAGAACCCGTGAGCGCAATCGCCATGATTTCGGCTCCAGATGTACGGCGTCGCCGATGCCATCCGAGAATTGGAATCTATGAGAATAGCGGCGTGGTTTACAGTATCGAGAATCTGACGAATCGGTTGTGTTGTCGGCGAAAGTTCCACCGAAGCAAGAGAACCGTATCTATCAACGGCGATTAGGAATCGGGACTCGCCAGCTACCCTGCCTGCGGCGTCGTACTGGCGAGAAATGCTGGTAATTGTGAACGGAGTGACCGCCTGTGCCACCACCGACGTGGCGAAAAGGCAGAAGCTGCAAACCGTTTGCACGATGTACTCCTAAGCGCAATTTATCACTTCAGCGTATGGCTTGGAATCCCCGCGAGACTTAATCTTACGGTAAGCCTGTTCAGCGGTGAGCTTCCGGGGTTCAGTCCAGTCGCGGCGATGCACCCGGTTGAATATGACCGTGAGCGCAATGCCTACCGGCCCGCACATCACTGCCGTGCTCATCTCGCTGATCTGTTTGACGACGGAAGCAGGGTGCGCGTTGACTCTGCCCCGCTGCTCGGATTGCTGAAACCGCCGAACTACCACCGACAACCGACAGGCACGGACCATATCCGGTAGCGACGGGAATCAGCGCGGCGACGCCAATGCGGATTGTGGAGGCGACGGTCGCACCCATTGACGACGTTTTGACAAAAGGCTATGCTCGGCACGACAGGAGCGGCAGCTATGCCACGATTCATGAAGTGTTTGACAGCGATAACGGCGCTCTCTCTCGGTATCACGTCTGCCGGAATCAACTGGAAGGCGGTGTGGCTGCAGGAGCCGGGCAATAATAATCTCGTGAGGCTGAGAGTCGGTGAATCCGTGGCATATACGGTAATGGGTCTGAATGGAGCGGACGTGAAGGCGAATCTGACCAAATCGCCTCATTTGAAGATGGCAGCATCCGGTCCGACCGTTGTCGCGATTGACCAGAGGAATGCTGCGTTTATCGGCAAGAGGCAAGGCAACGCGGAAATTAGGATTACGTTTGGCGGTGCAATTGCCATCGCAAAGGTGGTTGTAACCGAGCGATAGCAACGCCGGGAGGCGGACTTCAGTGTCGGTGCTGTCGGTTGGTCGCGGTGTTCTCGCCCGTCGTTCATGCATGGCCTTAAGCTGCACACGCGCAGTACAACGGGCGTCTGCTTTGTCCGTTTGCTTTGCGACTTGAAGGAGAGCAGTTCAATCCAGGGGCTTACGCCGTCTGTACAGGAAGTCGGCGAGGTATGCCCTCATCACGTCAAAATACTTTCCCACGTCCGCAGGCTTCGTCACGTATCGGTCGGCGTTCAATTCCGATGCCGCCGCAACGTCAGAGGGATCGTCGGACGCGGTAAACACAAGAACCGGAATCTGCTTAAGATTGTAATCCGACTTGACCGCCTTCAGCACCTCCGCACCGTTCAGTTTTGGCAGGTTCCAGTCCAATATGATCAGGTCCGGTCGCGGCGCATTTGAATACGGCGATTCGCGCCGGAGAAAGCGGACCGCTGCCTCACCGTCAGTCACAAAGGACAGGTGTGCGGATGTACCCGTCTCGTTCAGGACAAACTTGATCAGGGCAACATCACCCGGCGAGTCTTCGACAACGAAAATTTCAGGTGCGGTCTTCATCTGCGGGCTGTTACGTGAGTACGGAACCAGATTAGCACGTGTGAAGTACAATACTCTTGCCCCGCTGCCCGAGTATTCGCATTTGCAATCGACGGCAAATGCATTAAACTCTAAGCCGTGGGTGTGCAAAATGAAGGGTGGGCATGCTTTGATCCGGCGTGAAATCGACGGTTGCACGGTGCTCCTTCGGGCGGCCTCGGCCCCGCGAAACAGTCGCATGTCCATTGGCTTAGAAAATGCTCGCCGCTCGATTAATGAGGCTCTGGAACGGGTCCGCGAGCTGCCGGAACAGGACCGACGCTCTTATGAGCGTGACATAGGCGCACTGGACAGGGCCGTTTCTGGGCTGGAGGCAGACGGGCCAAAGCACAGCCGGGCCGTGGCACCCGAAGCTGGGCAGGCGGTGATGGCCCCGATTGCCAAAGAGTCTCGCAAACGCAGTGAAAGCAGGCGCTCGGCGCAAATTGTTGAGATTCCGCCAGCCGGCACACGACTGAATGCCATGACGGCAGCCTGCATCGAAAACCGACGGATTTCGGAGCACCGCAATCGCGCGCTAAGCATTTGCCGGAACTGCGTCCAGACGCTTCGCGAGGCAGTTGGAACCGCGTATTTCGACGAGTGTCTTGACGCCGTGCGGGATGCTCACGACCTGCTCACGGAAACACAGACGAAACTCACCGCGCATCGCGAGGCGCACGGATGCTAAGGATTATTCGGAAACGAACACGTCTCCAACTGCGCCGCTGAGGCGAACGCGATGGCGGAAGCAATGCTATGCTACCGCTGTTTGGAAAAGAACGCTGAACTCGCCGCGATTAACGCTCACGTCTGCGGCATCATCCAGGGACGAGCGATGACGCTGACGACCGAGGAGCTTTGCGCCGAACTTGATCGCTCGGGGGTGGCGCTGCCCCGTACATGCTTTTGGGCCGCACGCGGGACGTGGGCTCGCGCATATAGGCTGCATCGAGATTTGGTAACGTCCTGGCTGTCCAGGCGGCGCAGCAGTGTCAATCGAGCTGGTCCGTGGACCGGGTCGCGCCGCGCGAAATGTGAATGTTACGGCCGCGCCCGCGTGGGCGTCGATAAGACTATCAGGGGGAGACTGTCTGCGCGGGACAACGGTTGACATTCTGCTGCTGGAAGATGCGCCGGGCGATGTGAAACTCTTCGCATCACTTTTGCGGGGCGACGTCAGCATAACAGTCGCAAGTAACGGAGCCGAGGCGCTCGACTACGTTTTCCGTCGGGGCCGGTTCAAGGGCCTACCCGCTCCCGATCTGATTGTCGTTGACCTGAACGTTCCGCTCTTGAACGGCCACGAGGTGCTGAACGTAATCAAGTCCAACTCAGCGACCCGGCATTTACCGGTCGTAGTCTGGAGCGGTTCCGACAACCCGGATGACATTCAGCGAGCATACGACCTGGGGTGCTGCGCATACATGCTAAAATTGGCCAGCCTACCGGATATGGAGGCTCAGCTATCGGCGTTCACAAACTTTTGGGTGCGGGCTGTCCGGTATCCATGCGCGTCGCACGCCGACATGGGCTCCTAAATCGCCGGAGCGCCGTGCCCACCAACAGGCCGGGTGTAATCCAAGCGAGCTGCGAACGGTCTTTGGGGCTCAGTGACCGCAAGCCAAACACCGCTTGCCCTTCCGCATCGCCGATACAAGGATGATCCGGCCCCGAAATAAACGCACGGTTGCTCGTACCATCACGTTGGTGACTTCTGCGGCCAGCATGGCGCGACTAGGCTAAAACCAGCTCGTGGAGAATGTCCGCCGCTTGCCGGGGGCGCCCGGCGCGAGGCCGCGCGCCGCGCCCTTGGCGGCGG
This sequence comes from Bryobacteraceae bacterium, assembly GCA_035653295.1. GTDB lineage: Bacteria > Acidobacteriota > Terriglobia > Bryobacterales > Bryobacteraceae > DASRCB01. Next base: position 17,298 of record DASRCB010000400.1, read on the forward strand.
CAGACGAGGCCAGTACGGTGCCGCCAACGGCCGTACAGAAAGTCAGGCAACCGTTGAGAACGGAAAGAAAATAGTCACTGGGGACATGCGCATTGCGCGACGCATAGGTGCCCTAAAGGGCGATGACGTCCGAAACCGCCAGAGCCAGCCAGCGCGGATTGAAGTTGAACGCCGCCTGAATCGAGTTGCAGACGACGAAGACGATGGCTGACGCACCCGCAACCGTGAAAAAGCTTTGGTCGGTAAAAAACTGATTGGGCAGGGAGGCTTGCATATCGGCGTTTCTGCCATCATATGCGACGCATCGTGAGTTTTCGGCAGGGGTGCAGAGGTGGGCGGGTCCAGGGTCGCCGGAGCCGTTACGACAGCAGAAGTTGGCGTCCGCGTGAGAACCGGAGCAACTCTTCCGCGCCCATCACAGGATTCTCAAGCCAGGGTTCGTCTTCGATTTCGTCGTCAGGATCATCGATCTCCATCACCGGATCGGGCGGAGCCAGAAACTTCTTACGTTCCAGATCGTCGAGGTAGGTGCGAATCTCCTCAGGTGTAAAGATGCGCCGAATTTCATCGACGAACGCCGGCACCTCCGCGGCGAACTCCGCATCCTGCTCCGATGCCATCAGGAACGTGAAGAGTTTCTCACCGACCAGATAGTCCAGAGCGTCGTTCAGGCCGAAGCTCTCTCGGATGTCTTCGGTTGCGGCGCACTGGTCGATCCAGACCTTATGGAACTCGATGGATGAACTGCTCATGAGCGATTCCTTTCTCCGAGGATACGCCGAACCGATGTGCGGCCGATGCCGAGTCGCCGTGCGATCTCGGCTTTGCTGACGCCGGCGCGGTAAAGCTTCCGGATCTGACCGGCCTTCTTTGCCGCCGTCAGAGGCCGCCCGAAGCGCTTCCCCTTCAGCCTCGCTTCGGCGATACCGGCACGAATCCGCTCGCGCAGGATCTCATGTTCGAACTCGGCGAACACCGAGAGCAACCCTGCCATGGCGCGGCCCGTCGGCGTAGTCAGATCCAGCGCTTCGGTGAGCGACACAAAACCGACGCCCAACTCAGAGAGTTCTTTCAGCGTCACGACCAGATCGACAAGCGACCGACCCCAGCGATCCAGCCGCCAGACGAGCACCGCGTCGATGTTACGTCGGCGCGCGGCAGCCAACAGCCTCTCCCGCGGGTCGCGTTCGGACGCGCCGGAACCAACCTCTTTGATCTGGACCGCTACCGTCCAGCCGCGCCTGGTGGCGTATTCCCGCATGGCGCGCATCTGCAGCGACACAGTCTGCTGGTCGTGAGTCGAGACCCGTGCGTACAGCCCCACGCGAAACATTTTCGCTGCTTCCTGGCGCTGGCCAAAAGCCCTCTGCGATTTGGCTGTTTCCACTGCCGGCTTGGCGGCCATTTGGAGCGACCTGGTCCGCAGGGCCTTAAGCTAATGCTTTCGGCCACACAACCGGACCATCATATTATGCGGCCGCAGTGGCTGCGTCGCGACGGTAGTTCCAGGGCATCCACTCGGACGGACGAACGGCCAGCTCTGCGGGATGCCGGAGCAACTCCGTCAGGTAGTCGAATGGATTGACTTTGTTCAGCTCGCAGGTGTGGATCAGGCTCATGAAGAGGTCACCCACCCGTGCTCCGTTCACAGACCTGTAGAAGAGCGCATTTTTGCGATGCAGGATCGCCTTCTTCAGCGCTCTTTCGGCAACATTGTTATCGAGAGGCGAGCCTGCCTTCCGCAGGAACAAGGTTAGCTTCGCCCAGTGCCGCAACAGATAAGAGATGGCCTTGCCCAGCCCGGAGTTGGGCTCTGTTCTGTGGTCCCGAAACTGCGCTTCCATCCATTCGTGCAGCTCCTGCATCAGGGGTGCGCTGTGCTCCTGATGAAGCCGCAATCGACTTTCCGGCGACAGTTGCCGTTCTCTCGCCACTGCATCTATTTGATAGACGTTGCTCAAAGTCTCCAGCACGTACCGGCTTTGCTCCGGGAAGCTGGCGGCAACGTCGATCACCTGCCGTCTTCCATGGGCCAGACAGTTGGCCAGCAGAACTTCAAGGCCCGGAAGCTTGGGTGTGTTGCGCGAGAGAGCATCACACATCTGAATGGGCGCGTCCAGTTCCGCCGCGCGCCGTTTCAGAACATCGGCGAGATTCTCTCCCGCGTGTTTTGCTCCGGTAAAGTACAGAGCAATCTTCCATCCGCCCGAGATCGATATGATGCCGCTGGTGAAAACACCTGTACGTTCATCATCGGGCCTGCGCATGTCCGTGGCGCCGAGAGATGGGGCCAGTTTGGCAGGGCCACGAGGGGCCAGGGCGCCGCGGGTTGATGGCGGCCAGGGCGCCGCAGTGAAAGGCTCACCAACCGCACCCGCGATGCGGCGAAAACAGGATAACCGGGCAGAGCCGGTCAGCATGCGATAGACTCGCGGAACCGGATCGGCTGCGCCCCGGAGAGGAACGTGACTCTCCTCCGGGGCATGAGCTTCCGGGAGCCACACTCCCGTGGGCCCTGTCGAGGATTCTACATGTCCACGCAATGACCGGCGATGCGGGGCGAAAGCCCGGCGGCGCCCGCGGCCGCGTTGCTGTCTTCTGAAAGGATGCGAGCGGCGTTTTCGTCCACGGCATGCTGCGCAGCGCTATTGCAGTTCGGAGTGCGGACAGGCCGCACGGCGCTGGTCGCGCTGGAAGGCCCAGCAGAGTTACCGGGCGACGGCTGAGGGCAAAGAGAAACGCAATGGGCAGAGCCGGCGATATCGTGAGCGAGTCAAAAGCCGCCAGCAGACAGCGCCCGAAGAAGCGGTTGCGGAGCCCGCGAGGGTAATCACTCCGAACTTTTTTCGACTGCTGTTGCGACCGGCCAGGCTGCTATGAAGGCTTCGTGCGACAGCGTCGCTCACCGGGCCAGCGCTTCTGTTCACGGACCTGCCGGCGGGCTCTGGAACGAGTCCGGCAACGCGAACGCCGCTGGCAACGCGCATCGCGCCGAGCAGTGGCGGATCTGAGCCACGCACTACGCGAGTTAAGCCCGACATATTGATCTCAGCGAGCGACCCGACTTACATTCGACCTGTGCTGCGCTGGGCCAGTGACAATGTGCTGCAACTCCGGCCCGAGGAGATCGGCGAGCATTACGGACGCTACCGCCTGCACGTGCCGGAAGCCGAACGCGCCATGGCCAGGTCGCTGGAGCGCTACGGGCAGTTGTCGCCAGTAGTGGTGTGCCGCCGCAACGATCGCTATGAGCTGATCGACGGCTTCAAACGCCTGGGCGCGGCGCGAACGCTGGAGCAGATCGGTTACCTGTCGGCCCGGCTGATGGAGGCCGACGAGCGCACGCTGAAAGCCGCCATCTACGGGCTCAACCGCGCCGGCGGCCGGACGCGCGAACTCGAGGAAGCCTGGATCGTTCACGCGCTGGTACGCGAGGACGGGATGAGTCAGGTAGAAGTGGCCGAGTTGCTGGGACGGCACAAGAGCTGGGTATGCCGGCGGCTGGCGCTGATCGAACGGCTGAGCGCGAAGGCGCGCGACGATCTTCGGGTTGGTCTGTTGTCGCCTACGGCGGCGCGCGAGATCGTGAGGTTGCCGCAGGGCAACCAGGCGGAGGTGCTCGACGCGGTGCGACGCGAAGCGCTGTCGCGGGCGGAGCTGGCAGCTGTGGTGGATCTGTGGCTGGGGTGTGGGGACCGCAGCCAGCAACAGTACATTCTGGCGCATCCGCGCGAAGCGCTCTCCCAGGCCAAAGGGGTGACCGTTGCGGGTCGCGATCCGCGGCTGAGCGTAGCCGGCAATCAGGTCTGGAAGCGAGTTGGACTTTTGCTCGATGTGTTGGGCCGCATGGAGGTCTGGCTGGCCCATCATGGCCGCGCCGGGCTCACTCCGGAGGATCGCACGCTGCTGGCGCCGCGGTTTGAAAAGCTGTCGCGGGATGCCGCCTCGGTTGCCGCTCTGAGCCGGGATCTGGTCAGCGAGATGAAAACGGCGGCATGAGGGAAGCCACGCGCAATGAGATCGTTCGTCTGCATTATTCCGGGGCTTCCGATCGAGGCATCGCGCGTGCGCTGGGAATCGACCGCAAGAGCGTGTGCCGCGTGCTGAGCGAACACCGCCAGGCCAGAGCCGGAGAGACCGCCAGCGAACGATCGAGCCGGCCGAGTCTGATCGATCCTTATAAGGGCAATAATTAACTTGACAACTCACGAACAAAACGAGGGGCTCAATGCACGTTTAACGTGAGAGAATGGTTGTGTCCTCCTCACCGAGCGGCCCTCCTGAATAGCGAACGGGCTCGCCTCTCTCTGCCGAGGGCAGGGAGGCATTATGGCGAGCGCAAATATGCCGTGCAGCGTCCGCGCTGACCTGGTTGCTCAGATCAGCAAACTTCATGAACACTACTCTGATCTCATTTCGGAGCGAATCTCCGCGCAAACCAGCGACAGTATGCTCTCAGTGTATTGTCGAAGGGCTGAGTGGCAGGCGATCTCGGATCATTGCAAAGGCCTGCGGCGCTTGCTGGCCGATCACGACGACATTCACGGATGCGCGCCCGGTATTCAGTCGAACGCCGCACGGCTGCAAGTCAACCTGGTTTTTTCGTCCGCTTCTTGCGCTCACGCTGCTTCTTCCACTTCCCTTCAGCCTTGAGCAAGTCTTCCTTTGAAACAGTGAGTGCCATTGACAGCGCGTTGCTGAGGCGTTCGCCCGGTGTATCGCCGGGCACGTGGGGCGGCGGGAGTGGTTTCATCCAGCCCTATGATACAGTGGCAGGTCTTTTGGCACAACGAGTTGCAAACGTGTTGATTCGCTGGTACTTAAAGTGATAGAATCGCAACAGAAGGGGGTGAGCCCCCGCCACCGTAGGCGTTGGGGGCTACCCGGTAGAGCCGAACGTGATAGGCACGTCCGACTCCGTCGTGGAACGAAATGACGCTGCTGGTCATCGTTCCTCCTTGTTCCGCACTTCTTAGTCGTTGTGCGGAAGGTCGGCAGGCGGTCTGGGTGGTAATCTTCGCCAAAGGTCTCACCAGCCAGACCGCTTTCGATTAGGTACCTGCTGTTTTCTCCACCTCCGCTTTTGCAGCCAAAACCTGAGCGATTCCACTGAAGAATGCTGCGATCCTGTCAGCGCGCCAGTTTGCCATTTCCGTGAGATCAACGTCGAAACTGACATTGAAGCGCATCGTCCCTTGCGCCATTTGCGAGAACGTCGTAGCGACCTTTGGTCGCAGTCCCTGGGGTACTTGCTCTGGCGTGGTCTCCTTGCTGTCGGCTTTTGGCAATTGTGTTTGGGGGGACTGCGCTCCCTCGGACGCCGTCACGATACGCTTTCGCAGCATGCTCCCATCTCTCTGAACGATTGCTGCCGCTTCCATGAAATCGACGATCATTTTTAGGTTGCGCCGGTAGTCTGGTCCAGCCGTCGCTGCATCGGCCAACTGCCCGATAGCTTCATCCTCTTCCATTGGGCGAAACGACAACTTAGGCAGAATAGCCTGTCCCGCCCACGAGGACTCGAGAAGCGGAGCCAGTTTTTGCGCGGCACTTTCCTTGTTCCAATCGTACGCTCGAAAGAACGCCTGCACTTCCGCAGAAACGATCCAGCCGTTTTCACTCTTCTGAATGAACCCGATGCTGCTGAGGAAGCCGTTGCACATCGAGACGGTCTCGGCAACGAGACCTACTATGGACGCGACCTCAGAATTTGTGACAAGTTTCGTGCCCTGTGCACTGGCCGCAGCGTACGCGCGGAGAATCTCCAACTGCTTTGCCAGCGCCACGCGATCAAAAGGCAGCGTCTTACTCGGTTTTGCTTTTCGGGTGGCTGTTTCGTCGGTGACAAGAGCCGGACCGACAGCCTTGCTGTGAGATGCCATTGAAGGCCTCCTTGGAATCTTCGCCGCCTCAATTCTCTCAGAGCCGACGGAGGCTTGTCAAATGGGTGCTGGACTCAGGTCAAGTGCGGCGTGATGCCGTTAGACATAAAACAGGTCAGCTATGCTTTGTGTGATTTGTCCGAAGTGATATGGCCAGTATTCGCTGGCTTCCTTCTGCCTCTCCCCTGCCGCGCTGTCAGATGAGAGGCATCGATGATTGACCGTCGGCATTTTTTCCGGTCAGCCGATCCCACGTCAGCCGCTTGCCGACGATCTGAGAAACCGCAAGGCTGAACCGATCGCCATCGTTCAGGTCCTTCCGGTTGTTGTAGCGAAATGCCTGCTCGTCCAAGTAGCGGAACAGGTGGAACGGCTCAACACTCACGTACGTGCCGTTGATGCTGCGCTTCAACAGCGACCAGAAATTCTCCAGGCCGTTCGTGTGGACGCGGCCATCGACGTACTTCTCGGCATGGCCGATTACCTGATGCGCGTATTCGCATTCCAGCCCATCGTAGGACAGCAGGGCATCGGTATAGAGCGCAGCGCCAGCTTCGACGTGCTTGCGGACTTCGGCCTGAAGCGCTTTCTTCCGGCGATTCGGAACTACTACCGTGCGGACCTTACTCTCGCCGTTCTCGCCGCGCTGAAGGATTCCCATCACGGCTACCTTATCCGTCGGGCCGGTTGCGGTGATGCGGCGCTTTCGCTTGTCGATATGCATGTTCCGCGCCTTGCCGCCGATGAACGTTTCGTCCGCTTCGCACTCGCCGCTGAGCTTATTGCCGCCGTCAGTCATGCCGAGCGCAAACCGGATGCGGTGATCCATGAACCACGCCGTCTTTTGGCTGACGCCGATGGCGCGATGCACTTCGTAGGAACTGACGCCGTTCTTGCAATTCACGACCAGCCACATCGCGACGAGCCACTTGTCCAGCCCGAGTGGGGAATCCTCGAAGATCGTTCCGGTTTTGGCCGTGAACTGGCGAAGGTCATGCTTGCGGCCACACTGCCAGCGGTTGTACTTCGGCTGAAACGTTACGCTGTCACTGCCGCAACGCGGGCAGCGGACGCCGTTCGGCCAGCGGTGCGCGACCAGATACTCGCGGCAGTTGTTCGGGTCTGCGAAGTAGAGAACTGCTTCCTGAAGAGTGTCCGGTCCCGTTCCCATGCTTCAATGATGCTCCGGAAACGGTGAGTTGTCAAGTATATTGTTGCTTATAAAGGATCAGATCGCGCAGCTTCTGGAACGCTATCCGAACCTGACCGTGGTTCGCCTGCACGAAGAGCTGCAACGGCTGGGTTTCGAGGGCCGCTACGGCATCGTGAAAGAGCATCTGCAGAAGGTGCGGGCCGCGCAGCGCGAAAGCGCCGGTGCAGCGATTCGAAACGGCGCCTGGAGCGCAGGCGCAGATGGATTACTCGACTTACGAGATCCCGTTTTCCGCCGAAGGCCGGCGGCGAGTGCATGCCTTCAGTTATGTGCTGAGTCACTCGCGCCGCCAGTATCTGCGCTTTGTCGAGTCACAGGACTTTACTAACACCATCCGCGAACACGTGCGCGCTTTCGAGTACTTTCAGGGGCTGGCGGCCACCTGTCTCTACGACAACATGAAGGTGGTCGTCACTGGATACGATGGCGATCAGCCTGTCTACAACACCCGCTTCCTTGCCTTCGCCACGCATTATGCCTTTCGGCCATGGGCCTGTCGCCCGCGCCGGCCCGAAACGAAGGGGAAGGTCGAGAGGCCATTCTGGTATGTCGAAACCAACCTGTTGAACGGGCGGACCTTCACCTCCCTGGAGCATCTGAACGAGGTGGCCCTGCGCTGGCTGACCGAAACAGCCGATGTACGCATGCATCGGGAAACCAAACGGCGGCCAATCGACCTGTTCGAGGAGGAGAAGCCGCATCTGCTCGCGCTGCCCGCTCGGCCTTACGACACGGCCCGCGTTCTCTACCGCACCGTGGACGCCGATGGCCACATCTTGTATCTGCAGAACCTCTACTCCGTGCCCTGGCAGCGCATCGGCGAACTGCTGCCGGTGCGCATCACCGAGAACGAACTGATCGTCTACGGCCCGGACATAAAGGAGATCGCCCGGCATGAGCTGTTTGCCTCCGGAATCAGTGGAGAGCGTCACAGCCTGCCGGCGCACGCTCCGGGACGCGATCACCTGCACAAACGCGAGTTGCTGGAGCAGCGTTTCGCCGAGTTCGGGCCCGACGGAGTTCGCTTCTTCAACGAACTGCTGCGCGCCCGGCGCAACGGCAAAGACGAAGCCGGGCGCGTACTCGGTCTGCTGACCATTTATCGCCGCGAGGATCTGGCTCGCGCGCTGGAGCGAGCCGTACGGTATCGCGCCTTCTCGTGGTCGGCAGTGGAGCGCATTCTGGCCGCGCAGGCCAGGCCACGCTCGGCGATGGAAGCGCTGACCGTCGATGCGCGTGACCATCTGGACGAGATATTGCGCCGGACTCCGCTGGCTCCTCGTTCCACGGCCGATTACCAGATGCTGCTGGAGGAAACGGCGAAACGCGATGAAACCGACGAAGGGCAAGACCACGGACCCGAAGATCCCACTGCGTGACCGCTGCCTGAGCCACTTCGCGACTCTGCGCATTCCGGTTGAAGCCGCCGTTCTCGATGAACTGCTCACGCGAGCGGAGAAAGAGAACTTCTCGCACCTGAGCTTTCTGGACCGGCTGCTGGGCGCCGAAGCCGATGGCCGCCGCGAACGCGCCGTGGCTCGCCGCATCCGCGAAGCGCGCTTCGCCGAGAACAAAACGCTGGAGGCCTTCAACTGGAACTTCAATCCCAAAACCTTCGACCGGGTGCAACTGGAAGAACTGGCCACCGGCGACTTCATCCGCCGCCGAACCAACCTGGTGATGGTGGGCTGGAGCGGCATTGGAAAAAGTCACATTATCCAGGCGCTGGGGCACAAGGCCTGCGTACATGGGTACCGCGTCCTCTATCAGACCTCCGCACAGTTACTCGCCGACCTTACAGCCTCTCTCGCTGACAAGACTCTTCCGGCGCGCCTGCGCCGCTATGCCAATCCGGATCTGTTAATTATCGATGAGTTCGGGTTTGACAAAATCGAGCGCATTGAATGCCCGGAAGCTGCGCACCTGCTTTATAAGATCATCGCCGCACGGAATCAGAAGCGCTCCACGGCCCTGGTCACCAACGTCGACTTCGATAAGTGGGGTGACTACCTATCCGACGGCCCGCTGGCCATGGCTTTCCTCGACCGACTGGTCGAGGGCGCGATCATTCTGAAGGTTAAAGGCAAGTCCTATCGCGCCGAGAAAGCGCTGACTTCCCAGAATCATCCCTCCTGAAAGCCTGCCGGCGGCCGGCCATGGCGCCGTGGCGCCCGCAACCGGCCATTACGCAACCAGACTGCTGGCCCTTTTCTCACCGCCAGAATGGCCCCTTTTCCCGGCGCCACCGTCATCCGTGTCGCCCATCGTATCGTGCAACTCCCGTGCGACGCGCAGGCGGTCGCGCCGCGCACTACCGCCCGGTCACGGTTTTCAGGCGTACCCGGTCAAAGCCGCCATCGGGGAACGTAAAAGCGCGCTTCGCACCCATGGCAGCGCCAGGGCAGGAACACGGCGCTCACGATGCGCTCAATTAGCCCGCGCCGTGGTGAGCGGTGGCGTGTCGTGAGCCCACACCGCGGGCAGTGATGATCTTTGGAGAACAGCGGCACAAGACCACTATGGCAGCCCGTAACGCATTATAAGAGGGCGCCCCTTTCAGCGTAGGCTGAAATGTCGGGTCGAGACCGACAGAAAGGACCAGCGTGGTGGACTGCAGAAAGTATACCGATCGTGTCCTCTGTCTGCGAACCGAAGAGGTCAGAGATTCGATTGAGCAACCAGGCCGACGCTCACTCCGTCTTTGCAACTGATTGACTGCGTTCAGAGTTGGAGGGCAGTAGAGAGGTTACTCGCTGCGCTTTCCTGCCGTTCGGGTCCCCGAACGGGAGAGCGCACCTGCGCCTGTTCGGTTACCGCGCCGGTTTCGGCGCTGAGTTCCCGGCCATCGGTAAGAATGATCGTGACCTGTCCCGTCCTGAATAGTTCTGGCTGCTGCCGGAAGCACCGTCGCGACAGTGCGGCTGGTCCCGGAACGCCACAGCGTTATCGGGCGTGCGCGTTGCCCGATGATCGTTTGCGAACCCGACGACAGCACTCGGGTCCTCAACGAGCGACGCAAGCACGGTCCCGCGGGACTCATTCTTCATTGCAGATCAAAACCCCAGCACGTTGGCGCGCGATGGAAGGGTTCCCCGACCACTACTTAGCATCACCACAGCGGTCCCCTGGTTGTTATGATGGCCGCTTCATTGGCGCGGTCCTCGACGGCAACTATCGCATCGACGTGTGGTACCCAGCTGATCTGCACCAAACTGAGGTGGCGTTTTGAACCTTCGTGTCGGAGCCGTCGAGGGAATTGCGGATGCCGGACTTGAAGTAAAATCGAGTCGCCAGGAGGAGAAAAAATGCCAGTTCTAATCACCGCAGTAGTTCCGGGCCAGACACACGAAGGATACGATCAGATGATGATCGCGCTGAAGCCGATGCTGGAACACGCGAACGGTTTCATTGCACACGGCGCCGGCACCTCGCCGGAAGGCTGGCGAGTGTTCGAGATCTGGGAAACGCAGAAAGACGCCTCAGACTTCTTCGCGAAATACATTCACCCGAACCTGCCGCCCGGTATTACTCCCAAGCGCACGTATCTTGAACTGCACAAGCTGATCGTGCAGCCGAGGGCAACCGGCGTAGCGAGTTAAAGGCCGTCTCGTGCATTCGCCCCGGCATCGTCGCTAACGTACCGGATTCCCCTGCCCACAAAAATGCGACCGCCGATTCTGCCGCCACTACCGCCTGTCGTGGTTTGAATGGTAACCGAAGGCGCGGGACTGTCAAACGCCTTGAAGATCCTTTTAGCAGCTCTCTAGTACCGCGGGGCACGAACCCGTAACGCAGACGCTTGCCTCCTTGGATCCTGATGAAGTCGGTGGGTCACGGCCTGTCGCACGCTCCAGACATTGGTGGTGGATACATCCCGCGGAAGCAGCGCATACGGCGCTCGCGCTCTAGGGACGAGCATCAGACAAGAACCTCGTATTGGCTGCACGGAGATAGAGTTTTGCGTCAGCTGGGCTGTTTTGTCTAGTTCCACCGATCCTAAACGACTGAAATCGATCACAGTTGCAGCCGGGCAGAGACGTCGCGGGGCCTGCGGCGCCCCGTTCGGGTGTCGCGGTAGGGATACTCGTCGCCGAGTACCCCCCGCACAAATCCGTACGTGCGTATTTCACGCATACGGCTTCAACCGCGGATGCAGGGCGTCGAAGCGTTGCATGGGATAAGGATGCAGAACGCGAGAGGGCGGAATCCATCGGTCCAGGAGCACATTAAGCCGCTGCCACGACACCCAGCCGCGCTGACTGCGACGCGCTAACATGCGCCGCCACATCCAACCCAGCCGCCGCCGGAAGCAGGACAACTGACGCGAATTGCCGGGAATCGCATGGTATTGGTAATACCCGAGCGCGACGGTTCTCAGCCACGCACCGGTCATCGCGATCGGCTCGTGCCGCCGTTGAAGCAGTTCCGCCTTAATTGCATGTAGCTTCGCTGTCAACCGCCTGGGTGCCGTCTCGCGCCACACGGTGAACTCCCCCTTCTTCGACTTTCCACAGTAATGCGTGAAGCCCAAAAAGGTGAAGGTCTCTGGTTTTCCCAGACCACGGTCCGCCCGATCGTGGGCAGCAAATCGCCCGAACTCGATCAGCCGTGTCTTTTCCGAATGTAATTCCAAACCGAATTTCGCCAGACGCTCCCGAAAATCCTGCAGAAAGCGCTGTGCTTCCACCCGGCTCTCGAAGCCCAGCACCAGATCATCGGCGTAGCGGACCACAATCACCTGCCGCTTCGCCACTTTCCGGCGCCACGCCTCGACCCACAGGTCGAACACGTAATGCAGGTAGATGTTCGCCAGCAGCGGCGATATCACCGCTCCCTGCGGAGTCCCTACCTTCGTCTCCGACCACTGGCCATCTTCCGACACCCCCGCCGTGAGCCATTTACGGATCAGACGGAGAATGCGGCGATCGGCCACGCGGTGCTCAACAAACTTCACGATCCATTCGTGACTCACATGGTCAAAGAAGCCCCGAATGTCCGCATCAAGCACCCACTTCACCCACCTCCGATGAAGACCCACACTCAGCGCATCCAGCGCCTGATGCGGGCTGCGCCCGGGGCGGAACCCGTACGAAAAGCCTTTGAAGTCCACCTCATAAATCGCATTGAGGATGGTGACCACAGCCTGCTGAACGACTTTGTCCTCCAGCGCTGCTATCCCCAGCGGGCGTTGCCGCCCGTCGGCCTTCGGAATGTAGACCCTCCGCGAAGGCTGCGCCCGGTACGTTCCCCGGTGCACCCGGCTGTGCAGGTCGGCAAGCCGACCCTCCAGTCCGGTCTCATACTCCTGCCATCGCGGGTGAATCATGGGAACTCGAGCATGGTCCGCGCGGTGGCCTCTCAGGCCGAAAGCGTTTGCGTTTGTTCTCCCGGCCTCTAACCGGAGAGGCCGTCAGTTTTCTTTACAATCACGACTCGGCCGTCAGCCTGGCTTAGC
>DASRCB010000401.1:0-12489 GCA_035653295.1 Bryobacteraceae bacterium
AGGCGGCCCGGATCGCGGGGCAGCGCCAGCTTGCGGACGAGAGTGCCGTAGGTGTAGCTGTGATAATCGCTCGATTCGATAAGCTTGCGGCGGCACTGCGCCAGCAGATCGGCGCCCGTCGGCGCACCGTCCAGGTTGACACGAATGGGCAGGAAATTGACGCAGTGGCCCACCAGCGGACCCCCCGGCATGCGTGACTGCGCCGCGATCGGAATGCCCACAACGAGATCGGTCTGGCGCGTCAGACGGTAAAGCAGCGCATTGAAGCCGGCCAGCAGCATGCCGAATAACGTGCTGCCGTGGGACGCTGCCGCTTTGCGGATCCGGATACAGGAGGCGCGGTCGATATGCGCGCGATGCGTCGCCCCGCGATAAGACTTGACCGCCGGCCGCGGCCGGTCTGTCGGGAGATCGAGCAGCGGCGCGGGCAGGTCAAATTCCTTGATCCAGTACGATTCCACCTTCTGCGCTTCTTCGCCACGGTGCAATTGCTTCTCCGACCACGCATATTCGCTGAAGCGAGCCGGCTCGGGCAATTCGCACGGGCGTCCTTCGCACTGCGCGTTATAAGCCTCGGCAATCTCGCGGAGGATGATGTTCGTGGACCAGCCATCGCAGATGATGTGATGGATGCTGAGCAGCAGGACGTGCTCGCGTGCGCTCAGCCTCGCCATCCGCGCCCGCACCAGCGGACCACGAATCAGGTCGAACGGACGACGCGCCTCCTCGTCAGCGATGTTGTGGATGGCGCTCTCGCGCTCGCCCGCGGGGAGGTGCGAGATGTCGGCCAGGGGCACCTCGATATGAAGCTGCGGATGGCAGATGAGCATGTCGCCGGAATCGGTCAACGTGGCTCGGAGCGCTTCGTGCCTCTGGATCACCGTATCCAGCGCCTGGCGAAGCGCGTTCTCCTTCAGCGCCTGGCGAAGCGCGTTCTCCTTCAGCGCGCCGGTGAGCCGCACTATCAAGCCTTCGTTGTACGCGCACGATTCCTCTTCACCAAGCTGGGCCGACAGACGGATCTCCGTCTGAGCCTCGGTCAGCGGCGCCTCGATCGGTTGGTTCGCAACCGGAGCCGCTGGCTCGGGTTCCGGCTCCGGCTTCGCCGTCGGCACTGGGTTCAGCGCATTGAGCATCTCGAGTTGCTTGTTCATGAGCGCCGTAAAAGCGCTCACCTGTTCCCGCAACAGCGCTTCCAGATTTGACGGAGACGCCGCCTGCACAGGGGCAACCGGCGCGGGCGCGAGTTCCGGCGCGACACGCTGCTCCAGCCATGTCGCAAGCGTCGCAAACGTCGACTGCTCGTCCAGCAACTGCGCAAACCGGATCGGCGTCCCGAATTTCTGCTCGATGGCCTTCGCCGCCTGCGCCAGCAGCAGCGAGTCGAAGCCCATTTCCAGGAAGGTTGTACCCGTGGCGGAGGCGTCCAGCTTCGCACCGGCCAGCTCTTCGAAGAGTACCTGCACGGCATCGTGCAGCCTTGGTTTCGTCGTTACGTTTTGGATCGATTGATTCATCGGAGGCACGCTCTCGGCTGATCCAGATTGCCGTAGCAGTACGTTTTTGAGTAAGGCCGGTTCGATCCAGTACCGCGACCTCTCGAACGGGTACGTCGGTAGGGGCACGCGGTACCGGGCTGCGCCGCCGTGCAGCGCCTGCCAATCGGGCTCAATGCCGGTAACCCAGAGCCGCGCCACCGCCGTCATCAGGCACAGGCAATCGGAGACTCCTTCGAGAGCGTCGCCGATCGAGGCGATAGCGGCCATAGAATGCTGGCGCGCGAGCGTGGTCAGAGTGCGCCCTGGCCCGACCTCGAGGAGCACGTGCGTACGCTCGGACTGCATGCGCTGCAGCCCCTGGGAGAACCGTACCGTCTCTCTGAGATGGCGGGCCCAGTACTCGGGATCGGTCGCCTGCTCGGGCCGTATCCAGTCGCCGGTCAGGCACGAAATGTACGGCAGTGCGGGCGGCTTCGGCTGCGCCGCGCGGACACAGTCCCTGAACGTGCTAAGGATGGGATCCATCATCGGCGAATGGAATGCGTGCGAGGTCCGCAGCACCCGTCCCTGCAGGCGTTTCTCCAGGATCGCGATCGCCTCCGTCGGCCCGGATATGACGCACGAGCCTGAAGCGTTGACGGCCGCGATCGAGAGGTCGGGTCCCAGCAACGGCGCCACATCGGCTTCTGACATCCGCACGGACAGCATAGCCCCAGCGGGCAGTTGCTGCATAAGCCGCCCGCGCTCGGCAACCAGGTTCAGCGCATCCTCCAGCGAGAACACGCCAGCCAGGCACGCAGCCACGAACTCTCCAACGCTGTGCCCAATCATGGCCGCCGGCCGAACACCGAACGAAATCCACAACTGAGCCAGCGCGTATTCAACGGAGAACAGCGCCGGCTGGGTCATGGCCGTCTGATCCAACGCTTGCTCCCCATCGACATGTGGAGCGGACCTTTCGCCTGCACGGAACATGAGTTCCTTCAAGTCACACCCGAGGCGCGCTCGCAGGAGTTCCGTGCAACGGTCGATCGCGCCCCGGAAGACGCGCTCTCGCTCATACAGCTCCCGCGCCATTCCGGGATACTGCGCACCCTGCCCCGGAAACAGGAACGCAACAGCCGCGTCCTTCACTGCCCGCCCACTGACAACACGCGTCGAGTCCATCGCCTCAGCGACAGTGGCGGCCACAATCGCCCGCCGATACTCGAACCGCCGCCGTCCCGTTTGCAGCGTGAACGCGACATCCCCGATCCGCTCGTTCGGCCAGGCGCGCAAATGTTCCTGAAGCTGCGAAGCAGATTCCTCGACCGCTGCCTCGGACCGCGCTGAAATCGGCAATACCTGAAGTCCCGAGTCGCGAGCCGCCGGCTCGAGTGCCGGTGGCTGCTCCATCACGACGTGAGCATTCGTCCCACCCACGCCAAACGCGCTCACCCCGGCGCGCCTCGGACCGTCAATGTCCGGCCAGGCGGCGAGCCGATCGTTCACGAAGAAAGGGCTGGATGCAAAATCGATCCGCGGATTTGGTTTCCGGAAGTTCAGTGTCGGCGGAATAATGCCGTGCTTCAGGACCAGAGCCGTCTTGATCAGCCCCGCGATCCCGGCCGCCGCATCCAAATGGCCGACGTTCCCTTTGGCCGATCCGACAGCGCAATACTGTCGCTTATCGGTGTGCGCTCGAAACGCCTGGGTGAGTCCCGCGATTTCGATCGGATCGCCCAAAGGCGTCCCTGTCCCGTGTGCCTCCACATAGCCGATCGTCTCGGCGTTCACGCCCGCGGCATCCTGCGCCATGCGGATAACTTCCGCCTGACCGTTCACGCTTGGCGCGGTGAAACCGGCCCGTCCCGAGCCGTCATTGTTCAGCGCGAAACCGCGGATGACCGCCCAGATGTGGTCGCGATCAGTAATCGCGTCTTCCAGCCGCTTTAACAGAACTACGCCGCAGCCGGAGCCGAAGACCGTGCCGCGCGCGTCCGCATCGAAAGGCCGACAGTAGCCGTCGGCGGAAACAATGCCGCCTTCCTGGTGCAGATATCCGCGCTTCTGCGGGAAGGTGATGGAGACGCCGCCCGCCAGGGCCATATCGCACTGTCGATTCAGCAGGCTCTCGCAGGCCAGGCACGTGGCCACCAGTGAGGTGGAACAGGCTGTGCCCACGAACACCGCCGGCCCGCGCAGGTTCAGCTTGTAACTGACCCGCGTTGCCAGAAAATCCGGGCTTGCGCCCAGCATCGCGCCGTAGTTGCCAACCTGATATTCGTTCGTGTACCTCTCGACGAATTCGGGATCGGAACAAAGATTGCGCAGGAAGTACGTGTTCGGACTGCAGCCCGCGAATACGCCAATGGAACCCTTGTATGCGGACGGGTCGTAACCGGCATCGTCCAGCGCGGACGCCGAGCATTCGAGAAAGACCCGATGCTGCGGGTCCATCGTCTCGGCTTCCTTCGGGAAGATGTTGAAGTAGGCCGCATCGAAGCGATCCGCATCGTCCATGACGGAACGAGCGCGCACCCAGTTCGGTGGGCGGGTTGCTGCTCCGCCCGTCTCCAGTTCCTCTTCGCTGAAATGCGAGATCGACCCCACGCCTTCCAGCAGGTTCTTCCAGTACTCGCTGACTGACTTCGCGCCCGGGACTCGCGCCGCCATTCCGACCACGGCGATGGCGCCGCTGAACTTCTTTTCGGGCCCCTGCCGGGGCTGCGCGTCGCCTTGCTCCAGCAGCTCGGCAACAGAATGAATCGTCGGACAACGAAACAGGTCGGTGATGGCAAGCTTATGGCCAAGGTCCTGCTCGATTGCGGCATGAATACGCAGCATCTGCAGCGAGGACCCGCCCAGATCGAAGAAGTTCTCATGGACGGCGACGTCGTGCCCCAGCATGCGCGCCCAGATCGCCTGCAGGCGCCCTTCGAGTCCCGCAGCCGGCGGTTTCGCCAGGCGTGCGCGATCAACCTTGCCGTTGGTGGTCAGCGGCAGCTCATCCACGAAAAGGAACTCCGCCGGAATGCTCCATGCGGGCAATTCCAGGGCAAGGTGGCTGCGCAGACTCGCATTCTCCTGCCCGACCACATAGGCGACTAACCGTTTCTCCCCGCCGGCTTCCTCGACAGAAACCACTGAGTCCCGCACCCCGGCGATCCTGTTGATCGCGGCCTCGATCTCGCCCGGCTCGACCCGAAAGCCGCGAATCTTCACCTGCCGGTCGACGCGCCCGTGAAACTCGAGTACCCCGTCCGCGCGCCGCCGCACCATATCGCCCGTCCGATACAGCCGTCCTCCCCGCTCCGGCTCGAAGGTGTTCGCGACGAACTTCTCCTTCGTCAACTCCGGTGCATTCAGATATCCGCGCGCCACGCCATCGCCGCCGATGTACAACTCTCCGTCATCCGCGATGTACGCCGTCGTGTGATTCAGCACGGACCCGATCGGGACCGGCTGATCGGCTGGGTGATCGTGCGGCACGCGATAGCAGCAGGTAAACGTGGTCGCCTCCGTTGGCCCGTAGCCGTTCACGAGCGCCGAGTGTGGCGCGGCATCGAGGAAACGCCGCACGTGCGCGCGGCTCAGCACATCGCCGCCGGCAAGCACCTGCGGAACCTCGGCGAGCGCATCGAGTTGCTGATCGACCATGGCGTTGAACAGACCGGAGGTCACCCACAGCGTCGTGACGCGGTAGCGCCGAATCGCCCCGACAATGTCGGCCAGGGACGGAATGTCCGCGCTGACCACGGCCACAGTCGCCCCGTTCAGCAGCGCGCCCCAGATCTCGAATGTCGAAGCATCGAACGACAGCGGCGCCAGGGCCAGGAACACCTGCGATTCGTCGAAGCGGACGTACTCCTGATCGCGCACCAGCCGCGCAATCCCGCGATGTTCGATGAGAGCGCCCTTCGGGACGCCGGTCGAGCCGGAGGTGTACATGATGCACGCCAGCGACTCCGGCCCATTTGCGGACTCAATGTAGTGCACGCCTTTGGCTTGCACGAAGAGATCCTCGAGAACCAGGACGCGCGTGCTGCCGCGAGGCAGGCAGTCCGCCCGATCTCGTGACGCAATTACCACCGGCGCCGCGGTGTCGGCCAGCACATGCGCCAGCCGCTCTGCCGGCGCCTGCGCATCGAGCGGCGCGTAGCAGCCGCCCGCTTTCAGGATGCCGACAAACGCCGTAATCAGCTCCGCCGAGCGTGGAGCAAACGTGGCCACCGGAGTCTCGCGCCCGACGCCCATTTCGCGCAACTGTGCGGCAATCGCATTGGCGTGCTGCTGCACCTCGCGGTAGGTCCACCGCTTCTCCCCATCGACGATGGCAACACGCTCACCATACCGCTCGGCGATGTCGTCGAACAGCCGATCAAGGCTGGAATCCCGCCACGTATTGATACCCATATCCACGGTTTCGAGTGTGCGGGTCCGTCCCGAAACTGTCGTGTATTCCAGGTATCAGAACTATGCCCAGAAATACCAGGAGCCGCGCTCAGTACCGCCGCGCCGTCGCAGCGTACCGGTGTTCCGGAGCGTCAGTACCAGGGTGGTGAAGTGAGCTGATTCTTCTGGAGCCGGCACTCTGGGCGCAGCGGATTTCGACCGGCCCGGTCCTGGTCATCCTGTTCGCAGAGGCAAACTGAAATGGTTCTGCGAGGCAGCGGTCCTAACGCCGTGCCGCGATGGCGTACTCAGGTTGTGGCGCCCGGGCGCCGACCGCTTCGTACACGCGCAGCACCTTGTCCGCCATGGCGCGAACAGTGAAGTTCTGCTCGAAACGCCGCCGTCCCGCCGCGCCCATGACGCAGCGCAGCGCCGGGCTCTCGATGAGCTGGCGCACGCGGTGGCGCAGTTCACCTTCATCGCCGGGGGGCACGACGAAACCGGTCTGACCATCGATGACCGACTCTCGCACTCCGCCTACGTCCGACGCGATGACGGGCAGCCCGGCGCGCATAGCCTCCAGGATGCTCACCGGAAAGCCTTCCCAGTTGGTGGACAGCGCGAACACATGAGCGCCCGCCAGGATGGCCGGCACATCCAGCCGCTGGCCGGCAAAGACGCACCGTCCGTCCACATGGAGCGAGCGCGCGAGCGCCTCCACATGGGAACGAGTAGGCCCGTCCCCCACGAACAGCACGCGCAGCGGTTCGGGAATTCCCGCGATAGCGCGCACGAGCAGGGCCTGGTTCTTCTGCTCCGCGAACCTCGCCAGCATGGCGATAACCGGCACGTCGCCGCGACCGGGCGTCGCGCGAGCCAGCACATCCGGGATGCCGTTGTGAACCGTCAGGAGCTTCTCCCGCGGCGCGACGCGCCGCGACAGGGCCAGTTTCCGATTGGCCTCCGACACATTGATGATCGCTGCCGAGCAGCGCCCGGCAAGCTTCTCCATAGGTACGCCGATCATCTTCCACTTCAGGCTGGTCCCCTCGGAGAAGCACCAGGTATGGGCCGTGAACACCGCCGGCACGCCCGCGCAGCGCGCCGCCAGGCGCCCGAGAATGCCCGCTTTCGATGTGTGCGCGTGCACCACGTCCGGCAGCGTTCGTCCGATCAGCGCGACAATCTCGCCCAGCGCTCGCACGTCTTCGAAAGGGCTCATGGGCTGCACCAGATGCGGAACGATCTCATATGAGATTCCCAGCGAATCCAGCTCCTCAGTCAGGAACCCGCGCTCGCCCGTGCCCACTGTAATGTCGCAGTACTCGCGGATGGCGGCAAGCAAATCGATGACGTGCGTCTGCGCGCCGCCCAGTTCCGCTCTGGTGATCAAGTGCAGGATTCGCATGTTCGCCTCCTCAGGCAAACTGGTGCAGCAGGCCGCGCGTGAGCGCCGCGGCTGCGTCCCAGGAATATGTAGCGGCTTTCGCCAAACCGGTTTTGCGAAGCGAGGCGCGCAGATCCGCGCTCTCCACCACGCGGCGCATACCTTCCCCGATGTCGTCGATCTCCTCCGCATTCACCAGAACGGCGGCGCTGCCCACCACCTCAGGAAGCGACGTGCTCGCCGACGTGACCACGGGCGTACCACAGGCCATGGCCTCCACCGGTGGCAGACCGAATCCCTCGTAGAGCGATGGATAGCAGAGCGCCAGCGCGCCGGAATACAGCGCCGGCAGGTGTTCCTGCTTCACGTAGCCGGTGAAATGCACGCGGTCCGGAATGCGATCAAGCGTGACTTCGGTGAACACCGTCGAACTGCCCCGGGCGCCGGCGACCACCAGGTGCACGTCGGATGGAAAACGCCGGGCCACCCGTTCCCAGGCCGCAAGCAGACGCGCCTGGTTCTTGCGGGGCTCCACCGAACCGAGACACAGCACATAGTGGGGCGTTGGAATACGGAGCTCCGTTCGCACCCGCTCGATCTCGTCGGCCGGGCGCGGACTGAAGCAGGCATCCACACCGTTGTAGATCACCGTGATTCGTTCCGGCGCGACGCCCAGCCTTTCGATCAGCCGCTGCTTCGTGAACTCCGAAATCGCGATGATGTGCTGTACCCGCCGCGCCAGCCGCGGCATCAGCCAGCGATACAGGCGCACGAATCCGGGCGTGAACCACTCCGGCCGTTCCAACGGAATTATGTCGTGGACGGTGCAGATCTGCCGGGCGACAGCGAGCGGACCGGTGTTGTTCGGGCTCCACAGCAGGCGGCCGCGCGCCGCCCCCGCCAGATATGCCTGCTCCCACATATGCCCCTCCGCCCCGCGCAACGGGCGCCGTGGCCGCAGAACATCGAGATCATTGGCCATACGCGAGGCCATTTCCACGCCATAGCGCTGCATGCCCGTAGGCCGATGCGAGTAGAAACGCGCATTCAGGGCGATCTTCCTCATGAACCTGCCTCCACCGCTTCCATCGCCGGCCGCTCCGCCACGGGCAGCTTGCGCGCCGCAGACACGGATTTCCAGGCGATGATGGCCAGAATGACGTAAACCGGAAAAATGCGCCCTTCGCCCCAGTACAGAATCCGCGGCATCTCCGCCACCCCCACGAACAGAACCGGGTAGAAAAGCAGGCCCGCGATGTGCTGCCGCGTATAGAGCCGGTAGAAAACGCCACAGGCGATTCCGGCCAGCAGCCAGTAAATGAGCGACCCGGTCAAGCCCACGTCCACCGCCGGCATGAAATACCCGCTGCCGTTGTTGAATTCGGGATTGGCGTGAAGGTCGAGGACAGTCATGTACGGATCGCCATCGTTGTCCCAGGGCAGATTTGGAAACATCCCGCCCAGCGCCTGGCTGATCACCGGCAGCTTCCACAGGAACCGCAGGATGAAGTACGGCGCACTGGTGGTCCCGACATAGTGCAGGATCACGGCGCCATTGTTGAGCGCGGTAACGTAATACCCGACCAGCCGAAGGCTGGCGAACTGCCAGAACCCGAGATCGCCGCCGGCGTAAAAGCTCGTCCAGGAGCGCAGATACTCGAACCCCGCGAATACCAGCAGCAGCCCGACACAAGCCACGACAGGCGCGAATGGCAGCAGCGAGCGAGCCCGGCTCGAGAGGCGCTCGCTGTTGAGCAGCTTCAGCCGCAGCAGCACGAGCGCCAGAGGAATCGCGAGTTCGATCACTGCCAGGCGCTCGCTGTTCAGCACTGCCCGAACCAGCGCCATCGCGAAGATTGCCGCCATCCGCAGCCGCACCGTTTTCCAGCCGCTGCGCGCGCCCATAACTGCGCCGAGCACCACGGCTGCGATCCCGAACTGGGTCAGGGTGGTGACGCCGCTGATGGTGCCCAGATATGTCTCCTTCATCGTGTATGCGGCGCCTTTTTCACCTCGCAGCACGCCCGTGACAAGGCTCAGAGAAACGCCGCGAGCCGCAGCCGCTCCGGCCCACGTTGCATAGCCCGTCGCCGTGCACCAGAAGCAGAACGAGAATGTCTTTCGCAGCCATTCCCACGACAGTTCGTTGAAAGCCACGCAGGTCTGCGGACGGCCTCCATGCATCGTTCCTGTGAATGCCCCGAGCGCGAACGTGGCCACGGCCGCGCAGCAGATTAGCAGCGAGTTGCTGTCGAAGTATTTCGGCGTCCGCCAGTCCGAACGGAAAGAGCTGTCGGGGATGAAATACGCCGCGGTGATGATCACGGCGGCCATGGCCAGCACGATCCAGCCGGGATGCAGCCACCAGATGCCGCGCGCGCGCGTTTCGCTCATGCCTGCCCCTCTGCGGCGGTCACCGGCGGGGACGTCTTCCAGAAGGGCGAGAACTTTAAAACCGCGATCACCATGCCGACGCTGGCGAAGGTCTCCGAGCAGACCACCGCACAGGCCATTCCGACATGCAGGAATCGCGGCGCCAGCAGGACTGACAACACGACATTCACCACCGCGGCGCCCATCACCACGCGATTGACGGCGCGGTCTCGCCCCATCGGCAGGAGCCACTGCAGGCCGATTGCGTGCGTCACCGCCAGCAGCACGGGCAATGCCGCCATGATCCGCACAATGACGACCACCTGCGCGTATTCGCCGCCGAGGAAGATCCTCACCAGCAATGGCGCGAACACCACCAGCGCTCCGCCCAGCACTACTCCGCCGCCGATGATCAGTGCGGCGCTGACGCGCGCCAGCGACGCCGCATCGCTCTGGCCACGCTGGGCCAGGTGGCTCAGCCGCGGATACACCGCCTCGCGAATCGGGTTCAGCAGCCCGAAGACGGCCTTGCTGATCTTCTCCGCCGGGGCGAAATACCCGACGTACTGCACCGGCGCGAACAGGCCCAGCAGAAACGCATTGCCGACGCCGTAGAGGCTCTCGGTGCTGCGGAACAGGAACATCGGCCAGCCCATGCGCAGAGCCTCGCGCACCAGCACCGGCGTGGGCCGCAGCCACGGAATGGTCCGCAACGCGAGGAACAGGCCCACCACCATGCTGGCCACCGCCGGGATGGTGGATACCAGCACCGCTTTCCATGCATCCGCGGGGCTGTGCACGAACACAAACAGCGCTCCCAAACCTGTGAGCTTGCTGAACAGCTCCAGCGCGGCGGAAATGCGCATCCACTCCAGCCCTTGGAAGAACCACGTCGGCGAGAACCCGCAGGCCACCGCATACACCAGTCCGGACGCGAGCAGGCGCGGATCGCTGCGCAGAGCGGGAATCCACTGGGCGGCGGTAACGCTCGCCACCACGGCAAAAGCAGCGAGCAGCGCCTGGGCGCCGAGCACCCCCGCCATTACCTCACCGCAGCGCTCCGGCGAGTTGCGGTGGCGGGCGATCTCTCGGGTCGCCGAGAGATTGAAGCCGAAATCGATGACGATGACCATGAACTCGGCGAGCGCGGTGACGAATGCCACAAGGCCCCAACCCGCTGGCCCGAGCGTCCGCGCCAGATACGGCAGGCTGATCAGCGGGATGATCTTGCGGGCCGCCTGTGCCCCGTACAAGGCCAGAACGTTCTGAACCAATTTGCCCCTGAAGCGTTTCATCACTGGAGTCGCTCCGGGCTGGTCAGTGCAGCATGATCGCCGTGGAGGCTCCGAACAGCCCCGTGCTGGCCAGCCGAATGTACGGATCCAGCTTGCTGAGCGCGTTCTTCGGGACCACCAGCATGTCACCGGGCTGAATCGCCACGTCCTCGGCAATACCCTTCTGGCTCATCATCTTCTTCAGGTCGAGCACGCGCACCTGGGCTCGCTCCGGGTCCACCTTGCGCAGAAGAATGATCTGGTTGTGTTTCGCGCTCTCCTTCAGACCGCCGCTGATTGCAATGGCCTCTACCACGGTCATGTGGCCGCGCATATCGAAGCGGCCGGGATGCTCCACCTCGCCCGCGACGGTGAAATACGGTTTCTGGTAATCGCGCAGGAGCACGTTGACTTCGGGGTCGCGCAGACGCTCGCCGGCCTTTTTGGCAATGGCCGCCGCGGCCCGGTCCACCGACAGGTCGCCGACCTTCACGTCGCCGACAAAGGGCAGCGATACGTAACCGTCGGGCTGCACGGCCACGGTGGCGTTGTACTCCGGCGTATAGCGATATTGCACTTCGATGCTGTCCTGCGGCTGCAGGCGATAGCGCGCGTTGCGATCGGCGAACTGCTGATCGCTGGCCGCCGCCTCGCGATGGCTGCTGTCGGCCGCCGCTGTCGTCAGTTCGCCGGAAGCGCCCGCCGCGGTGAGCGTGGCGCCGAGGAATACCGCAGTGAAGAAACGAATCATGAGAACAACCTGTAGAGGAATCCCGGAACCGGATAGGTCCGTTTGTTGAGAATCACGCCCAGAAGCTGCACCGAGGACGCGTCGAGCAGGCGTTTCGCGTGTACGATACGGGTGCGACTGGTCTCGCCCGCGGCGACCACCAGAAAGACGCCGTCAATATGCGGGCCCAGACTGAGCACGTGCGGTGCGGTGTCGAGCGCGGGGCAGTCGATGAGCATATAGCCGAAACTGCGCGAGAGAGCTCCGATCGAGACCAGGTCCGTATCGCTGTAGTCGGGGAACTGCTCCCGCCTGGGAATCGCGCGCCACACATTGGGCGCGGTGATGCAGGTCCGGCACACGCGCATGAGGTCGCGCGAACTCATTCCATCGAGCGCGGCCGACGGTGTGATCAGCACCGCCTCCCCGGTCCTGCGGGCCAGCTCCACGGCAACATGTTCCACCACATGCGTCACCCCGGCGCGGGCCTGTGGCGCCGTGAAGGCGAAGGTTCCGCAGTCCGGCGCCTGCTCCCGCGACTGCACCATCCGAGCAATGGCCGTCTCCAGATAACACTCCGCCTGCTGCTTGCCCATGAACGGGGCGGGCATCAGGTCGGCACGGCGGATCGGAAGCGTACTCACCGGAGTGTCTCCTGATCGGGCGCGCCGGAGGGAAGCACCGGCGGTTCACGTCGATATGGCAGGTTGCGAAGGGGCACCGTCCCGAGGACCGGCAGTCCGGCTATCAACTCCAGTTCGGATGGGGTGTTGACCGACCGTCGCACCCGATCGGCGATCCACGCGCCGATCATCACCAGCATGTTGGATAAAAAGAACACGGCGAATACCG
>DASRCB010000402.1:0-4701 GCA_035653295.1 Bryobacteraceae bacterium
AGAAGGTGGTGTTCTTTCCCCGGTAGACGATATCCCCGGGCAGGCGGCCGAGGCGGATGGGCAGGCGCTCGCCGATGATCACCAGCACGCCGGCGATTAACAGCACGATGCCCGCGCCGATGAGCACCCGCCCGAGGCTCACGACTACACCGAGAAGGTGCGGCCGCGATGCTGGCCGATGAGGATCTGGAACAGGCGGTGCGCGATGAGCTCGTGCAGGGTCAGCAGTTCCTTGTTGGCGGCGAAGATCGCTTCCACATCGCGATAATCGGTGACGCCGCCGCCGGCCTTGAGCGCGTCGGTCGCTTCTTTGATAATCGAATCCGACATGACTTCGCCAGCCATTTCCCACAGCGTGATGAAGCGGTCCACCGCGGTGGGCATGCTGACGCTGAAGACGCCGTCGTTGCTGGTGGTGCGCGGCGGCTTGTAGTCGAGATTGAAGGGCCCCTTGTAGTCGTAGGTCCGGAGCAGCACAAGGACGTTCAGCCAGTCGAAGGGATTCACCAGGCCCACGGCGATATCGACGTCGTGCTTGAGGCGGTAGCCGTCGTTGATGTCGAAGTGCCACAACTTGCCGCACATCAGCGCGCGGGCGAGGGCAGCGCGGGGCGCTCCGCCCCACATCAGCTCGTGCAGATACTCGGGATTCAGGCCCACCATTTCCGGATGCTTCAGCCGGCCGGAGGAGATGAAGGCGAGCATGGCATCGCTGGTGGGCAGAAGGATTTCGGCGGCGGGCTCGAACGGTTTGGCCTCCATGCAGTGCTTCAGCGTGGGCCGGTTATATTTTTTCGCGAGTTCGATGTCCGCGTCGCAGGCTGCGTTCAGTCCCTCGGCGTACCAGGTGAGGGTCTGGAGTTCATCGATAGCGCCCTGGATCTGGTAGCCCAGCGATCCCGGCCAGTACACGGCGAACTGCGCGCCCAGCTCATGGCCGATGTGCACGGTGTTGCCGAGGCGCCATGCCGCGTACTGCCGCACTTCCGGAGCTTCCGCGGCGGGGCTGGCGGCGAAGACGGCGTGATGGAAGGTTTCGGTGGTGACCATGGAGCACTTCACGTCGTGCTCCTTCAGCGCATTTTTGATGCGGCCGACGATCTCCCACTGCTGATCGTTGCCGAGCGCTTTGGTGGGAATGACGTCGGTATCGTGCGTGGTCCACCAGCCCACACCCATTTCGCCGTATTGGCGGATGACCTCCTCGAAGCCGACCGGCGTGCGCGTCGGGGCGTGGAACAGCGCCTGTCCTTCGTAAGCTGCCGCCCACTGCGGCCCGGAGATGAAGAACCTGCGGCGCTGCTCGGGGGAATAGGCTCCGCCGCACGCCTTCATGAGTCGATCCACCAGCGCTTTCTGCTGGTCCACGGGAACGGGAGTTGTCGCGCGATGCATGTCGAACACAAGCATACAACCACGGGCGGCGGCCGGCTACGATACTATGCCGACATGTACAGGCTTTGTTGTTTACTGATTGCCGCAACGGCGATGGCGCAGCACGCCTGGCCACCGCCCGGAATGAAGTGCCCGCAGCGCACGCTGGTGATGCTCGAGTTCACGCCCGATCAGGCCAAAGTGCAGCAGTTTTACGACGAGCACGTCACGTGGGTCGCCTCAGCGATGCGCGCCGGGAAAATCATATCGGCGGGACCCATGGCCGATGGACGAACCGGGGCGTTACTCGCAGCGTCCAGCGAGTGGAATGAAGTGGAAGGCATGCTCAAAGCCGAGCCGTTCGTACGCGAGGGCCTGATCAGGGTGACCAGCCACTGGACCTGGAACGCCTGCGAGGCCGATCCGGGGGCAGCAGCGCCGGGGAAGTGATTCAGCTCAGGAAGGTGAGGTCAGGCGCCTGCCCACGCGGCGCGCAGGCGCGGCGAGCGGTCGCTGATCGATTGCAGGCGAAGCAGCCGAATCGCATCGCGGCGGCGCAGGGACGCGAAGGCGAGAAAGCCCTCATCGATGAGCTTCACCGCAAGCTCGTCCGTCATCCAGCATTCCGCGCACGGCGTCATATCGGGGTTGGATGCAGGGCCGTAGGTATGGACGGGAAGGCGATCGAGCTGCGGGTCGAAGGAGGACATGAGACCCTCCCAGCCGCCCTGCTCGAATGCGGCGGCAATCATGATGGCGGCGGCCATCGCGCCGTTGGCCCACAGGTATTCGTCGTGTTCCGGCGTCTCCGGCATCTCGGTGAAGTCGAACGCGTCGATCGGCGAAGTGTTCTTCCCCCAGGGCAGGCGCAGCAGAAAACGCGGAAGAGCCAGACCGATGCAGGACGCGTTGGGATGCCTGCGCAGCGCGGCCAGCTCCGGCGCCAGCTCCAGGTTCCTGGCCTGCTCCAGTCCGGCGAAAGTCGACTGTCCGACCATTTCCGGGCGCGCCGCGGCGAGGAATGGCACGTTCGCCCGAGCGCACAGATTGGCGAGCCGTTCGAGGATGGCGCAGTCGGCAGGCCCGAACTCGTACAGGGCCACACAGAGCGAATACGTCTCCGAGAAGCTGTCGAAGGTGCGGCGGAGAAGCGATTCGCCGGCCTCTTCCTGCAGGTCCGTGTCCAGTTCGGCGCGTTCGAGATCTAGGATGGAGAGGCGCACCTCGCCGCCGGTGGTCACGCGGCGAATAAAAAGATCCAGCGAGCGCCACGCGGCTTCGAGTTGCTGGAACGCCGGCTGATGCAGGATGGAGCGCATGAGCGCGGAATCCCAAACTTTGCCGATCTGCGCCTTTTGTTGCGCGGCGGCATCGGGAGCGCGCTCCAGGTGCGGAGCGACGATGGAGCGAATGACGTCATCGAAGGGATCGGGGCGGCGCGCCGGCGCGGGGGTAGGGGCAGCGGCCCCGGATTTCACGCCGAGCATATCGTCGAGAATGCTGCCTGAAGATGGCCGATACGGCTCCGCGGGTAGAGCAGGGTTGGCCGGGGGCGGCGGCTGCTGTCCGGCGGAATGAGACTTCACGAATGCGTCGCGGCTGGAGTCGTGGAAGGCCGAAATCTCGCGGTACAGCGAATCGGGGTGAAAGTCGTCGATGGAGCGGAAGCGCAGCCGCGTCACGGCGCCAGGAACAGCTATCTCAAGCTCCGGCGCGAGCCGCTCCAGTACTTCGTCGAAGTTATCGGGATCGATCTCCTGCGCCCGGCGGGAGGACAGAGCGGACGGCTTCGCGTCTCCGTGCAGGTTGCCTAAGACCAGGATTCGAAACGGTCGATCCTCAGCCACGGCTCCTGTGCGCGAGGGCGCTTCCTGGGTTGTCAGGCCGAATCTGGTGGAGCTGAAATCAACTGTCTGACGCATGAGCCCTGGGACTCCAAAGCTTCTCACATTTGCGGCGTCTTGTCACTC
Organism: Bryobacteraceae bacterium; assembly: GCA_035653295.1. Lineage (GTDB taxonomy): Bacteria > Acidobacteriota > Terriglobia > Bryobacterales > Bryobacteraceae > DASRCB01. Next base: position 3,345 of record DASRCB010000402.1, read on the forward strand.
AGGGCACGATCGGCTCGGGCACAGCCTCGCCGTCGGCCCGGGGATCTGAGGCGGCGTAATTGATGCCCGTGGCGGAGTCGTGCAGGATGGCCTGACCGCGGCCCATCTCCTGGGTGTACCAGCGCCGAATGCGGAGTTCGTGCCCGCGCGCCGACAGCTGCTGGAGCGCGGCCTCGGGCACTCTGGACTCAATGGAGACGCCGCAGCCTGCCGCCTCACCCTTGAAGAATCGCGGCGCCTCCAGCGCGGCCTGAATATTCATGCCGTAATCGACGAAATTGGAAACAAACTGCGCGTGCGCCAGGGGCTGATTCGCGCCGCCCATGATTCCAAAGCCCATGTGCAGGTCGCCCTTTTCCATGAATCCCGGAATAATGGTGTGAAACGGCCGCTTGCCGCCGGCCAGCACATTGGGCGACTTCGGATCGAGCGTGAACCCGCCTCCGCGATTCTGGAGCATGAAGCCCATCCCATCCACCACCACGCCCGAACCGAAGGCGCTGAAGATGCTTTGGATCCAGCTGGCGATGTTGCCGTCGCGGTCGACGACGGTCAGATAGGTGGTATCACCGGCGAGAGGGTCGCCATTCGCCACCTCGCAATTGGCCTTGTCCGGCGAAATCAGCGCTGCCCGCCTGCGCGCGTATGGCGTCGACAAGAGCGCCTCCACCGGGACGTTATAGTTGCGCGGATCGGCATCGTAGCGATGCACGTCGGCGTAGGCCAGCTTCATGGACTCGATGCGTTTGTGGATCTCCGCCGCGCCCCACGGCCCGTCGGGCAGGGCAGGGGACTGCTGCATGATGTTCAGCATCTCCAGCGCCGCCAGGCCCTGTCCGTTGGGCGGCATCTCGTACACGCGCCAGCCCCGATAGTCGATGGAGATGGGCTGCATCCATTCGGCCGAGTAGGACGCCAGGTCCTGCGCGGTCATGGTCCCGCCCAGCCGCTGCGAGGTCTTCAGAATGGCCGCGGCAATCTCGCCTTCGTAGAATGCGCCCGGCCCCTTGTCCGCAATGAGCCGAAAGGCGTGCGCCATCTCGGGATTGCGAAACAGTTGCCCGACGACAGGCGCTTTGCCGCCCGGCAAAAAGACGCGCGCCGAATCCGGCATGTCGTTCAGTTTGTTTACTTCCCCGGCCCAGGCTTCATGGATTCCTTCCGGCACGGGGAAGCCCTTCTCGGCGTAGGCGATGGCCGGTTGGAACAGGTCGCGCCAGGGCAGCCGCCCAAAGCGTTTGTGCATCTTCGCCCACCCGTCCACGGCCCCGGGAACGGTGACGCTGTTGATGCCGGCGCGCGGCATTTCCCGGATGCCCTGCTTCGCCAGGAATTCAGGCGAGAGGGCTCGCGGCGC
>DASRCB010000403.1:0-2664 GCA_035653295.1 Bryobacteraceae bacterium
CAGCCGGGCACGCGCGCCGCCCGCATCGAAGCCGAGCGCCAGAAGAAAGCCACCGAGCTGCAGCCCGACAACCCGGGCATTGCGGAGCGCATCGTGGCCAGGGTCAGTGAGGGGATTTTCACCAATATCGCCCACATCCCCGGGTTTTCGGTGAAGCTCGGCGGAATGGTCACCGGTTCAGGGTTCGCGCTTGGACCTCAGTACGAGCGCGCGTTTCTGGACGAGCACCTGCTCATGATCGGACACGCCGCGGTTTCGACGCGCAAATGGGAGCTGGCGGAGTTCGGCCTGCATTATGGGCGGCTGCCCGGCGATCATTTCTTCGCCAATCTTGACAGCGCGTACCGGAACTTCAACAGCCTGAACTATTACGGGTCGGGCCCGAACACGTTCAAGTCCGGCCGGACCGATTACCGCCTCGAGAGTGTCAACGCGGACGCGACGGTTGGCATCAGGCCCGTCGCGCCCCTGGAGGTCGGCTTCCAGTCCGGTGTCGCGGCCGTGAATGTCGGACCGGGGCAGGACGACACGTATGCCTCCACCGATGCCGTTTATCCGCCCGCCGCGGCGCCGGGCATCGACCGGCAAACCATGTTCGTGCGCGCCGGCCCGGTCGCGTCGTTCGATTATCTGGACAGCGACCGCCTTCCGCGCAGCGGCGGGCTGTACATGGCCAGGTATCTCTGGTATCACGATCAGCAGCTAAATCGTTATTCGTTTCGGCGCTCCACGGCCGAGGTGCAGCAATACGTGCCTCTGTTCCATAAAACCCACGTGCTCGCGTTCCGCATCCGAACCGCGTTCAGCACCGCCGACAGCGGCCAGATCGTGCCGTTCTACATGCAGCCGGTGCTCGGTGGCGACGACCTGCGGGGCTTCCGTCCCTTTCGCTTCTACGGCAACAATATGGAGGTGGCCAACGCGGAGTATCGCTGGAACGTGTTCAGCGGCCTCGATCTGGCCGCGTTCTACGATACCGGGAAAGTGTTCCAGAACACCGGCGATTGGACGCCCAGCCACCTGGAGCATTCCGTGGGCTTTGGGGTCCGGTTCTCGACCCCGAGCGCGATGGCGATGCGCATCGACACCGGCTTCAGCCGCGAGGGCTTTCAGATTCTGGTGAAGTTCGACAACGTATGGACCAGTGTTGATAACCGGGGGCGCGGATGGTAATCCGCCGGCTCATTCTGGTGGCGGCTGTCGCCGCGGTTGCCGGGTCCGTCCGACCGCCAGCGCCAGTCGCCGGTCGACATTTCTATCCCGACGATCCGATCTCCGCCATGCCTCCGCCTCTGCCCGTGAAGGATCCGGTCAAGCGCGACATCGATGAGTTCTACGACTTCATCACCAATTCGTCCCGGACTCCCGGTGAGCGCCAGTTTCATCCTGCTTTCCTCCCCGGGCAGGCGATCAACACCCTGGGGGAGGTTCCCGACAGCGATTGGTACACCAACCGCTGGCGCGACCGGCCGATGAACACGGCTATGCTGGTGCGCGGTCCCGACAGCACTCCCCCGCCGTTCATGGACGCTCCGTGGAATGTTACTTCCGCCAAGACCACCGGAGTGACGCCGGGATTCTCCATCACCGACGCGCACGGCAATCGTTATCTGGTGAAGTTCGACCCGAAGGAGAACCCGGAGATGGCGACCGCGGCCGATGTCGTCGGCGCACACTTCTTCTGGGCTTTCGGCTACAACGTGCCGTGCAACTACATCGTCGTATTCGATCGGCGGCAGCTTCGGATGGACCCGAAAGCCCGCTTCACCACACCGGAAGGCGTCAAGCGCGCCATGCGCCTGGAGGATGTCGACCACATTCTGGAGAAGATCCCGAAAACCGCCGACGGCCGCTATCGCGGCATGGCCACGGCCATCATCGGCGGCCGGCTGCTCGGTCCTTTCCGCTATGACGGTACGCGTAAGGACGATCCCAACGATATCGTGCTCCATGAGAACCGGCGCGATCTTCGAGGCCTGTACGTTTTCGCCGCCTGGCTGAATCACACGGACGCGAAATCGGGCAACTCCATGGATACTCTGGTAACCGAAAACGGCATTCCGCGAATCAAACATTATTTGATCGACTTCGGAGCCATCATGGGCAGCGACAGCACGGAGGCGAAGGATCCGCGCGCCGGCCACGAGTATTTCATCGACTACAAGCCAGGCCTGATTCGGGCGCTCACGCTGGGGTTCTGGATTCCCGAGTGGGCGCGCGCCGACTGGCACAATCTCCCGGCAGTCGGGCATTTCCGCTCCGACATGTTCGATCCGGACCACTGGAAGAACAACTATCCCAATCCCGCCTTCCTGAACCGCCTGCCCGATGACGAGTTCTGGGCCGCGAAGCAGGTGATGCGCTTCACGCCGGAGCAGATCCGCGCCATGGTTGAGACGGGCCGGTATTCCGATCCCGAAGCCGCTGCGTATCTCACACGCGTGCTGATCGAGCGGCAGCGGAAGATCGGCGCGGCGTTTTTTGCCAGGGTGCTGCCGCTGGACAACTTCGCCATCTCGAATGGCAGGCTCGCCTTCGACGATCTGGGCGTGAAGTACGGATTGTTCCCGGCGCGAAACTGGAACGTGCAGTGGTTCCGCTACGATAACGGCGCGGGCACGCGTTCACCGCTCGCGCGGGCAGGCTTCGAGCTGCCTGACGCTG
>DASRCB010000404.1:0-3315 GCA_035653295.1 Bryobacteraceae bacterium
ATCAGCTCGCGGCGCTGCTCCTCGGTGGAGGCGTTGAGCGAGATCGCGAGCTTAGGCCGCACTTCGGCCCGCGCCATCTCCGCGATTTTCGGGATGATGCCGGAAGTGGAAACGGTAATGCGGCGGGGCGAGATCGCCATGCCCTTGGGATCGGCGAGCAGGCGCGTTGCCTTGAGGACGTTTTCGAGGTTGAGGAGCGGCTCGCCCTGGCCCATCATGACGATATTGAGGCGGTCCATCGTGGGGTCGCGCACAACGCCACGTGCGGGCGGTGCGCTCTTATTCCCTTCCAGCTTTCGATCCGCGGCAATGCGCAGCACCTGCCCGGCGATCTCGCCGGCCGTGAGGTTGCGCTCGAGCCCGAGGAGGGCGGTCAGGCAGAAGCGGCAGTTCACCGGGCAGCCCACCTGCGTGGAGATGCAGACGGTGGAGCGCGCTTGCTCCGGCATCCACACCGATTCCACCGTTCGGCCGTCGCCGAGCTTCAACAGGTAGCGCCGTGTGCCGTCGATGGAGTCGTACTGGCGCACGATTTCCGGGAGCCCGAGGGGATGCTCGCGGATCAACCGCTCGCGCAGGGGTTTGGGCAGGTTCGTGATCTGATCCAGTTGGGTGATTCCCTGCCGGTACAGCGCGTCGTAGACCTGCCGGGCGCGGAAACCCGGCTGTTCGGATCCGAGCAGGATCCGGAGATCGGCGAGATCCAGGCCGATGAGGCTCTGCGGGAGTGGAGGAGCAGCAGTCACTATTTCCATGATGCCGCAGCGATGGCCTCGCGGGCCGGGTTAAAATGAGTTGCTTGTGGGCCGGTAGCTCAGTTGGTAGAGCATCGCACTTTTAATGCGGTGGTCGCGGGTTCGATTCCCGCCCGGCTCACCAAATAGATCCTTTAGAATCATCTGCGCTTTCTTGGTTTTATAGGAGCTTGTTGAAAAGCTCGCGCGAATGTAGCCTTCGGGTCCATAAGAACGTCTTTGCATCATGCGCAAAGACGATCAGCAACAAAACAACGTGTTCAGCTAGTGTCCTGAGTCATAAATCCGTTGAATCAGCGCCCCACGGGTGCATACTCGGGTATGGCCATCGGACGCCCCACAAAACCGCTCAACGTCACGCCAGAGGAGAAGTCGAAACTCTCCATGTTGGCGCGCCGCCCGACATCGGCGCAGGCGATTGCCATGCGCGCTCGCATTGTCCTCGGCTGTGCGGAAGGAATCAGTAACGGGGAGGTGGCGAAACGGCTGCACATCACCGGCGCCACAGGCTGCAAGTGGCGCGAGCGGTTTCGTGTGAACCGGCTGGAGGGATTGCTGGACGAACCGCGGCCCGGCGCGCCGCGCTCTATCACCGACGAGCAGGTGGAAGCAGTTGTAACGCAAACCCTGGAGGCGATGCCAGACAACAGTACGCACTGGAGCGCCGCCTGATGGCGCAGAAAACGGGGCTGTCGCAGACCGCTGTCGTACGCATTTGGCACGCTTTCGGCCTGCAACCGCATCGCGTGGAAAACTTCAAGTTCTCCAAGGACCCCCAGTTTGTGGAGAAGGTGCGTGACATCGTTGGCCTCTACATGAATCCGCCTGATCATGCCATGGTGCTTTGCGTGGACGAAAAGAGCCAGGTCCAAGCCCTGAATCGCACGCAGCCGATTCTGCCGTTGGCACCCGGGGTGCCCGCCCGGCAGTCCCACGACTACGAGCGCCACGGCGTGACCTCGCTGTTCGCCGCTTTGAACGTGGCGACGGGCGAGGCGATCAGCCAGTGCCACCGCCGGCATCGCCATCAGGAGTTCCTGAAGTTCCTCATGGAAATCGATGCCTCCATTCCCTCAGAGATCGACGTGCATCTGGTGATGGACAACTACGGGACGCACAAAGTCGCCCGCGTACGGAACTGGCTCACTCGTCACTCGCGTGACCACGTGCACTTCACGCCGACCAGTGGCAGTTGGCTGAATCTGGTCGAACGCCTGTTCGGCGAAGTAACCGAGCGTTGCATCCGTCGAGGTAGTCACACCAGCGTCTGCCAGTTGGAAAAGGCCATGCACGAGTACTTGGACCAACGCAATCGCGCACCGAAACCCTTCGTCTGGACGGCAGGTGCCGATCTCATTCTCGGCAAGGTCGAGAGACTTTGTAAACGGATCTCTGACTCCGGACACTAGCAGGTCGAGGTTGAATTCGTCCTCGCGCAGGGCCTCCAGCTCCACCCGGAGCATTTCCTCATCCCATCCGGCGTTCTGGGCAAGCCGGTTGTCTGCGATCACCAGCACACGGCGCTGCGCCTCGCTCAAGTGATCGAGCACAATCACCGGCGCCTCAGCCATCCCAAGCTTGCGCGCCGCCATCACGCGCGCGTGGCCGGCGATGATGACTCCGTCGGCCCCAACCAGCGCGGGATTGACGAACCCGAACTCAGCGATTGACGCTGCGATCTGCGCGACCTGATCCTCGGTGTGCGTGCGGGGATTTCTTGCGTAGGGAATCAGCCGCTCCAGTGGCCAGCGCTCGATGTGGAGATCGCCCTTCACTTTTTGATGTAAGGCGCCTGCGCGGGCGTGCCGTCCGGGTTGGCGAAATGGGCGAGCACGGCCGTGAGACCATGCACCGCCGACAGCCGACCATGGCCCAGAACTTGCCGCGCCCGGGCAGCAGGTCGATCGATGCGTTCAAGCCCTGCGCCACAAGCGCCAGCATCTGAATGGCGACGTTCACAGAAAACTTCATCTTCGTGAGCTCCTGGAATTGGTTGACGAGCGGCCGCAGCCGCTACCACAGCCGCAGTTCGCGGATCATCAGAGTTCAAAAGCCGGGCGGCCCCGCGGGGGAGTGCGGGACCGCCCATTCATGCGCACTTCAGGAGAAAGACTACTTGCGGCCGGTCAGCGCGTCAGCGACGGCAGCCGCGACCACCGCGCCGATGGCCTTGAGCGAAACGTCGTCGATCGACACCGCCCGTGCGGTCAGCGTATCGCCCGCGCCCTGCTGCACGGGATTCCATCGGCCGTCGATGGCGATGTCGCCATGGCGCACCGCTTGCTTCGACACCCGGTTCGCGGTCTCGACGGCGTTCTGGAGCGCCTGCGAGGCGATCTGGTTCAGCCGCGTCTGCTCGGTGAGAGCCTGCCGCGCGGCCTGGATGTCCAGATCCTGGTAGACGTCGTAGGTCCGCTTGATGTTGACGAACGTCACGCGCTGGTTCTCGCTGTGCGCGGCCCCAGCGGTAGCGCTCGTGTTCTTGAACGATTCGTCCGTCCCGGTCTCGAACTCGCGTTCGGCCTGGTTCGGCGTGGCAACTTCAGGCATGGTGATTCAC
>DASRCB010000405.1:0-13647 GCA_035653295.1 Bryobacteraceae bacterium
CCCGGGGCCGGCGGTTTCGCCTGGCAGGATGGCGCTCTGCTACGCCAGAATCGCTACTTCCGAACCAGCACCACCTCCGCCTGCTCGGCCCCTGCCACGTGTCCGAAGAAGTCGCGGACCTGCTTGTACTGGTCCGGCGGCACCGTGGCCGCCTTCACCTCCAGCGATCGCTGGAACAACAAGGCGCCATGATCCACCGTGCATTTCTCCTCGAAGCTGCCGAAGGGAGCGTCCAGTTTCACCGGGTCCGGGATCTCGTCCACATCGAACCCCGCCGGCAGATGCACGCGCACGGTCTCGTGGAAGGCCTCGGAATTCAACACCACGGGATAACGCCGGGTCTTCTCAGCGAAGGGAAACTCGTGCGGACGGCCGGCCATCGCCGGACGAAATACGAGTAGCCGGTTCTGCATCAGCTGGCCAGCGCGATCGGTGGTGAACTCGATGGCTCGCTGCAGCTCGGAGCGGCTCTCCGAATCGGAGACGCTGACGTCTTTTATCACTGGCGCAGGCACCGATTCAGCCAGCATGCGCTCCATGCGCTTCACGTAGTCGGCATGCGATTCCTGGCTGTAGCGGCGGCGGATGGCCGCAGCCGAATCGCCGAACAGGTGATCACGGACCTTCACCGCCGCGCCGCCGCCCGCCTCCAGCGTCACCTCTGTCTCGCGCTCGAAGCGGCTCGTGTCCGGCGGCAGCGCCGGGGTGCGCACCAGCGCCCCTTTGTCGCCTGCGATTACCAGCGCCAGGCTGTCCTGTTCGTAGGAAGGAAGCAGGCCCGGAGGAACCATATCGTTGGTGGGATCGAACAGCAGCAGCCGCCCGAGGCCAGGAGGCTCGATCACCGCCGGCGCCTTCGTCTCCGGCGAGACCGCCACGGCCACGATCATGTGATTGAACTGCCATGGCGAGGGCCATTCGCTGCGCGTGTAGAGCCGGTCGTATGCTTCGATCACCACCGGTTTCGCCTCGATGCCGGCGATGCGCAGCATGGTGCGCATCAGGTTCGCCTTGTCCTTGCAGTCGCCGTAGTTCTTGGCGAAGACCTGCGAGGCGGCATGAGGGTGATAGCCGCCGCCGCGGCCCAGCCGGGTCGAAATCTCGATGTAATGAACCGTCTGCACGTAGCGGCCGATAGCCGCGATCCGGTCGAACTCGCTTTTCGAGCCGGCGATGAGCTGCCGGGTTTTCGCCACCATTTCATCGCTCGGATCATTCGTCCCCTCCAGCATCTGTCCCTGGAAACGGGAAACATCCGCCCAGTTGGAAAACGCCGGCCCCGCGTTCTTCACCGGTCCGGGCGGAAAGAACGAAACGCCAAGCCGCGGGGCGAGGCTGCTCACATTCGGGCTCTCCGGCTCCTCCTCGATGAAGGGCAGATTGCGCATCTCCCACGTGTACGTCGATCCGGAGATCGCCGGCTTCACCGCATCGTTGTTGAAGGTGACCCCGTCGGCGCGCCAGCCCGGCGGCAGGTTCAGAACGAAACGGCTCAGCAGCGAAGGCATGCGGTCCTGAAATTCGAACTCGAACTGCGTGAAAATCGACTTATCCTCGGACACGGCCTCGTATGCGAAGACCGTGCCCGGATCCGCCTCGTTGGTGGCGCTGATCACGCGATAGCGGTAGTCGTCGTACACGTCATCGCCCGGCATGCCGACGTCCATCACCTTGTCCTTGCCGTACCGCTTCACCTTGCCCGAGGGCATGATGAGCCACGCCTGTAGCTCCTTCACTTTTCCGGTGCCGTTGAGGTAACTCTCCATGGCCAGCGCTTCCTTCCGGCCCTCCGCCGTCAGCGGACGCCAGACCTCGCGCGTGGTGATCACCCGCTTGCCGGTGTCGTCGACGGTTACCTCCTGTTCGTGCAGCAGGTGGACGCCGGCGACCTTCGCCTCGTATTTCGGCGGAGCCGTTGCAGCCGCGTCGCGCGCCCACTGTGGCGCTTCATCACCGGCTCGCGCCAGCGCGCAGGCCGCCGCCATGAACGCCGTCGATACAATCACTGCTCGCATCGGGTGACCTCAGTTCGCCGCCGTCGTTACCGCCTGCTTGACGGTAATCATGTGCGTGTCCTTCTCGTGAATGGAATCGAAGATCGCCTTCAGAGTCGCGTAATTCTTCTCCGACACGACCACCCCGCCCTGTTCGCCGAAAACGAAATCACGCGTATACTTGAACGTCCGCGTCCCTTTGGTCCAGAATGCGCGGGCGGTATAGTGCCCAACCGTCTGTAAGTCGAGCGGCGGCGGCATGTCCGCGTGATCCAGGTCGAAGCCCTCCGGAAGCTGAATCGTAACCGTGTCGTTCTCCGACCAGGGGAACTCGAACTGCACGGGGTGCTTACGTTCGGTGGAGGTGTAGCGCGGCGCTTCGTTCTTCTGGAACACCGCGGGCTGGAAGAAGAGGCGCTTTCCCGTGCGCTGCGCGAAACCGGCCGCCTTCAGATGGAACGACGTGGCGAACGGCTTTTCCGTGTCGGTCAGGTTCTCCACCTTCAGATCGCTGATCTCCGCCTCGCCGAACTGCGACTGTATCTCTTTCTTCACAGCCTCCGCGATCTGCGCCTCGTTGTCGTCCTCAAAGCGTACGCGCTGCCCGACAGCCAGATGGCCGGTCAGTTCGATGCGTACGTCGCCTTCCAGCGTTCCATCGTCCGTAAGCTTCAGGTTCGCGGTGCGCCGTTTTACGGAGTCTTTGGCCAGTGACGCATTGGTCATGACCATGGGCGGGTCCTTGGGATCGCTGACCAGAGCCGGGGCGCCTTCCTCCTGCCACCGCAGCATGCCGAACGGCAGCGTGGGAACGCCGGGATCGAAGAAACGCCATTTCCCGTTGAGGTTCACGGCCACGCTCCAGGCCGGCAGGAAGTACATGTTGGGCGTGCGCCAGCCCATGATGCCGTAGCCCCGATCGCCCGTCCGCGCCATCCGCGCGTCGAAACCGCCGGCGGTAGCCAGCGCCGTGAACAGCAGATCGATGTCGCGTCCGTTGCCGATCTCCTGCTTCAGCGTGTCGTGAGGGCTGCTGTTCGGTTTGAAGTGGGTGCGCTGCTCGGGCGTGAGGCCGTTATGCGGGCCATTGATGTTGCGCACGTGCGTGCGGCAGTACTCGTAAAGCCGCTGCAGTTTCTGCTCATCCGTCCCCGGCTTTCCGGTCAGTTCGTCGGCGATGGACCGGACCTCGCCATCCACCTTCGTTTCCGATTTATACGCGCCGAACAGCTTCCGTCCGTGATCTTTCCAGTATTTCTCCGGCTGAATATCGGCCTTGTCTTCGTAATAGACCAGCATCCAGCCGCGGACCTCGCGCTCGGCCGGCATGTCCGGCTCCTCTTTGAATGCCGGCATATTGGTCCAGCTCGCGAGCGAAAAGCCATTGCGCTCTTCGGAAAAGCTCGGCTGCGGAACCTGGAAGACCATCGTTCTCATGTGGAACGGGAACATGGGATGGATCAGCGGCTTGAGATGCACATTGATCGTCTCAACCGGAAACTCCCGCTGGAGGTCGATGGGAACATAGTTAGCGACCGCCTCTTCGTGGTACTCCTTCCAACCGTATTCCACCACCGCGCCGGGCTCGAGGCCGGGCAGCGCGAACGAACGCGCATTCCAGCGAACCCCGCCGCCTTTCATCAGCACCCGATCGAAAATCGCGTCCCTGCCCAGTTCAACGGTTTCGCCGTTCCGCTTCGTGGTGCGGGCCCAGATGTCGGAAACGGTGGCCCCCTTCGGATACGAAATGTCCACTTTGGCCAGCATGTCCACCCCGGGCTGGTCGAAAATTTTGATCTTCAGGTAATGGATCTGGACGCTGTGCGGATAATTGCTGGTGACTTCATCGGCCACGCGAATATCCCACAGAATCGCTTCGGCGTGCGCGTCCTTCTCCACTTTGGGGGCCGTCGCGGCGAGTTCGGCGGGTGTGACGGGCGGCCAGTTTGCTGCAAACGCGGCCGCAGAGACCGCACACAGGTATATCGGCGCAAACAACGCGCGCATGAGTGCCTCCTGAATTCGGAAGAGAAATCCAGCTTATATCGGAACCGCTGGAATATCAATCGGCTATTGCCCCAGGAATCACAGGGGCCGGTACCTTTACCGAAAGGTCACGTATACCGTGTTCAGCGGCTGCCCATCCACCGACACGTTCACGTTCGACTGGCCCGATCCGGCCAGGGAATGCGGCAAAAGCAGGTTGATCTGGTCCAGTCCTTCGTACTGCTGCTGCGCTCCGGCATAGCCGACCTGAAGGTTCACGCTGCTGGCCTGCGCGCTGACCGCGGACAGCTTCGAACGGCCGCGGATGCCCGTCCCATAGAGCAGCAGCCAGACCTGATCGGACGCCGCGCCCAGGTCGATCGGCGCGGGAACAAGAGCGGTCTGCGTGGCATTCCACTGCGCCACCGGCTCATACCTCGAGGACCCGTCGGCTTTGATGCGCAGAATCCACGCTGCGGGCAGACCCTTGCCGCTCGCGTCGGCGGTCAACAGCGCGGGCGCGATCCCCTGCACGAAAATGCTGCCGGAGGAAACGGCGCCGCTGCCGTTCGTTACTGCGACCTGCGCCACGCCATTGGCTGTGCCTGGCGGGACCACGTAATTGACCTGCTGCGGAGAGACATACGACAGCGCTGCGGTACGCGCCTGACCGGCGCTGTCCGTAACCACCACGCTCGTTCCGCCCAGCAGGAACGGCAGATTCAGATCGGTGGCCGGAACTTTCGCCGTGGCCAGATTCGTTCCAAACGCCGTCGCCAGCGATGCCGGCGAGAACTGTACCTCGCTATACGTGGCCGACGACACGTTCGTGGCCATCGTGGAGACGCACGACGGCGCGCTGACTTCTTTCAGCAACCGCGAGCCGAGCGGGCACCACTGGTTGCCGGGCAGGAACGGTCCGCCGACGGAAGCGAGGTTCTTCTCCACCGCTGCGATGCTGGCATCGCACGTCTCCACCGAAATATCCGCGAAGCTGACCGAGGAAGAATCGATGTGATAATCCCAGCCGGGGTTGTAGCAGGCCGGAGCTTTGACGACCCTGCCAATGAGGTGCAGCGTACCGGCTTTCCCGGCGATGATTGCGCGTGCTTCCGCGATGACCGTGGGGTCCTGAACGCGAAGGACCAGCTGATCGGCCGCCGGCGGGTAATCGATCAGGAAATACGCGTCGGAGGAAATCGCCGGGGCCGCTACCGTTGTGAACGACGCAACTGAGGAACTCAGCTTCTCGACGCCGTTGCGCGAGACGATACGCCAGTCGTAAAGCGTGGATGGATTCAGCGCCGCGGTGGTGTAGCTGGTTCCGTTCACGGTGGCGGCGAGCGCCATTGCGGATGCGGGTCCGAGCCAGACCTCGTACGAAGTGGCCCCGCGTGCGGCGTTCCACGTCAACGTGGGGGTAAGCGTAACATCCGTCGCTCCGTTCGCGGGCGAAGCCGGCAGCGGAGGTAAAAGCGTCCCGTCGACGGCGTCAGTGGCGCTGGCGGTCGCGGTTGCGGATCCGCCGCCTGAAACGGAAACCCTGTTCGTGATATTTAATTTCGCGCTGAGCGAAACGTCAGTAAGCACCGTCATGGCCGGATAGCTTGCGCCGGCGGCGAGCGCATCCGAGCGCGTACATGTACTCCCGGTGCAACTCCAGCCCGAGCCGGACATGGACGTGATGGTGAGTTCGGCGGGCGGATTTTCGGTAACGGTCACCGTCCCGCTCGTGCTCGCCGAGGAGGCCGCATTCGAGACCACGATGGACCAGGACGCGCCGGTCTGGCCAGCGGTGATTGTGCCGCTGTACGACTTCGATACGGTCAGTACAGGAGTGGCGGAAATCCCCGGTGTGAGCTTGCGTACGACCGACCAGTCGCCCAGGTACACGTTCCCGGACTTGTCGGCCGCGAGCGCATGGACCGCGCCGAGACGAGCCGACAACGCCGGACCGCCGTCTCCGGAGTAGCCGAAGTTGGCAGGGAAGCCCGCGATCCGCGTAAGGGAGCCTCCGGTCGCGTTCCGAATGTCGACTGTGCTTCCGTACAGGCCGACATAGAGAGTGCCGGCGGCATCCGTTGCGATTGCACTGACGGAACAGTAGCCGCCGTCGCAGACTTGCAGTGTATTGCGCGGCTGTGCAGCGTTGATGAGGCCGGTCGCGCCAAGGACGTAAACCACGCCTTTGCTGTCGACCGCGACCTGAGTGGGAGTAAGCGTGCCGCTGTTCAGATCCGTGAGGGTGCTGATTATGCCGTCCGGGCCTACTTTGCGGATTGCGCTGTTAATCTCATCGGCGATATAGACGTTCCCGGAGCCGTCGACGGCCACGCTCAGCGGATTCCACAGCGCCGCCGCGGTCGCCAGTCCCCCATCGCCCGATGTCCACCCCGGTTTGCCCGTTCCAGCAAAAGTGGAGATGATTCCGTCCGGCGTGACTTTGCGAATTACTGCATTCAGGCTGTCGGCAATGTAGAGATTGCCGGCGGCATCCACCGCGAGACCCTCGGGCAGGTTAAGCTGGGCCTTTGACCCTGGACCGCCGTCGCCCGAGTAGCCAAAGTCGCCTGTGCCAGCGACGGTGGTTATCGTCCCGTCCGGCGCGACCTTGCGAACGCGGCTGTTGAACCCGTCCGAAACATACAGATTGCCGCTGTTGTCGACCGCCAGTCCAGTGACGCGATTCAGCTGAACGTCAGTTGCCGGGACATTGTCGCCCGAGTAGCAGCAGGTCGAGCCGGCCACCGTCCCGATGTTTCCATCGGCGCCGATCTTCCGGACCCGGTAAGAGTTGTCGGATATATAGAGGTTGCCAGTGCTGTCGACGGCAACTGAATTCGTGTATCCCAGGTTGGCGCTCGTCGCCGGAATACCGTCCTCGAACTTCTTTCCCCCGCCTGCGATGGTAGTAATGATGCCTGCTGGCGATACCCTGCGGACTACCTGATTGCTTGAATCGCTGATGTATAAGTTCCCGGCCGCGTCAACCGCGATACCCATCGGAAAAGCCAGTTGTGCGCTGGTGGCCTGACCTCCGTCTCCTGAATAGCCGTACGATTTCGCGCTGTTTCCCGCGACCGTCGAAATCGTTCCATCGACGGCGACTTTCCGCACCACATTCGTTGCATCCGAAAAGTAAAGATTTCCGGCAGAATCGACGGCGATGTACTGTGGCGCTATCTCCGCTTCCGTTGCCGGCCCTCCGTCTCCGGAGTTGTCGCGCCATCCACTGCCCGCGACGGTGCTGATCCGGCCGTCCGGCGCAACCCTGCGAATTTCGCCGTTGTAACTATCGGCGACGAACAGGTTCCCGTTCGCGTCCACGGCAACGCCCTGAGGATAGTTCAGCTCCGCGCTCGTGGCCTGCCCGCCATCACCCGAATTGCCCGCGTTGCCATTACCCGCAACGGTAGTAATTGTCCCGTTTGGAGCAACACGGCGAATTACATTATTGCCCGTATCGGCGATGAAGAGATTGCCCCCCGCATCTACCGCGAGACCCATCGGAAACCATAACGATGCGTTCACTGCCGGACCGCCGTCGCCCGCATAGCCGGTTCGGGTCGACGCGCCGGCAACCCGCGTGACCGTTCCCGAAACGTCTGCCTTGAACACGCAGTTGTCGTCCACGAAGTACACGTTCCCTGATTTGTCGACAGCGAGCGCGCCTGGCCCGTTCAGCAAAGCCTGCGCGGCCGGCGCCGGGGTTACCGGCAGCGCGCCGCCCGCGACCGTCGTAATGGTGTAATCTCCTGCAGTCCCAACGACGTGCGACAGCAGTAGTAGTGTGACAATTCCGGCGTAACGCCGGATCTGCAATTTATCCGTTCGCATTTGGAATAATTCGATACAGAAGAGAACATCGTCCGCGCCGGACTTCGACAACAGCCTGCAGCGTGGCGAAAATCGCCTGATTTGTCGTGTGCTGCGATTATATCGAAGCGCGCCTGCGGCCGTGCATCAAAGCGCTCGGGTGCGGAGAAGTATCGCCGCGGAGCGCGGCCGGTCATTCATGTCGGGGCGACCCAGAGGCGATGGATCGACGATCCCCCTTCCGCAACAGCGGACGCGGGATGGTAGGTTGAAGGCAGGCCAGCCGGCTACCGCGTTGTAATAATGGTCCTGCTCGCGATACCCGAGGGGGTCAAGTTCCTGATCGATGAATAGGTTTTCGGCGACGCGCCGCAGCCGGCGGGATGATCTAAAGAGGAACACTATGCACAAAAAATGGGCAGGCGTTCTGCCTGCCGCCACAACCGAGTTCGAGAGCGACGGCACGCTTTCGCTCGAGGCCACGTCGCGGCATTTGCAGATCATGATCGATGCCGGCATTCACGGCGTTGTCATGCTCGGCACGGTCGGCGAGAACACCTCGCTCGAATACAACGAGAAGCTCGATGTCATTCGAGCCGCGCTCGACGTCTGCCGCGGACGGATTCCCGTACTGACGGGCGTCGCCGAGTACACCACCGATCTTGCCTGCCGGTTCGCCCGCGACGCGGAGCGCGTCGGAGTGGACGGCCTGATGGTGCTGCCGGCAATGGTCTATAAGTCCGATGCGCGCGAAACGATGATGCACTTTCGCGCCGTTGCCCGCGCCACCGCGCTGCCGGTGTTGTGCTACAACAATCCGGTCTCGTACGGCGTGGACATCACGCCCGAGATGTTCGCGCAGATGGCGGACGAGCCGAATCTCGCGGCGATCAAGGAATCGTCCGACGACGTGCGGCGCATCACGGATCTGAAGAACCTGACCGGCGACCGTTACGTCCTGTTTGAAGGCGTCGACGATCTGGCGCTGGAGGGCGCTTTGCTGGGCGCGTCCGGCTGGATTTCCGGGCTGGTCAACTCATTCCCGCGCGAAGCCGTGATGTTGTGGGATCTCGCCACGTCCGGTCAAGTGAGCAAGGCCCTGGGCATCTACCGCTGGTTCACGCCGCTGCTGCATCTGGACACGAAGCCGAAGCTGGTGCAGTACATCAAATTCGCCAGCGCGATGGCGGGCACAGGAGCGGAGCACGTTCGCGCGCCGCGGCTGATTCTCGAGGGTGCTGAAAGAGAGGCCATCGCCGATATCGTACGGCGCGCGCTCGAGAACCGTCCGGCGCTCGCCGAAGTCGCCGCACGCCGGTAAACGTGGCGACCGCAAGCCACGGCGCGGCTGAGAAGAAGAAGCTCCGGCTCCTCGATTCCACCAGCATCGTGGTGGGCACAATGATCGGCAGTGGGATCTTTCTCGCGCCCGCGCTGATCGCCGATATTGCGGTGGAAGGCCGGCTCGGGGCCGGATCGTTCATCCTCATCTGGCTGGTCGGCGGCCTGCTCACCATGTGCGGCGCGCTGTCGTTCGGCGAGTTCGCCGCGGCGATGCCCTGCGATGGCGGCCAGTACGTCTATCTGCGCGAAGCCTATTCGCCGATCTGGGGCTTCCTCTACGGCTGGACCTTGTTCACGACCATCCAGTGCGGATTCATCGCCGCCGTCGCCATCGGATTCGCGAACTATCTCGGCGTTTTCCTCCCGTTTGTGGGGCCCGACCGCATGCTGATCCACGTCGGCTGGTTCGCGCTTTCGACCGCGCAGGCTGCCGCTATCGTGCTCATCACTGGACTCACGTGGGCCAACGAGCAGGGACTGCGGACCGCATCTCGCACGCAGAACCTGCTGACGGCGGGCAAGCTTGCCGCGCTTGCCGTGCTGCTTGTCGTGGCTCTCTCCGGCGGGGCCGGCCACTGGGCCCATTTTCAGCCGCTGGCGCCCGCGGCACTGAGCGCAGCGGTTATGACCGCATTCGCGCTCGGTATGTCCAAGGCGCTGTTCGCCTACGATTCGTGGAACATCGTCACCTTTCTTGCCGGGGAAACGCGCGAGCCCGCCCGCACGCTCCCCAAAGCGCTGGCGCTCGGAACTTTGACCGTCACCGTCATCTACACCCTCGCCAACATCGCTTATCTGTACATCCTTCCGATCGGTCAGGCCGCGGCCGTGACCGGCCAGCGCATTGCCGCAGCGGTGGCGCAGATAACGCTCGGGGCCGCGGGCGCGCTGTTCATTGCCGGAGCCATCGTCATCTCAGCCGCGGGCTGCGTCAACGGCCTCATCCTGACCGGGCCCTGGCTGTACATGACCATGGCGCGCGACCGCATGTTCTTCTCCGGCGCGGAGCGGCTGCATCCGGCGAAGGGGACGCCGGTTCGTTCGCTGCGATACCAGGCGGTATGGGCAATCGTTCTGGTTCTCACCGGCAGCTTTGGATCGCGCGGCGCCCAGTTGTACGGCGACCTGCTGACCTTCACCTCATTCGCTTCCCTGCTCTTCAACACGCTGACGGTGATCGCCGTCATCGTCCTGCGCCGCAAACGTCCGGATCTGGAGCGTCCATACAAGGCCATCGGCTACCCCTTCGTGCCACTGCTCTATGCGGCGATTGCCGTTGTCCTTCTGGTGTTCATCGCCATCGGCGACCCGCGCAACGCCGGCTTCGGGGCGCTGCTGATCGCGGCCGGCGTGCCGTTCTACATGTACTGGTCCGAAGCGGCGCGGCGGCGATTCTAGATTATTTATCGACCTTCCACTCGTTCACACCCGCCGACCAGCCCGGCTGCATAGTGATTTCGAGCCGCAGCGCGGCGGTGGTTACGGGCGTGAACCCGACCTTGTTGTAGCGGTCCCTGTCCACGCCGTACGGCTGCTGATTCTGAACCGGCTTCCACTCTTCGCCATCTTTGTAGAGCACGCGCCATGAGGCTGGGACGCGAACCTCGCCACGGCCGGTATCGTCGAACCAGTACACCTGCACGCCGGAGACGGTGGCGGCCCGCGGGAAGGTGTATTCCAGCCATTCGGTTTTGCCTTTTTCCGGCCACCAATCGAAGTACGAACTCGGGTCGTCGGATGATTTCGGCTCTTCGCCATCATTGACTGCCTGCGGATAGTGACGAATTCCTTCACCGCTGACGCGGTTGCCGCCCTTCGACGCGGCGACGCTGCTCATCATCGCCAGCGTGGGCCATGGCGCCGGGCGCGCGGCAGATTCGCGCTCAGGGATCCAGACCACCATTTCTCCATTGCCGCGATTGGACCAGGCGTAGTACGGGATGGCGGTGAACTCCTGTTCCTTGTGCAGCACCTTTCCGTTTGCATCGTAAGACAGCGCCACGGCCCGGCCTTTCACCACCTCGACACCATTCAACAGCGCTGGCTCGAACGACGCCGTGAGTTTGTTGCTGTCGGGCAACATCAGGTCGCGGACCTTATGGCCGGGGTTGTCGGGCCATTCGGCGGCGTATACGATGGGCCCACGCTCGATGGCGATCCGGCCGCGGTCCGCCGCAACGTTATCGTTCGCCAGCACGCGGCGCACGGGCATGGGCAGGTTGAGATCGATCACGTCGCCGTTTTTCCACTGGCGATCGACCGTCGCGTATCCTTTGTCGAGGCGGATGGGAACGGGCGAACCGTTCACGCTCAACCGAGCCTGAGTGTGCTCGGGTCTTTCGAAGCGGTAGAGATCGCTGGGCGTGACCTCACCGCGGGCCCAGCCCGGGATGCGGATTTTGATGGCGAACGTCGCCGGCTGTCCGGGATCGACGGTGATCTTCACGTTGCCGTCCCAGGGATAGCGGGTATCCTGGACCACCCTGACGCTGCGGCCATCCATGGCGATGTCGGCGGTGCTGCCGCCGAAAAGATTCACGTAGAGCGCATTGTTGCCCAGAGCGTACATGTATCCAGGCGCCGAAGCCATGAAGCGCGTGATATTACCCGGGCAGCATGCGACGCCGAACCACGGACTGCGCCCCTGGCGCCCGTTCGATTCGAGTGGATTCTGATAGAAGAACGATTTGCCATCCAGCGAAACGCCGGAGACAAGTCCGTTGTAGAGGGTGCGCTCCATAACGTCGATGTACTTCGCGTCCCCGTGCAGCAGGAACAGCCGCTGGTTCCAGAAATCGTTACCCACCGAGGCGCAGGTCTCGTTATAGGCCGTCAGGTTGGGCAATTCGTAGTTGGCGCCGAATGCTTCGCCCGCGCCGGTGGCGCCGATGCCGCCGGTTACATAGAGCTTCTTCTGCACCACGTTTTCCCAGATCGCATCGATGGCGTGCACGTAGCGGGCATCTCCGGTCATGGCGGCGACGTCGGCCATCCCCGAGTACATGTATGTCGCGCGGACGGCATGGCCGACGGCCTCGGTCTGATCGACCACCGGCTCCTGCGACTGGTTGTACTGGGAGCCGTTCGGTCCACCACGCACATCGAGCATGAATTTCGCCACCTTCAGGTAGCGGTCGTCGCCGGTGACGCGATAGAGCTTCACCAGCCCCATTTCGACAATCTGATGGCCGGGCCAGATGGCGCGCTTGCCGGGGCCGAAGGTATTGCACAGAAGATTCGCCGACTTCAGAGCGATGTCCAGCAGCGTCCTTTTGCCGGTCGCCTGATAATGCGCCACCGCGGCTTCGTAGAGGTGCCCAAGGTCGTATAGCTCGTGGCTCAGGATTTCTTCGTTCTCCCAGCGATGGGCCCCGGACCAGGCATGCGGGTGTTCGGAATTGATGGTTCGGGCGGTGTAGATATAGCCGTCCGGCTCCTGGGCCGCGGCGATCTTAGCGACTAGTCCATCGATGTATTCGTCGAGCTTTGGATCGGGATAAACGCTGAGGGTGTAAGAGGCGCCTTCGATGATCTTATAAATATCGGTGTCGTCAAAAGGATAACCGGGCAGTTTTGCGTCCTTCTCCCCTAACTGGCCGCGCAGAGCTTCGGCGGCGTGTACGAAGTTCGCGACGCGGCCGGTGATCTCGCACTGTTTGAAGGCAAAGGGGATGGTGACGCTGCGGTTCGTCTCGATGCGCGGGGCCCAGAAGACGTCGTTCAGGTGAACGGCGGTGAAGGGGACCGGTTTGAAGGGGTAGTCGCGGTGCGCGGCAGCGGGGCCCGTAGCATCGGCGGCATGGCCCTGCTGCCCGGCCGAGGGAAGCGACACTAGGCCGAGTACGACTGCATGGAGCAAGCACCAACGGACAATTGTCATTTCAATCTCTTTACACTTATTGTCATGCGGAGGCAAGGTCCACCGTTTGCGGGCTGCTTTCGCGGTCGCGGCGCCGCCTGCTGCGATATCAACCTGTTTTTCCGCTATGGCGAACACACGGCGGAGAAGGTCGCGCTGGACACGCGCCCCGGCCTAACGCCTGGGGGCAGGCTCCTCGCCCGCCCGCTGTTCTCAGTCACAGCACCTGAAAATTCCCGCCGGTATCTCCTAAAAGCAACAAAACACGGCGAAAATCCGCAAACCACACCCGCCCTCCACCCCCGGAAATTTGGACCTCCCTCGATATGATGAAGACGTAAAGGAGCCCTCTCATGTCTACGCCCGCACAAATCCTCGCCAATCGGCAAAACTCCGAATCCTCCACCGGCCCGCGCACCGAACAAGGCAAGGCCGCTTCCAGCCAGAACCGCGGTCAAACACGGCGCCACCGCGCAGACCGTTGTCCTCGCCTGGGAGGACCGCCGAGAATTCGATAGCCTCCGCAACAGCCACCTTGCCCGCTTCCGGCCCGTCGACCATGTCGAGTTCATGCTCGTGGAGGAAATCGTCTCCGCGGAATGGCGCATGCGCCGCATGGAACTGCTCATTGCCTATCACATCGATCGC
>DASRCB010000406.1:0-15249 GCA_035653295.1 Bryobacteraceae bacterium
GACGGTGCTGCGGATAACAGGCGGCCTGGGTGCCGTTACGAACCTGAGCGACCGATTTCCCTGGGGGCTGTGGGTCGGCTTTGACGTGCTTTGCGGGGTCGGTCTCGCCGCCGGCGGATTCACACTGGTGGCGGCCGTGCACCTGTTCAACATCGAGCGCTATAAGCCGATCGTCCGGCCCGCCGTGCTGACCGCATTTCTCGGCTATCAGCTCGTGGTGCTGGCGCTGCTGTTCGATCTCGGCCGCCCGTATAACATCTGGCATCCGCTGATCATGTGGAATCCGCACTCGGTGATGTTCGAGGTCGCCTGGTGCGTGACGCTCTACAGCACCGTTCTGTCGCTCGAGTTTCTGCCCGCGGTGCTGGAGCGCCTGCGCTGGCATCGCACGCTGCGCTGGCTAAGCATGGTGTCGGTCCCGCTGGTGATTGCCGGCGTGCTGCTGTCCACGCTGCATCAATCCTCACTTGGAAGCCTGTACTTGATCGTTCCCAACAAGCTCGATGCGTTGTGGTACTCGCCCATGCTGCCGGTCTTCTTCTTTGTCTCCGCGGTGTGCGTCGGGCTGGCCATGACCATTTTCGAATCGTGGCACAGCAGCCGCGCTTTCGGCCGGCAACTGGAAATGCCGCTGCTCGAAGGCATGGGACGGCTGCTGGCGGTGCTGCTCGCTGTTTTTCTCACCACGCGCTTCATGGACCTGCTGCACCGGGACGCCCTGCGCCTGCTTATTCAGGCGCGCACCGAGACCTGGCTTTTTGCTCTGGAGACGGCGCTGCTCGCCGCGCCGATGCTGCTGCTGTTTTTTGATCGCGTGCGGCATAACCCGGGCGCGCTCTACGCCTGCGCCCTGCTGGTCGTCTTCGGATTCATCGCCAATCGACTCAACGTGAGCATTACCGGAATGGAAGCCGCCTCAGGGGTGACCTACACGCCGAAATGGAGCGAGATTGCTGTCACGCTCGCGATCATCGCCCTGGGGTTTGCCGTTTTCCGCGCCGCCGTGCGCCACCTGCCGGTCTTTGGCAAAGGTTCGTGAGGCGGGCATGCGCCTGAGCCTCGCGACGAAACTCACCCTGAGCCTGTTCGGCGGGGCGGTGCTCATTTTCGCGGTTTTCGGATATCTCGATCTGCGGATGCAGCGGCGCCATCTGGAGGAAACCATCCTCGAAGCGGCAGACCGCGTGAGCGACCTCATCCAGCGCAGCACGCGGTATCAAATGCTGCACAACGATCGAGAGGCCATGTTTCAGGCCATTCGTGACATGGGCAGCGAGCCCGGCATCCGCCGCATTCGCATCTTCAACAAGGAAGGCCGCATCAGCTTCTCCACGGTCCCACGGGAAACGGGGGCGGTGGTGGACAAACAGGCCGAGGCCTGCTATGGCTGCCACAGGCGCGGCGCTCCGCTGGTCCGGCTGGAGCGGCCCGATCGGGCGCGCATCTTTGTTGAGAACGGCGAACGCGTGCTGGCCGTAATCCGGCCGATTGAGAACCAGCCTTCCTGCTGGCAGTCGGACTGTCATTTCCACTCGTCCGACCAGCAGGTGCTGGGAGTCATCGACGCGCATCTGACGCTGGCGAAGGTGGACGCGCGCCAGGCCGCACAGCGCTCTCAGGCGATCCGCGTCACGGCGCTTGCGCTGGGGCTTCTGTGCGGCGCCAGCATGTTGTTCGTGTGGCGTCTGGTGTACCGGCCGCTCCATGACCTGCGAGGCGGCATGCGGCGGATCGCGCGCGGGGATCTCGGTTATCGGGTCGCGGTTCGTTCCCGTGACGAACTGGGCGAGGTTGCCGAGGCCTTCAACCACATGGCTGGCGACCTTGCGGCAGCGCGGGAAGAGCTCACGGCGTGGGCGCGCACGCTGGAGCAGCGCGTGGAGCAGAAGGCGATCGAGCTGGAACGGGCGAACAAGCTGATGGCCACCAGCGAGCGCATGGCCTCGCTCGGGCGGCTGGCCGCGACGGTGGCGCACGAGGTCAACAATCCGCTTTTCGGCATTCTCAACTACGCCCGCCTCACACGTAAGGATGTGGAGCGCGCCGATCCGCCGCCGGCCACCCGCGAGCGCATGCTGGAGCAGCTGCAGATCATCGAGCGCGAGAGCCGCCGCTGCGGCGAACTGATGCGCAACCTGCTGATGTTCGCCCGCCAGTCGCCGCGGCGCATCGAGTCCGCCGATCTGAACGAAACCAT
Source organism: Bryobacteraceae bacterium (assembly GCA_035653295.1). GTDB lineage: Bacteria > Acidobacteriota > Terriglobia > Bryobacterales > Bryobacteraceae > DASRCB01. The sequence continues at coordinate 2,198 of DASRCB010000406.1, forward strand.
CGGCCGCGCCATCGCCCTGGTCCGGCACCGCTACGAGCTGAGCGGCATTGCGCTCGAAGAGCAACTGGCGCCGGATCTGCCGCGCGTGCCCTGCGACGCCAATCAGGTCCAGCAGGTTGTGCTGGGCCTGCTGGTAAATGCCGCCGAGGCCATGCCGCGAGGGGGCCGCGTGCAAATCGCCTCTGCGCTGGACGACCACGCCGGATTCGCCGTCATCCGGGTGCGCGACGACGGTCCGGGAATTCCTGCGGACGTGCTGCCACAGGTATTCGAGCCCTTCTTCACCACGAAGGAGGACGAGCACCGGACCGGCCTCGGGCTGGCGGTGGCGCGCAGCATCGTGGAGCAGCATGGCGGCGTGATCACGGTGCAATCGGCCGAAGGCGCCGGGGCCGAGTTCGCCATTCGTCTTCCGCTGGCCACAGCCGCGCGAGAACCTGAGCCGGCGCCGAGTGGCGCAGCGGGGGTCACCTCATGAAGGGTAGAATTCTCATCGTCGACGACGAGCAGGTGGTGCGTGATTCGCTCGACCGCATCTTCGTCGACGAAGGTTTCGAAGTGCGCGCAGTCGGCAGCGGGCGCGCCGCGCTGGAAGGGCTGACCGCCGGCGCTTTCGATGTCGCGCTGATCGACATTCGCATGCCCGGCATGGATGGCATGGAGCTGCAGGAGCATCTGCGTCAGGCCGACCCCGACCTGCTCATCGTGATCATGACCGGATACGCTTCGGTGGAAACCGCCGTGCAGGGTTTGAAGAACGGCGCGTGGGACTACATCGTGAAGCCGGTGGATCCGGATGAGTTGCTGCACCTGGTGAATCGCGCGGTGGAGCATCGCGGCGCGCGGCGCGAGGTGGCGCGGCTGCGTGAGAACCTGCAGGAGATCTTCCCGAAAACCGTGCTGGTGGGCCGCAGCCCGGCCATGAAGCGCGTTATCGAGCTGGTGGAGATGGTGGCGCCCACGGAGGCCACCGTTCTTATCAGCGGCGAGAGTGGTACGGGAAAAGAGGTGGTGGCCCGCGCGATTCATGCCGCCAGCCCACGGCGGCACATGCCCATGGTGGTAATTCACTGCGGCGCCCTGACGGAATCGCTGCTGGAGAGCGAGCTTTTCGGTCACGAGCGCGGCGCCTTTACCGGAGCGCAGTTCCGGCGGCGGGGCAAGTTCGAAGTCGCCGATGGCGGCACGGTGTTCCTGGACGAGATCAGCGACATCAGCCTCAGGACACAGACCGACCTGCTCCGCGTACTGCAGGAGAAGGAGATTGTGCGCGTCGGCGGGGCGCAGCAGGTGAAGGTGGATTTCCGCTGCATCGCCGCGACCAACAAAAGCCTGGAAGAGCTGGTGAAGGCCGGCGCCTTCCGGCCGGACCTTTATTACCGGCTGCACGTGTTCGTCATCGACATGCCGCCGCTGCGGGAGCGCCGCGAGGATATCCCCCTACTGCTCGATTACTTCCTGCACAAGTTCTGCGAAGCTACGAACCGCGACGTTCCGCGGGTCGCGCCCGCTGTTGTCGACACCCTGGTGGCTCACGACTGGCCTGGCAATGTGCGCGAGCTTGAAAATGCAGTCGAGCGGGCTTTGGTGCTGGGGCGCAACGGCGAGATCGGGCCGGGGCATTTTTCGCTCGGGATGCGCGGCGAGCCGGCCACCGCCGGGCGCACCCTGGAGGACGTGGAGCGCGCGCACATCGAGCGTGTCATCCAGGAATGCGACGGCAATCTGTCCCGCGCCGCTCGCGTGCTGGATATCGACCGCACCACGCTCTATCACAAGCTGAAGAAGTACCGCGGGCCGCAACAGACTCCGGCGTGAGCACCGCCGCCCTCCACATCCTCATCGTCCCCGCGGGCGTAGAACGCGAAGTGGCCGCCTCCCTCGCTCCCGGGCTGCAAAGCGCGTTCGGGCATCCGTGCAGTCTCAGCGAACGCGCTCTGGACGCACGCGGAGCGCTCGATGCGTACCGCCGTCAGCACCGCTCAACGGTGCTGCTGGAAATGCTGGAGACCAATTTCACCGACTGGCGCGTGCTGGGCGTTGCGGCCGTCGACCTCTTCGTCCCGGTGCTGACCTTCGTCTTTGGCGAAGCACAGGTGGGCGGCCGATGCGCCGTCATTTCCACGCATCGCCTGCGCGAAGAGGCCTACGGCCTGCCGTCCCATCCTGCTCTGCTGAGCGAGCGGCTGCTGAAGGAGGCCGTCCACGAGCTCGGGCACACCTTCGGCCTGCGACATTGTGACGACTGGACCTGCGCAATGCACTCCAGCCATGCCGTGGAGGCGATCGACCTCAAGACCGCGCGGCTCTGCGAACAGTGCCGTATGCGGCTCGGCAGGCAATAAATCCGCCGCAACCGCGCGCCGCTGTTCCGGCGTCTCAACTGGCAGGGAAGAAGACACCGAGTGCGGGCCGCACGCGCGGGCGCGCCCCGCTCGGCGGCTTACGTCAGAACGTATCCGATACGATAGAGTTATTGTCTCGTGTCAGCTCCAGAACCGAAGCTCGCCTGAGCTGGCCGCAGCTGTACCTTGGTGTCGCATTCACCAGTCTTGCAACGCTGCTGCTCGAGCTCTCGCTAACCCGCATCTACTCCGTCGTTTTCTACTATCATTTCGCGTTCCTCGCCATTTCGCTGGCGTTGTTCGGCCTTGGCGCGGGCGGCGTCTTTTCTTACTACATCGCCTCACGCGGCCGTGATTTCTTCTCGCGGCTCGGCGTGCTGGCTGCGCTGAACGGCATCGCCGTTGTACTTTCGCTTGCCTTCATCATCACCCGTCCCGCGCAGATGGGCGATGTCAAGCTTGCACTCATTTATTTCGCCAGCGCCATTCCGTTCTTTCTCTCCGGCACGGTCCTGTCGCTGGCGATCGGAGCTACGGTGGAGCGCGTGAACCGCGTGTACTTTTTCGATCTCACCGGAGCCTCCGTCGGCTGCCTCGCCCTGGTTCCTCTGTTGAATCTGACCGGCGGCCCCAACACCGTGATCGGCGCGGGCGTGCTGTTCGCGGTCTCCGCCGCGCTGTGGTTCAACCTCGCCCAGAGCGCGCGAGGGCGCGTGCTCGGCGTAGTGGCAGCGCTGGCCGTCTTCTCCCTTATCCCGCTGAACTGGAGATGGCACATTCTGGATATTCACAACGCCAAGGGCCAGAAGCTTCCGCCGGAGATGTTCGTCAAGTGGAACAGCTTTTCGCGCATTGCCATTGTGCCGCAGGGCGGTGGATGGGGTATCGTCATCGACGCCGACGCGGCCACCGGCATCGCCCCATTCGACGTCGATCATCTGACCCGGCAGGACGTCGAAACACTGCTGTATCACGGCCCCGGGTTTGCCTACGTGGCGCGGCCGGCGGCGAAAACCCTGATCATCGGACCCGGCGGCGGCTGGGATGTCGCCCGCGCCTTCGCCTCCGGAAGCCGCGACATCACCGGGGTGGAGATCAATCCCATCATCGCCACCACCATCATGCGCGAGAAATTCCCGCACATGAGCCACGACCTTTATCTGCGGCCCGAGGTTCATATCCACGTCGAAGACGGGCGGAGCTTCGTGCGGCGAACAACTGAAAAATACCAGGTTCTCCAGGCCACGCTGGTGGACACGTGGGCCTCGACAGCCGCGGGCGCGTTCGCTTTGTCGGAAAACAATCTGTACACTACGGACGCCTTCTACGATTACCTCGACCACCTCACACCCGATGGGTTGCTGTCGTTCACGCGGTGGGGATTCAAGCCGCCGCGCGAATCGCTTCGCCTGCTTACGCTCGCCTCGGTTGCGCTAAAACGGCTTGGCGAAACCGAGCCGTGGCGGCACATCGCCGTCATCCGCGAGAATGCCGAGAACATTAACGGCTGGGGCGCGCAGGATACCGTGCTCATCTTCCGGCGTCCCATGAGCGATCAGGACATCGCGCGCATCCAGGACGGCGTATCTCGCTTCCACTTCGTCGAGAAGGTGTACCTGCCCGGCGACCCGGCGTCGAGCAGCGCCTTCGCGGCCATGCTGCTGGCGCCCGACCCGCACGAATTCCGCGCGCATTACCAGTACGACGTGTCGGCTGTCAGCGACGACCGGCCGTTCTTTTTCTACACGGTGCAGCCCCGGGATGTCTGGAATTACCTGCTCCATGCCGGCCGCAATTCCGCCGACTACAAGATCAACAAGGCCGTCCCGCTGCTGTTCGGGCTGGTGGGAATCAGCATTATCGCCACGATCATCGTGCTGGCCCTCCCGCCCATGCTGCTGGGCAGCCGCCTGCCCGCCGAGCGGGGCGTGCGCACTTTCCTCTGGTACTTCGTCTGCATTGGAGCCGGCTACATCCTCATCCAGGTGGCGCTCATCCAGAAATTCGTCCTGTTCCTCGGACATCCCACCTACGCCCTGACGGTGATCATCTTCTCCATGCTGTTGTCGAGCGGGCTCGGTTCTTATTTCAGCCGCGGGATCGTGTCGGGACTCGGCGATCGGCTGCGCCTGGTGCTGCTGGGCATTGCCGGCCTGATCGCAATCCTGGCGTTTATCGCCGCACCGCTCACGCAATCGGGCGTGGCCCTGCCGCTTGCCGCGCGGATGCTGATTACTGTGGTGTTGATCGCGCCCGCCGGGTTCCTGATGGGTATGCCATTTCCGACCGGTCTCGGCCGGCTGGAGCAGACGCATCCGCGCTCTGTGCGATGGGCCTGGGCGCTGAATGCCGCCTCGAGCGTGCTCGGATCGGCCGGAGCGATCTTTCTGGCGCTGTACCTCGGATTGCGCGTGACGCTGCTGATCGGAGCGGGCCTCTATTTGGGCGCGATGCTTTTCGCGCGGCTGCAATGGCGCGCCGAGCCTGCGTCCGTGCCGCACGGCGCGGCGCACTCGCTGGCTTCGTGATCGTCTCCGCCAGCTATCGCACCGACATTCCCGCCTTCTATGGCGAATGGTTCATCAACCGCCTGCGCGCGGGTTTCTGCCGTTACAACAACCCGTATAACTCACAGGTGTGCACCGTCTCGCTGGCGCGCGCGGACGTGGACGGGTTCGTCTTCTGGACGAAGAACGCCGGACCGTTTCTGCCACGGTTTGCGGAAGTGCGCGAGAGAGGCTTTCCGTTCACCGTTCAGTACACGATCAACGGCTATCCACGCGCCCTGGAGCACTCGGTGGTCGACGCCGCCAAGTCCGTCGAACATGCGCGGCGGATCGCGGATGAATACGGACCCCGGGTCGTCGTATGGCGGTACGACACCATCGTGCATTCGAGTCTCACGTCCCATGAGTTTCACGTGGCGAACTTCGAGCGCCTCGCCACTGCTCTGGCCGGCGTGACAGACGAAGTCGTTGTCTCGTTCGCGCAGATCTACCGAAAAAGCCGCATCAACATGGATGCCGCTGCGCGCTTGTATGACTTCACCTGGTCCGATCCGGAGCAGAACAAGAAAGCGTCGCTCGCTGGCGAACTGGCGGATATCGCGCGCACGCACGATATGCGCTTCACCGTCTGCTCGCAACGCGTTTTTCTCGAGCCCGGCCGGATCGAGGACGCGCGCTGCATTGACGCGGATCGCTTGGCCGCCGTTGCCGGCTATCCCATTCGAGGCGCCCTCCGCGGCAACCGCCCGGAATGTGGCTGTCACGAATCGCGCGACATCGGCGAGTACGACACCTGTCCCCATGGCTGCGTGTATTGCTATGCGGTCCGCAATCGGGCTCTGGCCCAGCGCAGGTATCGCGCGCATGATGCGAACAGTGAGTTCCTTTTCGCATAGCCGGAATCGCCCTGCACGCCGGACCTCTTCAGTTGGTCACGGCAGCTACACAGCCGCCACTGGCAGGTCATCGCGCGACGCGGTGCTCACGGGCGAGCAGGCACGCGCAAAGCGGGGCTGTCCTCTTCACCGCCGACGAACGCTTTTTACTCGTCTCCCCAGACCGATCCATATCAGGGCAAGCCCTGCCAGCGCCGTCCCGGCCGGCTCCGGAACTGCCGCGAGCTGTCCGCGAATCTCACCCGCCGGCAATACGGACGAATGGACATTGACGTACCAGTCTCCGGCCAGGATCTGCGAAACCTGCGTCGCCGTCAGGGTGGTGCTGCCCACCGATGACCCGCTCAGCTTGTCCGCGGACAGCGTGAGCGTGCCGACGGCGCTGAGGTCGATCTGGACCGGTCCAGCTACCCCGGGAGGCGCAAAATGGAAGTGCGCCGCAGTGAATGGGCCTGACAGTCCCGACCAGTCCACCGTCCACGAAAACAGATCTGTGGCGGTATTGAGCGTTTCCGTACCGGTTCCCGTCGCTGGTGATGCATTAGGCGGCGTTTCCTGTGAGCCCGTCAGGGTTTCAGTAAGGTTGATGGTGGCGGCCTGGGTCCTGGCTGCGAAAAACAGTGCGGCGCAGATACCAATCATCGCGCCGCTCCGATTACGTATTCTCACCTGACTCCTCCTCGGTCCATGGCTCCAGTCCCCGCGGTGGCGGGGTCTGGGTCATAGATCCGGGCAAGCGCCGATTCGTGTCCGACTTACAGTAATGCCCGGTGCTCGCGGAGTCTTAGGCGGCTATGGCGTCGCCGTGATCGTCACGTCGGAACTGCTCGTTCCCGCGCTGTTAGTGACCGTGAGGCGCAACACGTATGCGCCTGCGACATCCGGCACAAACGTGGTGATTACACCGGGAGGATTTGACAGTCTGGCCCTTGAGCCAGCCGGCGTGGAGATAAATGTCCAGGCATAGCTCAGCGGGCCTCCACCATTGTTGATGGAGGCGCCGCCGTTCAGAGTGACGGTGGTTCCCACGGGAACGGTCTGCGGCAGTCCGGCGTTGGCCTGCGGTGGCGGAGGGAACGTCAGGAATGTCCACTGAAGCGCGCTGAGGTTTACGGGACTGCCTGTCGGAATCGTGATTTTGATGATATCAGTGCTCGTGCTGATACTGTTCGGCTGTACCGGTGAGAACCCGAGAGTCCGAAAGCCGGAAACCGGAACGACATTCGGATCGAAGCTCGCCACCCTTGCCGTTACGGAGCCGAGCGCCGCGCCGCAATTCACCAGTTTCGCGGTGTAAGTCAGAGTTGTCTGCCCGCCCGAGCTCTGTGAACCAAGCAACTGATAAAACATGATCGCCTGTGGAACGGCCTGAGTCACGAATGTACCCGTGACGGTTAGAGGAGCGTTGATGGTTTGAGGCGATGGAGGAGCAACCCCGGTGAGGACGTAGCACGTTCCGGGAGTGAGCGCTGGGACCACCTGTTCGTACGAGTAATGGATCGTGGTTCCCTTATTCACCCAGTCGAGAAACGGACCCGGATGAGGCGTACCATCGAGCGTGACCGTCCATGGAGTCCCGGACGGAATACCGGTGCTGCCGAAGGACACCAGATCCTGCAGGTTGTAATTTGCCGTCGCCGTGATCGGCCCGGTGAGATTGAAGGTGACATCGTGAGTCGACGCGGACACCCCACCGGTCCATGACTGGAAGTCATAGCGCATTCCACTGCCTGCGGCGACATCCTGATCGGCGTGGAGCGTGAACGACCCGGCATCGTACCAGTCACTCGCGGTCAGGCTGGCGTTTCCGACCGCGGCCGCGGCCGGGTTCGTGTTCACCGTCACGAAATACTCCGTGCCATATGGAGCCGTAACCGAGAACGTCCCGGTAACACTCACGTTTCCGGGCGGCTGGCTGGTGACGTACCGCGTCCCAGGGCCGCCGGCCACAGGACTCGGGTAGGCAAATGTGTGATTTGTGTTGGTCGCGACCTGAATCGTGAATCCGCCGCCTTTGTTCACGTCCAGCGTTCGCGAATCGAACGAGACTGTTACCGGGATTCCAGCAGGAACACCCGATTGCTTCAGGGAGAAGTTTCGAGCGACGCCCGGACCCGCGGCGCAGTCGTTATCGGCATTCGACCAGTAGGCGGCCACCAGAGAATTGTTCAGCCATACTTCGGGGTTGCGCGGACTCTCACAAATATCGCCCGCTTCGCTCTGCGTGAACAGACTGCCCGCGTTGTCGTCATACCATGCCGGATCGACATTCAGAATGCCGAGAATGGCCCCGATGATATCGCCGATTACGGGGATACTGGTCGCGAACGAGTCGATGGAATCGGTGGAGGCCTCGATGGTCTCATGCGTCATCAGCATGGTCAGTTCGTCAAAATTCGTGTAGAACCCGTTCGGCCCGGGATCGTGCGTTGCGCACTGCGCGGGGATGATGGTGTACGGCGGGAAGCGCACGCCGCCGAGATCCGTCAAACCGCACACGAATGGCGGGACGAAAACCGGTGCAAACAGATGATAGGCGCCGAATGAACCGCAGGTCTTGTTGAAGATGTTATCGATCTGAGTGGTCGGCGGCAGCATCACCGCGTAAACATCATTGTCGGAACACGGATAGGGGACACCGGTCCCGGGCGTTTCGATCATGCCCGTGGCCCAGGTGTGGATAAACAGCGAGTTCGTCGTCCCGCCGGGATCCGGGAAAAGGAAGAAATTCTGGTTGGAATCCTCGAAGGTTCCGCTGTGAACCCCGTACTGGTTTGCCTTATCGAAATAGTTGCTCGCCAGCCATCCGCTCAGCCAGTTGTCGATGTTGCCGTGGTGGAATTGCGGGTCCAGGCTGGTGGAATCCCAATCTCCGCTCCAGTACATAACGTGCAACGCGGGGTTGGAAGCCACGGGTCCGCCGTGATCGTTCAGGTGTGGAGTTGCGGCCGCGGATATTGTCGTGCTGAATTTCGATGCCGAAGGCGGTACCCGTACGGCGGAAACAGCCGGCGTGAGCGGGCCGGATACGGTTGACTGTCTCACAAACTCGGCGTGCGCTTTGCCGGCCATGCTCTGCACGCGGATGCGGTCGTTACTGAAAGCCGTTACTGTCATCTGGATCAGCGCTGCCGGCGTATGGTCGGTCCATGTTAGATAAATCGCGCCGCTGGACACAGACCATTGGCCCTGCCGCGATTCCCCTTTTGCGCTCTGGTACGCCACGGAGCCGTCGGACTTAAAGTTCACCACTTCATTGCGGAGCGTGACCCAGATTCCAGGGAGCGTTGCGCCGGTGAACGCATGGTCAGGGCCAACACTGGGAAGCTGGACTTTGCTCTGCGCGTCCGCAGTCCAGGAGAGCGCGACAAGGCACACCGCGCTGAGGACGCACTTCTGCATCGCATACCGAGTTGGCATGATGTCTCCTCCGAGAGCCTCATGCTAGTGCAACAGATCCCGGCGGTTCAATAGGGACGGATTGTTTATTTTATGTATTTACCTGGAAATAGACTTCTCTATGTGTGAGCCAAAGTACGACAGCGGCTCCCGGCCGGTACTCGGGTACGAGCTGTCGCCTGGGCGCGCTGTCAGGGACCGAATCGGCCGGTGCAGCGGCTCCGGGTATACAATCAGTGAAGTTGAATCGTGGAGGAGCCGCTCTGGATTGCAGGCGGAGGAGTCCAGGTAGAGTCCTGAGGTCTTGCATTGCACGGACTGTTTGTCTGGCGCTCGCGCTCTGTGTGCCCGCCGCCCTCGCTCCCGGGGCGCCGCCAGCGGCCTCGGCAGCGGTAACACCGCACGCCCTCCTGAGCCAGTATTGCTTCGTCTGTCATAACGAAAAGCTGAAATCGGGCGGGATTTCGCTTGCAACCGTGGATCTCGACAATGTGGCAGGCAACTCCGCCGTTCTCGAGAGAGTGCTGCGAAAACTGCGCGCCGGAGAGATGCCGCCAGCGGGCATGCCGCGCCCGGACGCAGTGACGATCGCCTCGTTTACAAAATGGCTGGAAACAGAGCTGGACGTGGCGGCCGCGGCTCATCCGGATCCCGGGCGTCCCACGATTCATCGGCTGAACCGGGCCGAATACAGCAACGCCGTGCGCGACCTGCTTGCCCTGGACGTAAACCCGGGCGCCATGCTGCCGGCCGACGACACCGGCTACGGTTTCGACAATATTGGCGACGTTCTTTCGATGTCGCCGATGCTCATCGAACGATATCTGTCCGTTGCCCGCATGGTAAGCCGTCTGGCCATCGGCGACACGCGGATTAAACCGGAAATTGCTGAGTTCCGCCCGCCCAAAGGCCTTCGCAGGCTTCCGGGCGGGCGTGGCGAGCGCGCCGGCGACGATTTGCCTTTCGGTTCCGCCGGCGGACTTTCGATCACATATCGTTTCCCGGTCGACGCCGAGTACGTAATCCGATTCAAGCTGGCGCCCACCGCAGGCTTCGACGGGCCCCAGGAAATCCGGTCGTTCGAGATGCGCCTGCCTGTGAAGGCCGGTAGCCGAACGGTCGCGGTCACGTTTCCGCGCCAGGACGCTCTTCCGGAGATCGTTCCTGAACCCGCCGGCTCACAGGGCGAAGGCAGCAAATCCGCGGTAACATCCAAACCCGGTATGTTCGCCGATTTGAGGATAGACGGCGCGCGGGTGAAAACCTGGGAGCTCGAAGAGGGCGCGCCGGTTCTCTCCAGCCTGACTATCGCCGGACCGTACGATATCACGGGTCCGGGCGACACCGCCAGCCGTCGCCGGATTTTCGTCTGCGAGCCGGCCTCTTCAAGAAATGAAGAGGTCTGCGTCCGCAAGGTTCTCGCAACGGTCGCGCGCCGGGCATTTCGACGTCCTGTAACCGAAGCCGATCTCGATCCGTTGCTGGCGCTCTACCGGCAGACACGGCGTCAGGGAAGCTTCGAGAATGGGATCGAAGCTGCGGTGCGAGCGCTGCTGGTGTCTCCCGATTTTCTTTTCCGGATCGAACGTGACCCGCCGGGCCTTCCGCCAGGGGCCGTGTATCACGTGAACGACTTCGAACTGGCCTCCCGGCTGTCGTTCTTCCTGTGGAGCAGCATTCCCGACGATGAACTCCTGAATATCGCCGAACAGGGCAGACTGAAGGAGCCCGCCGTGCTGATGCAGCAGGTGGATCGGATGCTCGCCGACAGCCGCTCACAAGCGCTGGTCAGCAACTTCGCGGGACAGTGGCTGTACCTTCGGAATCTGGCGCAGGTCAGGCCTGACCCGGACGACTTTCCCGAATTCGACACCACGCTGCGACAGAGCTTTCAGCGCGAAACGGAGTTGTTTTTCGCCGACATCCTCCGCTCGAACCGGCCGATAACCGACCTGCTGGATGCCCGCTACACCTTTATGAATGAGCGCCTCGCCGCGCATTACGGCGTGCACGACGTCTATGGCTCGCAGTTCCGGCGCATCGCGCTGACCGATCCGGATCGTGGCGGCATCCTGGGACAGGGGAGCATTCTGACGGTGACTTCGTACCCCAATCGCACGTCCGTGGTGCAGCGCGGCAAGTGGGTTCTCGAGAACCTGCTGGGAGCGCCGCCGCCGCCCCCACCGCCGGACGTGCCCTCGCTGAAAGTTCACGAAAAGGGCGCCGACCATCTGACCATGCGCGAGCAGATGGAGGCGCACCGCGCCAATCCGACCTGCGCCGCCTGCCATTCCCGCATGGATCCGATCGGCTTCGCACTCGAGAATTACGATGGGGTCGGGAAATGGCGTATGAAGGATGGCGGCCGGCCAATCGACGCCACCGGAAAGCTGCCTGACGGAACGCAATTCGAGGGGCTGCAGGGGCTGCGGAATATTCTGCTAACGAAGCGCCGCGATCAATTCGTCTCCACGGTGACGCAACGGTTGCTCACCTATGCGCTGGGTCGCGGGCTGGAGCCGACCGATAATCCGGCGGTGAGGTCGATCGTACGCGATGCAACGCCGCCGGGTGACAACGCTCCCGCGCCCGGTTTGCAGGACCTGATCAAAGCAATTGTGAGAAGCGCGCCGTTTCAGATGAGGAGAACTCCGAATACATGATCGTCACCAAGAAGGCTCTTCCTCGCCGCACGTTCCTGCGCGGGGCCGGCATGACGCTGGCTCTGCCGCTGCTCGATGCCATGGTCCCGGCGCTGGCCGGCACGCGATTCACGGCCGCAAACGCCCCTGTGCGCATGGGCTTCGTTTACGTCCCGAACGGTATCATCCAGCAGAACTGGCTGCCGTCGGGCGTGGGAAGGGAGTTCCAGTTCGCCTCGACCATGAAGCCCCTGGAGCAATTCCGCGATCATCTGAACGTGCTCAGTGGACTCGCTCAGGCGAACGGGCGGGCTCTCGGCGACGGTCCTGGCGATCACGCGCGCGCCGGGGCCACCTGGCTGACGGGCGTTCACCCGAAGAAGACCGAGGGCGCAGACATCCACGCCGGCATCTCCGCCGATCAGATTGCCGCCCGCGAGCTCGGCAAGGCGACGCAGCTTGCGTCACTCGAAATCGGACTCGAGGAACAGAGTATGGTCGGTGGGTGCGATTCTGGTTACAGCTGCGCCTATACCAATACCATCTCCTGGCGGACGCCAACCACTCCCAATCCGATGGAAGTGAATCCGCGCGCCGTGTTCGAACGCATGTTCGGCGATGGAGACAGCACAGATCCCGCAACCCGCATGAAGCGAATGCGCGAGGACGCCAGCATTCTCGATTACGTTCGGGACAGCGTCGAGCGCCTCCAGCCGGATCTGGGCGTCCGCGACAACCGAAAGTTGAGCGAGTATCTGGACGGCATTCGCGATATCGAACGCCGGATCCGGAAAGCCGAAGAGCAGAACGCATCCTTGAAGCTGCCCGTAGTGGAACGCCCCGCTGGCATTCCGGAAGATTACGAAGAGCATGCGAAGCTCATGAGCGATCTGCTGACCATCGCCTTCCAGACCGATACCACGCGCATCGTGACCTTCATGCTGGCGCACGAAGGCAGCAATCGCAGCTACCGCTCCATCGGCATATCCGACGGACACCACTCGCTGACCCACCACCAGAACGACCCGGAAAAGATCGCCAAGGTGGTCAGGATTAACGAGCTGCACCTGAGGACCTTCGCCTATCTGGTGGAGAAACTCCGGTCTACGCCGGATGGCGACGGCACTCTGCTGGACCACTCGATGATCCTCTACGGAAGCAGCATCAGCGACGGGAACGCGCACACGCACGACGACCTGCCACTGGTCCTCGTCGGCGGCGCGGGGGGCCGCCTCCGCTGCGGGCAGCACGTCCGCTACACGA
>DASRCB010000407.1:0-2181 GCA_035653295.1 Bryobacteraceae bacterium
CGCGGTCGAGCAGCAGCTTGAGGCCGCCGAGCATCGGCCGGCCGGCCACGGCGCCGAGCGCGCGGATCGGAAAGCTCAGCCATCCCGACGTCTCGCCGCGCGGGGCGTAGACGAGGCGAAGCTCGGTATCGGTGATCATGAGGCCGGCGAAGACCTCCTTCTCGCGCAGCAGCCGCTCGAAGCGCTGATGCGCCGTCGCCTCCCAGCCTGCGAGCGCGCCACGCTCGTCGGGGTCGACGCCGGTTTCGATGCGGACGAGGAGCTGCCAGGGTGGCGTGGCGTTGCCGGGTTCGCGGACGGCCCAGGTCGGGGCAAGGATCGTCTGCTGCTCTTTCAGCGTCAATGTCAGGGAGTCGTCCAGCGCCGGACCGCCCGGGCTGCCGGCGACAAGATGCGCCTCCCAGCCGAGGATCTTGGTGAAGAAGCCCCACGGGTCCTTGAGGGCGGGCCTGGCAGTATCCGCCTCGATAAACGCTTCCGCTTCGGCGCTCGAGACCTTGGTCTGGCGCTCCGGAATGAGGCCAAGCTCGCGCAGCAGGTTACGGCCGACCACGAGGCCGGTGGGCTGGAGCATGTCCAGCCAGTCGAAGTCAGGATCGCGCGGGATTTCAGTGGCCATGGTTTGATGAATGTTATGTTACGCCGAGGATAAGTCTTAACGTATCGGAGGGCGCACGTCTCGCGGGCCATGGGTAGCTGCGAAGCCGACGGCGGCGGGACGCCGCCGCTCCGTGAGCCTCAGCTTGTCGCCGGCCAGAGGTAGACCACGCCGACCGGCTCCAGACGGTGGGCGCGGACCTCGTAGGAAGCGCGGATGCGCGCTGGCTCGTCCCTGATCTCGCGCTCCAGCCGTTCGAGCCGCTGCGCCCAGTGCCGCCGGTCGGCCTGGCGTTCGCGGCGCTCCTCATCGAGCACACCGGGGAGCGTGAACTGGTTCGGATCGTCCTTCTCCGCATCGGCGGACGCTTTGCGAATGCGCTTGCGCTGGCTTTCAAGAAGGGTCGCCAGCGATCTGGCCTCCTGCTCGCCACGCCGGGCGAGCTGCGCTTTCGCCTTGACGAGCTGTTCCTGCGCCGTCGCTTCCAGCGCCGGCACGAGATCGGCTATGTCCTGTTGCACCGTGGCCTGCACGCGCGCCACGGCGCGCTCCGGCGGCGGGCGCGACTCGCGTAACGCATGCTCCAGCTGGTCGAGTGTTTTTGCCTCGCCCACCTCGCCGAACGGCTTGAGCGGCTTGCGGCCGCGATCGGCATCGGTCCACACCGCGGTCACCTGGATGATCTCCTCATGCAGCCGCGCCGCGGCGGGCCCGTAGAGCGACAGCCGCGCCATGACGATGATCCGGGGCTGCGCGCCCGGCCCCTCGATCACGCTGACGCGCGACAGGTTCGACTGGAAGCCCTGGCTGAGAAACCGCGACAGCAGCCGCCGCACCAGCCGATGTTCGACGTGGACCTGCACCACGTCGTCGGCGTCGCGGTTGTCCGGCAGGACCGGCGGCTCGAACGCGATGCTGCGGATGGGGGCGTCGCGACGCCAGTCTCCCAGCCGTTCGCCGCGCTTGCGCGGACGGATGCGCAGGTCGTCGAACGCATCGTCCCAGCCGGCGTCTTTTGCAAAGGCGCTGTTCTTCGGATCGAAGCGGTATGTCTTGACGCGGCCGACCGCGTCGCCCTCTGCCTTGTCGAGATCGAAGCCGATGCGGGAAAGCGCAGCGCCAACGACGTGCCGCAGATCCTCCGGTGCGACGCCGACGCGCTGGCGCGACTCCTCCAGAACGCCGGAGAGATCGGCTTCCTCGCGCCGCAGCCGCTCGTCGCGGGCGCGTTCCTCATCGTCCATCTCGGCGACCGCGCGCCTGAGGCGATCGGCATCGTTTTCCTCCTCGATCTCGCGGGCGAGGTTCTTGGCCTCGATGATGCCGTTCTCCGCCAGCCGCTTCGTGATGCGCTCCTCGATCACCTGGCCGGCCGAGCCAAGCTGGTCGCGGATGCGCTCCGTCTTGCGCACCAGCGCATCCAGCACGACGTCCGTCTCGCGCTGGGCATAGCGGAAATAGCGGCACACAACCTCCTTGGCCGGCTGCAGCTTGCGGTCGATGCGGCCATTGCGCTGCTCCAGGCGCGACGGATTCCACGGCAGGTCGATGTGGACGAGGAATCCGTCGCGCCTGGAGCAGCG
>DASRCB010000408.1:0-3567 GCA_035653295.1 Bryobacteraceae bacterium
GCCGTGCCGGGGGTAATGCACGCCGACGGCATATACCGCAGCGTCCAGCTGCGGGTCTTTCGCGAAATTATGAATGATGTCCCACTGCTCCTTCTGGTACAGGTCGGCGGCAACAATCTTCACTGACGAGAGCCCCTGCGCATCGAGGGTGCGCCGCAGCAGCTTGATCCATTCGCCATCCCATGGCTTCTCATTCCAAACGCCCGTATAGCTGATAGCGAGGCCATGGACCTTGTTCGCGCCCTCGATGAATTTGGCGACGTAGTTGGCCATATCCGCGGAGTAGTATTTGCCGTTGCCGATCCACCCGGGCGCGCCCCACGCCAGCGTATCGAGGATGATGTGAGGGTTCCGCTTGCGCGCTTCCTTCATCAGCCAGCACTCATACCCTCGCGTGAAGTTGAGGTCGTCGCGGGTGTGCATGTGACTCGGCTCGGAGCCGTCGGTGGAGTTTGTGTCTCCTCCGATCTCGACTTTCAGATGCTGAAGCGACGCGCCGTAGTGTGGCTTGAAGAGATAGTCCAGAATCTCGCTGCGCTGCGGCTCCGGATAGTCAATGAGAAGCCGCGAGGAAGCTCCCGCGCTGACCGCGCCCAGGCCTTCGAAGACCCTTCCCGCCCCGTTACCGTCGATCCGAATCGTCGTTCCCGCCGAGCGGCAACCTGCAAGCGCGCATGCGAGAAGCAACCCTGCCGTGGCCGTGAATCCGTTCAGAGTCATGACGTGGTGTTTTGGAATTGCGGCCATAGTACCATTGCCTGCTGGTACTGTCAACGTACACGGCGATCTTGGACAGGAAAATACAAGTGCGGCGCGGTTCAGAGCAAGATTGTACGGGGGATTAAGCCGTGTACCTACACGCGCGTACCAAGGCGCTCAGCCCACGGAAGCTGCGGCGCCGTTCCAGATCGGCTCGTCGCGGTCACCCGATCCTTCAGCGGGGAGCGCCATCTGCTCGAGGAAGAGATCCAGATTGCTGGTCATGACGATATGCGGCGCGACACGAATGCGCGGCAGCGGGCACTGTCCTTCGGCGATGAAGCGATACAGCGCGCGACAGGCGAGACGCCCCTGGGTCATCGGCCGCTGATGAATGGTGGCCAAAATGCGACCGGAACGGATGAGCGGAACCAGCGCGGCAAACAGATCCGTGGTAATGACGGCGAGTTTGCCACTGAGCCCCGCTTCTTCGATGGCCTGGAGAACAGGAAGCGAGTTACTGGTGCTCACGTACACTCCGCCGAGGTCGGGAAAATCGGCGAGCGCTGATTTCGTTCCTGAATACGCAAGTTGTTCGTCATCGTGAGCTTCAACAAGGCGCTCGATGCCGATGCCGTTGCCGGCCTGCAGACTCGCTCGGAACCCCTCGATTTTACTGGCGTGATCCTCCGTCCCGAGGCCCCCGGTGATCACCAGCACCTTTGCCGGCCCGCGCAGGATGCGGCAAAGCAACTCACCGGCAATGGCGCCGCTGCTGTACGGACAGGCGGTGACGGCCGTCAACCTCTCCGTTCCGGGGGCGTCGGTGGAAACGCACACGACGGGGATGTTCCGGCGCGCGGCGCGGCGGATCAGCGCTCTCATCTCAGACGGGGCGCCCGGCGCAATGATCATGCCCTGAACTCCGCGTTCGAGCGCATCGTTGAAGACTTCCGCATCGCCCTCGCCAAGTCGCGGATAATTGCGCATTTCCAGCCGAACTGCGGGCTCGAGCAGGGCCGCGGCCTCGCGGATTCCTTCGCGAAGCGGGTCGAAGAACGCCGCGATCTCCGACGGCAACTGCACGGAAATCTGCAACTGGCGCTGCGATTTCAGAAAACGCGCCGCCAGGTTCGGCCGGTAGCCCATGGTCTGTGCCATTTTCAGAACCTTGGCTCGGGTCATGGGGCTGATGCCGGGGCGCTGATGCAGGGCGCGATCGACGGTGCCGATGGAGACCCCGAGAGCCTGCGCGATTTCCTTAATCCCCGTCGGCTTGGCGTTCACGGGCCGCCGCGATTCCATGGCGCCAGCCGAGGATGCCGTGTCGGGCTTCATACGTCAGCGTGACTCCTGCTTTCTAAGCGATTCGTAAAAGGCCAATTCGCGCCGGGCCAGATCCGTCCTGCCCTGCTGCTGATAAAGCCGGGACAGATGGTAATGTGCGCTCTTCAATTCCGGCTTAAGCCGCACCGCAGTCTCGAACTCACGTATGGCCGGGGCTGTTTTTTGTTCGTCGACATAGAGCAGAGCCAGCTGAACGTGCCCGTCGACGAAAGTGGGATCGAGCGTGACTGCTTTCCGCAACAGCGTTTCCACCTTCTGCTCGTTTCCTCCGAGGCCGGCGCTCAGGGTCCGCCTTCGCAGGCTGAGCGCGTAATAATAATTCGCGGCTGCGTTCTGCGGGTACAGGTCGGCGAAACGGGCGAGACGCCGATCTACTTCGGCACTGAGCTCGGGCGCAACGTCATACATCCCGCCCAGAAAACCGAGAGCCCTGGTGTCGCCTGGGTCCATATCGACAGCGTGGCACAGGGCCTGAACCGCTTCCGAAAACTGGCCGGCCGAATATAGCGCGATCCCCAGGCCGATTTGGATGCGCGCCGAGTTCGGGGAGAGCGGGGCGGCGTAGCGAAACACCGTCAGCGCCTGCTGTGAGGCGTTATGGCGCAACAAATCCGTTCCGAGGTCAAACAGGTTCTTTTCCGAAGGGTCCATGCGCGCCGCGGTCTCGTACTCGCGGGCCGCCGCATCGAAATCTCCCGAGGCTTCCTCGATGTCGCCCAGTAAGTTATGCAGTTCGCCGCGGTTCTGGCGCGCGAGCAGGTCTTCTGTCAGCCTGCGCGCGCCGGCGAGGTCCTTCGTCTGCAGACGCGCCAGGGCGAGATCGTACGCGTTATCGTAATTCGCGGGGTCGGCGGCCCAGGCCTTCTCCAGCCACGGCAGCGCGGCGGCGGTGTTGTTTTCTTGCAGGTACTGCCGCGCAAGTGCGCGGCTGGCCGCGAAACCGGCGTCGCCGGCGGCATTATCCGCCGCGTACAGGTTCAGGAGAGCGAGAACGGCGAAAACTGCGCGCATGAAGGAGCGGCGCCAGGCGGCACGAATATATTGCCCGCCTGGCGCCATAAGCTTCCGGACCGCAGGTGCGGGCTAGAAGTAGAATTTTAGCGCGAATTGCAACTCGCGCGCATCGTTCGGGTTGTCAACCGTTGAAGTAATCTGCCCAAAATTCACCGTGTTCAGGAAGTTGGTTTGGCTGGGCAGCGCGAAATTCGGAGTATTGGTCAGATTGAAAGCCTCCGCGCGGAGTTCGAATCTGCGCTTCTCGTCGATCGGAAAGTACTTGAACAATGAGAAGTCGAGCCGATGGAACGAGGGACCGGACACCTGGGTGTTCCCACCGCCCAGAGGCGCGTAATTGGTCTGCCCAATCTGCGTGACAACCGGCGGATTGGTGAAGGCCGCGGCATTGTAGAAGTGAGCAATGCTCTGGTTGGCGTAAGGATCCGCGCCGGTGTACAGGGCGAAGCACCCGGTCCCGGCGCCAGTCGTCTGCGTACAGTAGATCGTCTGCGGATTGCCGGTGTG
>DASRCB010000409.1:0-8944 GCA_035653295.1 Bryobacteraceae bacterium
GCCACGGGTCTCGGCGCGCTGGAGATCATGCTCGATGAAGGCCAGCGGAAAGACTGGTTCAGCTCGAACCTGATCGTCTGGTCATGCCTCATCGCCGTGGTGGCGCTGGTCGCGGTGGTCTTTTGGGAGCTGAAGCACAAAGACCCGGTTATCGAACTCCACCTGCTGAACGATCGTAACTTCGCCATTTCTGTGTTCAGCATGTTCGCGCTCGGTTTCGTGCTGTATGCCAGCACGATGACCCTGCCGCTGTTCATGCAGGTGCTGCTGGGCTACACGGCCACGCGCTCCGGGATGGCGCTGTCGCCCGGCGGGCTGGCAATCATGTTCATGATGCCGTTGGTCGGTTTCCTGGTGAATCGGGTGCAGCCGCGCTGGCTGGTCATAGTCGGGCTCGGCAGCTCGGCCGCGGGCCTGCTGTGGATGGCCCGATTGAACCTGCAGGTGGATTTTGGCACGCTGGTGGAGTCGCGCATCGCCCAGAGTCTCGGCCTTGCGTTCCTGTTTGTGCCCATCAACGCGATGGCTTTCTATTACGTTCCCAAGCCGATGACCGGATATGCGACTGGTCTGATGAACCTGGCGCGCAACATCGGCGGAAGTACCGGGATAGCGCTGGTGACCACGCTCATCGCGCGCCGGCAGCAGTATCACCAGAGCGTGCTGGTTTTGCACGCCACGCCGTTCGATCGCGGATACACCGCTGCTGTTCAGGGCATGACGCATCTGTTCATGTCTCGCGGCTGGGCGTACCCGGACGCGCTGCATCGCGCGCAGGCTATGTTCTACGGCATGGTCCAGCAGCAGGCAGCGGTGCTGGCATTTATGGACAGCTTCTGGGTTCTGGCGCTGATCTTCCTCGGTCTGATTCCCTTCATGTTCCTGATGCGGCCGGTCAAGCCCCATAAAGCCGCGATGATGCTGGAGTAAGTCGCCACGGCGCGGACATGCTTATTGGTTCAGCGCAGGGGCGGGACCCAGGGCCTTGTGCATCTCCTGTTCTTTCTCGCTCTGCTTCAGACGCTGCACCGCATCGAACTCCCGGCGCGCATCGGCATCCCGGCCCGTGGCCCGGTACAGGCGTGAAAGCTGGAAGTGCGCGTCTGATTTCGCCGGATCCAGGCGAACGGCCTCGGTAAGCTCGGCCCTGGCTCGCGCGTACTGCCTGTCATCGATGAGCGCCGTGCCGAGATCGAAGCGCGCCAGGCGGTTCCTCCCATCCAGGGCAATCGCTTTCTCCAACGCGGCGCGGGCGTCCGCGCGTTTGTCACTGCGCAGCAGAACGTCGCCCAGATAGGACCAGGCAGCGGCATTAGCTGGATTATTCGAAATCTCCTCGCGGAACTCGCGCTCCGCCTCTTCGTCCTTGTGCTGCTTCCAGTACAGATAGCCGAGGCCGAAGTGGACATTCCATGCTTTCGGCGCAGCGGCGGCTGCGGCCTGAAACTCGGCGATAGCATCGTCGGTCCGCCGGGTGCCGTCGAGCGCCTCCCCGAGCAGCATGTGCGTCTCGGCGGAATTCGGATTGCTTCGCAGCAGAAACTCGAAATGAGCGATGGCCTGCTGGTACAGGCCGCCCCAGAGGCAGCTCTGCGCCATAACATAACGAAGGCTGGCGTTGTCCGGCTGCGCCGCAACCACGGGCTCCAGCGTGCGCACCGCGTCGGCGTAGCGGGCATCGCCGTAATAGCTCATACCGAGAAGCGTACGAGCCTGTAAGTTGAGCGGGTCGAGCTTCAGTGCGGCTTCGAAGGCCGGAGCAGCGGCTCGAAAGTGCCCCTGCTTGAACTCGGCCAGTCCGAGGTTCACCTGTACCGGCGCCATGTTGGAGTCGATGGCGAGGGCGCGGCGATAGCAGTCCGCGGCCGCGCTGTAGCTGGTGGCGCGCGAAAGCTCGAGACCCATAGACACGAGCCGGTTCACGTCGGCGGGCGTGCGGCCGCCGATGGCGGAGCACGATGGGGCTGTGCTGGCGTTCAGGGTCGCGATGGGCAGCACCAGAATGGCGATCGCAAGGCGGCCCAAAGCCGCCCGCTGTTCACATAACCGACGCAACCGATGATGATAACAGCGGCCGCGCTGGGCGGAGGGCGACGACGAGTTGGAGTTGTGCTATGGCGCGTTGCGCGCTTCAGCCGTCGCCCCGCTCAGCCACACATTGCTGTCGATGGTGTGGTCCACGAAAGCCAGCTTCGACCCGTCCGGCGACGGCACTCCCCAGATTCCCGTTACGGTTTGCCGGAGCACCGTGGCATGACCTTCCATATCGACGTACAACAGGTCCGACCCGGTGTCGTTGCTCACGCCGGCGAAGAAGCCGCGCCCGTCGGCCGCCCATGTCACCCCGGAGACTCCGGCCCATGCATCCACTACGACACTGCGTTCTTTCGCGTGCGCCCTCGCTGCCCCGAGCGGCACGATCCGAATCGTCCGGCTCGACTCGTTGTGAATAGGCAGAGCTACCGCGGACCCGTCCGGCGAAACATCCCAGTCTCCGAGAATCACCGGCGACCATGCGGTACGGCCCAGTTCTCGTCCCTTGCCGAGTTGCGGGTCCAGTTCGTAATAAACCAACGCCTCATGACCCAGCGTTTCCCGAAGCACGCAGCGTCCGGCGCGCGCCAGAGGGCAGCGGAACTCGCTCTGAGTCCCTCCGCGGTAGAGCAGCTCCGCGGCGCCGCCAGTGAGTGGAACTCGGTAGATGGCGAAAGCGTTCGGCCCACTCAGCCCGTCCGCTCCCGGCTTCTCGCTCGCAAACAATACCCATTTGCCGCCCGGCGCAACCTGAGGAAGAACGCTGTCCCGCGGTAACGACGCGACTAAGGTGGCAACATTGCCGTCCACCGGCTGGCTGTAGATTTCGAAGCGCCCGGCCCGGTCGGATTCGAAGATAACGCTGTTACTGTCCGGCGTCCAGGCATGTGGGTAATCGGACTGAAGATCGTGCGTCAGCCGCCGAACGTCTGTTAGTTGCGGACCCGGATGGCGCAGAGCGGCAACGTAAACGTCACTGTGGTCCTTTTCGAGGACCGCGGCAATCTCTCTGCCATCGCTCGAAGCCGATATGCTCGATGCCCGATGCTCGAAGTTCAGAATTCGTTGTGCTCTGCGGTCGAAGCTGCCGTTGGAGGACCGATATTCCGCTTCCCACAGGACTCCGCCAATATCGCGGCCGGCGTGAATCCATTGCAGAAACAGAATGCGATTCCCCGGAATCAGGCACGCGGAATCGAAGCGGAAGTTCGTGGTCGAAGCGAGCACTCGTCCGTCGTGTGATTCGGCCGCTTCGTAACTCCACCGATAATTGCCTTCAAGAGGCTCGGTGCGGTCCGATCGCAGCTTCGGCGGCGGCGCCCACGATTTCCGCTGATACAAAAGGAGGCGGCTGTCGGCCGACCAGAGAATAAATGGGAACGACTGCCCACGGCCGGACCTGACAAGCACATGCGCTTCTTCGCCGTTCGTATCCCCAACGCGGATGTCCTCGTCCTGAGCGCCGGTAAACGCAAAGCTTCTTCCGTCGGGTGAAGGTACGCCGTTCCGGGCCAGATCACGGATCAGGCGGGGTCGCTCTCCGGTAACGAAGACGGTCCAGATCTGCGGTTTCAGGTCCGCGCCCGCGTAGCCGCTCACCGCCAATCGGAGGTCATCGGCGAACCAGGTGATGCGGTCCACGCGCAGAGCGGGCGGGGAAGCGAGCTGGTGTTCCGCGCCGCTCGCCACCACGCGAAGTGAGATTCCATTCTGATCGGCGTACGCAAGCAGACGCCCATCGGGCGAAATCGCGCTGGCCGTAACCCGGTTATCGGTATCATTCGCCGTCACGCGGGCGAACACGGGCTTCGGCATAACCGTGCTGGCGCTGTCGCGATAAACAGGGAGAAACGCGGCGCCCAGCACCGCGACACTCAGCGAAACAGCGGCGACTGTCCACTTCCAGCGCGCGGCCTGCGACATCCGTGGTGGTTCCTGTGCCGGCGGGGCGGTTGTCGGCGGCTCAGCAATTACGGAAGTAGTAACGGCGACGGGGGAGTCTTCGATTTCGGCGATGAAGCGATACCCTTTGCCAATGACCGTTTCGACAAAGCGGGGTGCTGCCGGGTCATCGTTGAGAATGGATCGGAGCCGTTTTACGGCAGCGTTAATGCCTTGAACCACATCGACCGTCTGCGGTTCTTTCCACAGCCGCTCGGCGATCTGCTCGCGTGTGACCAGGCGCCCCCGATTTTCGACCAGGAGCAAAAGGAGCTCCATGGGTCCTCTGGATAGCGGCAGGCGCATGCCTGCTCGCCGAAGCTCGTAGCGCTGGAGGTCGAGCTCGTGACCAGAAAAGCGGATTACATCGTCAACCGCGGGCAAGAGTGTTCATTATAACTGTACGCTCGATAGCATTCACGGCCTTGTATTATCAAAGGGTTACGTTTTCATACCGTTTTCAGGCCGATTTCATCGCCCTGCTATTCCGGCCAGAGGCTCCTGCTCTCTAAACTCTCAGGAAAGGCTGCGGCCGCCATTTCGGCACGGCCGCGCCTGGAGGAGGGATTTCTCATGGTGAAGAACGAGGGGCCGCGCTCGTCCAGTCTTCTGTGGCGGCGCCGGGGAACCACGAGCGTGCTGCTTACGCTTGCTCTCTTAACCGCTTCTCCGGCCTTCTGCCAGGGGCCCGCTCAGATCCTGCTCGGGTATTACGCGCAATGGACAACCAGCAGCAGTTTTAACCCCCTGACTCTGGATTCAGCCGTGCTTTCCAGGCTCGACTATCTGAACTACGCCTTCGCGACCGTATCGGGCAGCAGCTGCACTCTCACCGACCCCAACACCGAGCCGACCACCTTCTCGCAACTGAGAACCATCAAGAGCAGCCATCCGCAGCTGCGGGTCCTGCTTTCCATTGGCGGCGCCTCCAGCGACGTCCCGCTCGAGGCGGCGGTGAAGAACGGCAACGCCGCGGCTTTCGCGCAGTCCTGCATCACCAATTTCTTCAACGCCTACCCGGGCACGTTCGATGGCGTGGACATCGATTGGGAATTCCCCACCGCGTCGGACGCCGGCGACTATACTAAACTCGTCCAGGCGTTCCGAACCCTTCTCGGGCCGAACGGGATTATTACCGCCGCCATCGGGCTCGATTCCAGCCAGTACGGGAACATCCAGTTTTCTCAGGTCACGCCGCTGGTCGATTTTTACAGCGTAATGGCGTACGACGTCGCGGCGGCCACGGTAACCACCTTCAACGCGCCGCTCTACAAAACCCAGGTTTCCGGCCGGCAGGACACGTACAACGGGACCGCGGATGACGCGATACTCGCCCTCACCGCCACCACGTCGGGCGCGCCGGCAATCCCTTCCGGCCAGCTCCTTTTGGGAGTTCCGTTCTATGGCGAGCAGTGGACCGGGGCGGGGACGGACACCTGGGGCATGTTTCAGAACGCGAATAACTACACGCCCATCAACTACTCCGACATCGCGACGCTGCCTGGAACGAAGTACTGTGATTACTCCGGCCAGTCGGGCGCAGTGTCGTGCACCGCGCCAACCACCCTGCCCACTTCCGGATCACAGGAGAATTGGATCCAGGATGGCACGACCGTCACCTCCTTCGACAGCCCGGAGACCATGGCCATCAAGGCCATGTACGCGAAAGCGAAAAATCTGGCGGGCATGACGGCGTGGCAGTTACAGCAGGACTACTCGAACGGCGCCGAGCCTCTCATGGACAGCATCGCCTCCGGTCTGCCTGCCCCTCCGCTGGCCCCCATGAATTTGTCGGTTACCTCCGGCACTTCGGCCGTCGCCAATGTTCCGTCTTCTTTCGCCGGAGGAGGCGCCTATGCCTTCACCTGGTCCGATCTGAACGGCCAGTCCGACGTGAGCCAAACGCAGGTCCTGTTCAATACCGGCATTACTGCCGCGAATGCGTGCAACGTCACCTATACGCGCAGTACGAATACGGTCTCCCTGATCAATAACGCCGGAACCGGCATTCAGGGCAGCGCGACGGCCGGCAGCTCGATGTCCCTGTCGAACAGTCAATGCACCATTACTGCGGCGACTGTGAGCACTTCCGGGAATCTGTTTACGCTCACGCTCTCACTGAGTTTCGCGTCCGGCTTCACCGGCCCGCGGAGCATCTATATGCAGGCGTCAGGCGCGAGTGGCGGCGCCAATCTCTGGACCGAAAAAGGTACGTGGACGAACGGGACCAATCGGCCCCCGACGGCCGATTCCGTGTCGCCGAGCTCGGGCACAGGCAATCCGCAGTCGTTCACATTCACCTACTCCGACCCCAACGGCTGGACCGACCTCAGCTCCGTTTATGCGGTGTTTAACAGCACCGTCGCAAGCGGCCTGAATGGCTGCTACATCTACTACCTGCCCGCTTCAAATGTTCTTTACCTGAAGGCCGATAACGGCAGCACCAATCTGGGCGCCCTCACTCCCGGGGGCTCCGGGACCGACAGCAACAGCCAGTGCAGCGTCGCGGCAAGCGGCATTTCCGTCAGCCACTCCGGAAACAGCCTGATGCTCACTGTTTCCATCACCTTCAGCGCCACCTTCACCGGCCGGAAGACGATCTACCTGCGCGCCATCGATGCCGAGGGAGCGAGCTCCGGGTTTGTCGTCCGAGGGACCTGGTCTGCTGCCGCGAATCAGCCGCCGTCGATCGTTTCCATGTCGCCCAGCTCCGGTATTGCCAACCCCCAGTCTTTTACCTTTACTTACTCCGATGGGAACGGCTGGACCGATCTCGCCTCCGTGTACGTGCTGTTCAACAGCACCGTCGCGAGCACGGTGAATGGCTGCTATATGTACTATCTGCCGGCCGTCAACACTCTCTATCTTCGCGGAGATGATGGCGTAAGCAACGTAGCTGCGCTTACGCCCGGAGCTTCCGGCACCGGCAGCAACAGCCAGTGCAGCGTGGCGGCCGGCGGCATGTCCGTAACCCACTCGGGCAACAACCTCATGCTCACCGTCCCGATCACCTTCACATCGACGTTCACCGGCCTCAAGCACGCTTACCTCAGAGCGATCGACAATTCCAGCAGCGTTACACCCTGGGTTTCAAGCGGGACATGGTCCGCGGCGGCTAACCAGAAGCCCGCGGTCGTTTCGGTGTCACCCTCGTCGGGCACGGGCGCTTCGCAGACGTTTACGTTCACTTACTCCGATCCCAATGGCTGGAACGACCTCGGCTCGGTGTACGCGCTCTTCAACGGAGCGCTGACCACCGTCAACGGCTGCTATATGTACTACCAACCCGCGGTGAACGTCTTGTATCTGCGCGCCGACAACGGAAGCTCGACCGCCGGCGCGCTGTCGCCCGGCGGCTCGGGAACGGCGCAAAACAGCCACTGCAGCGTCTCAGCGAGCGGCATATCCGTGGCCCATTCGGGGATGAATCTGACTCTGACCGTGAGCATCAGTTTCCTGAGTACTTTCACTGGTCTCGAGCACACGTATCTGAGGGCTATCGACAACTCCGGCGCGGACAGCGGCTTTGTCAGCTCGGGAACCTGGACGGCGCATTAACGGAACGGCTGTGCGCCATGGCGGGCGGAGGCGGACGCACCCGGCGAGTCGGGCGCGGTCAGGAGCGCATTCCGACGCTCGCCCGCAGCCCGACTCGCTCCCGGAGCAGCAGAACGAGCTGCCATGCCGTTCTGCCGCGCGATTCGCGTGCTTTGGAGAATAGCACCACTGTTCGGAGCGGTGAAATTCTCCATTCGGATTAGCTCGTCCGTAGCAGTCGAAATGATGGGTTGTGGTGGGCGGTCGCGGGCTCGAACCGCGGACCTCCTGCTTGTAAGGCAGGCGCTCTAACCGGCTGAGCTAACCGCCCCTGGGTGCCGGGACCAATGGCTTGCCGCGGTCCTGCGCTGCCGTCGGCTGCGAGGTACGGAAGGATGTACGGGAGGCGATGACACACACGGGCCGCCCCGTTCCGTTCCGACGAGTCCAGCGGATGGCCATGGAACCAGCCTACCAGAGGCTCGCGCATCCAGCCCCGTGGCGCTGGTCTCGGCTCGCCGTGCCGGCTTTCGAGCGCCCGCTCCGAGACGTGCCTGTGTGGTCTGGCCCGCCTTCGCTTCGCGGGCCGACTGAGCAGTCCCCATCTCGGCATGTTCGGTGATCCGGTTGTGCCGCAGATCGTGACCGCGTAACCGCTTCAGCCGGCCTCCGTCGTGGTTTTGGCGCCGCGTCTCTCGTTCCCTGAACCGCTGATGCTGAGATGGCGAATGACCAGAGCCCGACGCTGCAATTGATTCATCCATGGGCCTGGATATCGTCGCGTTCCACGAAACGCGTCGCGGTTTCATGGAAGCGTTCGGAACAGAACGTCGGCAGATCAGGCCATTAACGCCGCTTCAAGAGTTGCTGTCAAATCGTTATAGACGCGAGAACTGGCGCAGGATTCAAGGCGCGATGAAGCTCGGGCTTCCCGCCCTCCAGTATTCCGCCCGCGTGGTATGGACACTGCTTTCCGCCGGACTTGTCCTTGCAGTTACGGCAGGCATCTACGGTCGTGTGGGTGTTGTCGGAACTGTATTGTTGTTTCTTCCGGGGTTGATGCTAAGTGGCCTGCTACTCAGGGTGTCGCGGGGACTTGCGGTGGCATTCCCGAAGCCCGACGCCACGGTCGGCGATCTTGCGCGAGACGTACTTGTCGCTAACTACACCCAGCTCGCGCAGGAAACTGGCGGATGGAACGACCGCGATGTCTGGGTAACATTGTGCCGGGTTATCGTCAGGCATACCGGCGTCGCACGCGAAAAGATTACGCCGGAGGCGGACTTTGTGTACGTCCTGCGCATGGACTAAAGGTTCAGCGCCCGCCGCATTCATACGTCAGAGGGCACGCGGTGCTGTGGTCGCGCCCCGGTTTACGGGCGACGCCCGTTCCCGATACGCTGAGCTTGTTGTGAATCGTCCGTTTGTATTA
>DASRCB010000410.1:0-10720 GCA_035653295.1 Bryobacteraceae bacterium
ACGGGGTCCATCGAACGAACGGGGTCCATAGACTTCTCACCATCGGCGGAGTTGTTTGGTGTCGAGTAACCCTACACTTTGGCCGATTCGTGATTATCGCACGATCTTGCCGGGGCGGAATGATATTCGACGTCCGCTGTAACGCTGCCGGAGTTCTGAACGCACTATCCCCGACTCGACGAAAGGCATGAATCAATCCCTCGGGGATGCTCATCCGTTACTTGTGATCTAACCCCTTATTCTTTCAGGGCCTGGACGACCTCTAACTCCATGGTCGCGATCCAGACAGTGATCCCCTGAACCTCCTACCGCCGAGCGCGTGACAATTCCACGTACTGTCGCCAACCTGTAACCTGACCGTCAATGCACCCCTGGCGCGATCCGGCCGCCCGACGTCGGACGGACCGCCGGCCGGTTTGCTCCCAGGCCCGGCATCTTCCAGCCATCGAAGCAACGGTGCTTCACTCCGCGGCAACCCGCCGCCCCGTCCCAACAGCGTTCACGGCCGCGAGCTAAACCAATCTCTCAGTCATTCACCACTAAAATAAAATTCTTTCCCCCATATCTTTCAACAACTTGATATTTTCCCCACCCTTTACCCGCCCGCGCATCCGCTAGATTTGGGCCAGGAGAGGAGATCTCAGCGTAAAATCGCGCCTCTCCCCATCCCCAGCCGCGCAAACCGCGGCAGAAAAGAGCTTCAGCATGAACGAACAATCCGAGCGCAAACGGATCCCTCCGCACTTCAACGCCGCATGGTTCTGCACTTGTACCGAAGAAGCCGACGAACTCCAGCGTTTCGTCTCCGAACTCATCCGCGATCACGAACCGGTCTCCATCGCGGAGGTCTTCACCATTCAGCGCGTCGCCCTCACCCAGTGGAAGGCCCTGCGCGCTGCTCGCCTCGAAGCCGGCCTCGTCCAGGCGCTGTCCGACGCCCGCCTGCGCCACGAGAACAGCCTCTCCGATCCCGCCGACATCCCGGACTTCCGCCCTGACCCCGATTCCGTGGAATGCACGGAGCTGCTCGGCCGCGCTGTCCGGGACGACTGCAGCGAGCGCCGCGCCTACGTAAGCGTCGCCGCGTCCACCGCCGTCGCCGATAAAGAGTTCCACCGCTGCCTCGGCCGCCTGGACCGCGTTCGCGATCTTCGCGCCCGCGGTAAGTACGCTTCGGGCACAACGAAACCCGCTCAGTCCGAGGCCGCGCCTGCCGCGGCGCCCGCGGTCTTCACCGCCGCGTGAAAGCCATGCGCACCGCCGCCCAAATCGCCGCCAGCCGCCGTAATGCGCTCCGCTCCACCGGACCGCGGACGGCGGCCGGTAAGGCCATCTGCAGCCGCAACGCCCTGAAGCACGGCTTGCGCGCCGCCACCTCCGTCCAGCCGGACCCTGACGTGATCGCCAGCCTCAACCACGATTTCCAGCCCACCACCGCCGCGGAAAAAGCCGCCGTCCTGACCATCGCCATCGGTGTCGCGCGCTGGTTCATCATCGAAGACCTCGAGCGCAGATTCATGCAGTCTGCATGCGCCGGTGAGCTTGACGTCGGCCAGATCGCCAGCCGCTGGGTCACCCTCTGCCGCTACGACGGCGCCATGAACCTCGCCATGGACCGCGCCTTCAATCTCCTCATGTTCGAATCGAACCCGGACAGCTGGCGCCGCCTCGAGGCGGCGCAGACCGCCGACTCAAAGCCTGTCTCCAGCCCGCCCGGGACCCGAAATCAACAACATCGCCAGCTCCGTTCGTGCAGAAAACCATCCCGTCCGGACGAACCCCGCTTCGAAGCGAGCCCAGTCCCCGAATCAACAACATCGCCAGCTCCGTTCGTGAAAAAGTCCAGCCGACCCGAACCCGCCCGCAATGCGCTGACCCCTGACCCCTGTCCCCTGACCCCTTCTCATCTCGAAGCCCAATTCACAAACCGGCAAGGATCGGCCCAAGGCCCGACCGAGCCCCAGCTCCGAAAAATCCAGCCAGCGCCAACCCGCCCGCGATGCGCTGACCCCTGACCCCTGGCCCCTGACCCCTTCTTATGTCGAAGCCCAATGCACGGACCGGCAACGATCGGCCGGAAACCAGGCCGCCCCCCTTTTCCCCGAGAAAACCCGTCGCGAAAATCGACAACGCCTGTGGAGGAACACCACCACGCCCGCCAGCGGACCTTTCCCGTCGCGTATCATCCACCCCTTTTCTAACCGGGCGTACACTGTGGTTTCCAAAGCACAACATTCGAGGCTCCGGCCGGGATCTTCATCCTCCTCCTCTTTCATCCCCGGCCTCAGCCCGAGGAGGTCGCCATAATGACCAGGCCGCGAATCACCATCGACGGCAACGAGGCAGCCGCTCGCGTCGCCTATCAGCTCAGCGAAGTCATCGCCATCTACCCCATAACGCCCTCATCCCCAATGGGCGAGTGGGCCGACCAGTGGGCTTCCGAAAGCAAGCCGAATCTCTGGGGCTCCGTGCCCCGTGTGATCGAGATGCAGAGCGAAGGCGGCGCCGCCGGGGCCCTCCACGGCGCCCTTCAGGGCGGAGCCCTCGCCACCAGCTTCACCTCGTCCCAGGGCCTGCTGCTGATGATCCCCAACATGTACAAGATCGCCGGCGAACTCACCGGCATGGTCCTGCATGTCGCCGCCCGCGCTCTCGCAGCTCAGGCGCTGTCCATCTTCGGCGATCACAGCGATATCATGGCCGCGCGTCAGACCGGCTATGCGATGCTCGCCTCCAACTCCGTCCAGGAGGTCATGGACGGCGCGCTCATCGCCCAGGCGGCCGCCCTCGAAGCCCGCATCCCATTCGTCCATTTCTTCGATGGCTTTCGCACCTCGCATGAGGTGGCGAAGGTCGAATGCCTTACCGCCGATGACCTGCACGCCATGATCGACGACGATCTGGTCCGCGCCCATCGCCACCGCGCCCTCACGCCCGACCGCCCCGTACTCCGCGGCACTGCGCAGAATCCCGACGTCTACTTCCAGGCGCGCGAAGCGGTCAACCCGTTCTACCTCGCCTGTCCGGAAATCGTGCAGCGCGCCATGGACCGCTTCGCCCGCCTCACCGGCCGCCAATATCGCCTCTTCGATTACTACGGCGCGCCCGATGCTCGCCGGGTCATCGTCATTATGGGCTCCGGCGCCGAGGCCGTTGAGGAAACCGTCGACGCCCTGAATGCACGCGGCAACGGCGACAAAGTCGGCCTGCTCAAAGTCCGTCTGTTCCGCCCGTTCTCCGTCGAACACTTCGCCGCAGCTCTTCCACCCACCGTCCGCGGCATCGCCGTCCTCGACCGCTCCAAAGAGCCTGGCGCCGTCGGCGAGGCGCTCTATCTCGATGTCGTCGCCGCACTCACCGAGGCATTCGCCGCCGGCAAAGCAACCATGCCCGCCTTCCCGCGTGTCATCGGCGGACGTTATGGCCTGTCATCGAAGGAATTCACGCCGGCCATGGTGGCGGCCGTGTACCGCGAGCTCAGCAAGGACCACCCGAAAAACCACTTCACCGTCGGCATCGAAGACGATGTCACCCACACCAGCCTTCACTTCGACTGCGAATTCTCCACCGAGGACCCGCAAACTGTGCGCGCCCTGTTCTACGGCCTCGGCTCCGACGGAACCGTGGGCGCTAATAAGAACTCCATCAAAATCATCGGCGAGGACACGGACAACTACGCCCAGGGCTACTTCGTCTACGACTCCAAGAAGTCCGGCTCCGTCACCGTCTCCCACCTGCGCTTTGGCCCCCGCCCCATCCGTTCCTCGTATCTGATCTCCCGCGCCAATTTCATTGGCTGCCATCAGTTCAATTTCATGGAGCGGTTCGACATGCTGGCCTCCGCCGAGCCCGGCGCCACGTTCCTTCTCAACAGCCCGTACGGCCCGGCGGAAGTCTGGGACAAGCTGCCGCTCAACGCCCAGCGCCAGATCATCGACAAAAAGCTCAAATTCTACGTCATCGATGCCGTCAGCGTCGCGCGCGAGTGCGGCATGGGCGGCCGCATCAACACCATCATGCAGGCCTGCTTCTTTGCCATCAGCGGCGTCCTGCCCCGCGAAGCCGCCATCGAGGCCATCAAGCATTCCATCAAAAAAACCTACGGCAAGCGCGGCGAAACAGTTGTCTTCAGGAACTACGCCGCCGTCGATGCCGCGCTCGATCACCTCCATCAGCTCGCGGTTCCCACCGAAGCCACCAGCACTCTTCAAATCCGGCGGCCCGTTCCCGAGGCCGCTCCCGATTTCGTGCAGCGCGTCTCCGCCATGATGATCGCCGGACAGGGTGACGAGCTGCCCGTCAGCGCCCTTCCCGTCGATGGCACTTATCCCACCGCGACCGCCCAGTGGGAGAAGCGGAACATCGCCCTCGAGATCCCCGTCTGGGATGAGCAGCTGTGCATTCAGTGCGGAAAGTGCGTGATGGTCTGCCCGCACTCCGTCATTCGCTCCAAGGTCTACGATCCGGCCAGCGATGGCAACGCGCCGGAGACCTTCAAATTCGCCCCCGCGCGCTGGCGCGAGTTCACCAGCATGCGCTACTCGCTCCAGGTCGCGCCCGAAGACTGCACTGGCTGCGGCCTCTGCGTTCAGATCTGCCCGGTAAAGAGCAAGAGCGAGGCGAAGCACAAAGCCATCAACATGAGCCCGCAGGAGCCCTTGCGCGAACAGGAGCGGACCAACTGGCAGTACTTCCTTCACCTGAACGACACCAATCGTCAGGCCGTGAATCCCGCCCTGGTGAAAGATGTCCAGCTCCTCCAGCCTCTGTTCGAGTTCTCCGGCGCGTGCGCCGGCTGCGGCGAAACGCCTTATATCCGGTTGATGACCCAGTTGTTCGGCGACCGCGTGGTCATCGCCAATGCCACCGGCTGCTCCTCCATTTACGGCGGCAACCTGCCCACCACGCCCTATTCCGTCAACGCCGCCGGCCGCGGCCCCGCCTGGTCCAATTCGCTGTTTGAAGACAACGCCGAGTTCGGCCTCGGCATTCGCCTCGCCATTGATAAGCAGGCGCAGTATGCCCGCGAGCTGGTCTCCCTTCTCGCGCCCCACATCGGCGGCACGCTCGCTGCGGAGATTCTTTCCGCCGACCAGTCCACCGAACCAGGCATTAACGAGCAGCGCCGCCGCGTCGAAGACCTCCAGCGTCTCCTCCGAGGCGTCCATTCCGCGGAAGCCCGCAACCTCGCCGCGCTCGCGAACTCTCTGGTGAAAAAGAGCGTCTGGATCCTCGGCGGCGATGGCTGGGCCTACGACATCGGTTACGGCGGCCTCGATCACGTGCTCGCCTCCGGGCAGAACGTCAATATCCTCGTGCTCGACACCGAGGTCTACTCCAACACCGGCGGCCAGATGTCCAAGTCCACGCCTCGCGGTGCGGTGGCCAAGTTTGCCGCCGGAGGCAAGCAGATGCCCAAGAAAGATCTCGGCATGATGGCCGTTAATTACGGCACGGCATACGTGGCGCGCATCGCCATGGGCGGCAGCGACACCCAGACCGTGAAGGCGTTCCTCGAGGCCGAGGCATACGACGGCCCGTCGCTGATCATCGCCTACTCACATTGCATCGCCCACGGCTACGACCTGCTCTACGGCCTCGAGCAGCAGAAGAACGCCGTGCTGTCCGGTTACTGGCCGCTCTATCGCTACAATCCGGCGCGCGCGGCCGAAGGGAAGAACCCGTTCCAGCTCGACTCCCGTCCTCCCACCCTGCCGCTGGACAAGTACATCTACAACGAGACCCGCTACTCCATGCTGGCCCACAGCAACCCGAAGGTGGCCCGCGAGCTGCTCGCCGAAGCCGAGGAGGACGTGCGCGCACGCTGGAAAATCTGCGAGTCTCTGGCCGCCGCGAAGGAGAACTAAGATGATCGACCTTACTACGAGTTACCTCGGGCTTACGCTCGCCAATCCTCTGGTCGCTTCTGCCTCTCCGTTGTGCCAGGAGGTCGACAACATCCGCCGTATGGAGGACGCCGGGGCCGGCGCGGTCGTGCTTCATTCTCTCTTTGAGGAGCAGATCGAAACCGAGAGCCGCCTGCTCGATCAGGCGCTCAGTAACGAAGCCGAGGGCTACGCCGAGTCGCCCACTTTCTTCCCTGACTTACCCGCTTACGACCTCGGCCCCGAGGCGTACGTCGAGCATGTCCGCCGCGCCCGCGCTGCGGTGCGCATTCCGGTCATCGCCAGCCTGAACGGCATCACCCTCGGAGGGTGGACGCGGTACGCAAAATACATCGAGGAAGCCGGCGCCGACGCCCTGGAACTCAACGTCTACTACCTGCCTACCGATCCAGCCCTCAGCGGTGCGGATGTCGAGCAGCGCTATGTGGATCTGGTGTCCACCATCCGCAATACGGTCCGCATTCCCATAGCCGTCAAACTGGGCCCGTGGTTCAGCGCCCCCGCTCACATCGCGCGCCGGCTCGACCAGGCCGGGGCCAACGGCCTGGTGCTCTTTAACCGCTTCTATCAGCCCGACTTTGACCTGCGCCTGCTCGATGTGATTCCCAACCTGATCCTGAGTAACTCGAACGAGCTCCTGCTCCGCCTCCACTGGGCCGCTATCCTGTACGGCCGTATTCGCGCGTCCATCGCCATTACCGGCGGTGTTCACACCGCCGAAGACGTGCTGAAATCCATGATGGCCGGCGCCAGCGTGGCTATGATGACTTCCGCTCTCCTGAAGCGCGGCATCGACTACTTAGCCCACGTCCACGCTGACTTACTAACATGGATGGAGGAACATGAGTACGTCTCCATTCGCCAGATGCAGGGCAGCATGAGCCAGCGATCCGTATCCAACCCCGGCGCTTACGAGCGCACCAACTACATGCGTGTGCTGAGCTCCTACTCCCCCCGCCTTACGATCTGAGGCTTTGTGGTGCGGGCCTTCAGCCTGCACGAACCGCTACTCGAGGTGAATCTGTGAGACGTCGATCGTCGCCGGCGGATAGTGCAGCTTCATGCGCTCCAGCGTGCCGTTCACGATTTCCGAAACCGCCTGGTTGCGGAACCATTTGTGATTCGACGGGATCACGTACCACGGCGCATACTTGGTGCTGCACTTGGTCAGCGCATCCTCGTACGCCTCCATATACGCGTCCCAGTGCTCTCGCTCCTTGAAATCCTGCAGCGACAGCTTCCAGTTCTTCGATGGGTCCGAGAGGCGTGCCTGCAGGCGGTCGCGCTGCTCCTCCCGGCTGATCTGCAGGTAGAACTTGAGAATGGTCACGCTGTTCTCCACCAGCATCTGCTCGAAATCGTTGATCTGCCGGTAGCGTTCTGACCAGACCTTCTTCGGCACGAGCTCGTGGACGCGCGCCACCAGCACGTCTTCGTAATGCGAGCGGTTGAAGATCCCGATGAACCCTCGCGGCGGGACATGCTGGTGCACGCGCCACAGGAAATCGTGGTCCAGCTCCAGCGGCGTGGGCGCCTTGAACGAAGTCACCTGGCAGCCCTGCGGGTTCACCCCCGACATGACATGCCGGATCGTGCCATCCTTGCCGCCGGCGTCCACGGTCTGGAGCACGATGAGCAGGGCAAAGCGCTTGTCGGCGTACAGCAGGTCCTGCAACTCCGCGAGCCGCCTGCGGTGTTTCTCGAGCAGGCGCGCGTCCTTTTTATGGCCGGCGGTGTCCGAGGGGTCGCGCTTATCGACATGGGCGCGATGGCCGGGCTCGACGATGAACTCCTTGGCAAGCTTCATGGCTTCATTGTGATGTAATCGGTTGCACGATGCGAGTCCTGACCACGGTTCTTCTGGCGGCGTCCCTGGCCTGTGCCGCGGTTCCCGACTTCTATCCCGTGGGTGTCTGGTACGGCGGCGGCAAGGCGCGCGCGCCGATGCTGGAGCGCAACCCTCGCTCGAAAAAGGAGGCATGGCGGAAAGACCTGCGACAGATCAGAGCGCTCGGCTTCAACACCGTTCGCGCGTGGATCGACTGGGCCAGTGGCGAGCCCGCTCCCGGCCAGTACGATTTTTCCACCATCGATGTGATCCTGGAGCTTGCCGAGCAGGAGCACCTGAAGGTCCTCGTGCAGGTGTACATGGACTCGGCGCCGCGCTGGGTCGGCGATAAGTATCCCGATTCTCTGTTCGTATCTTCCAACGGACAGGCAGTGAAGCCCGAGTCATCGCCCGGTTACTGCCGCGATCATCCCGGCGTGCGCGCGGCGGACGACGGGTTCTACACCGCGCTGGCGAAGCACGCCTCGCGCAGTCCGGCATTCATCGGCTTCGACCTGTGGAGCGAGCCGCACGTCATCAACTGGGCCGACCCCACTTATATCTATAACCCGGAATTTTGCTTCTGCCGTAACACCGTCGCCCGCTTCCGTCGCTGGCTGCAGAAGAAATACGGCACTCTCGACAACCTGAACGCCGCCTGGTACCGGCGCTTCGCATCATGGGAGCAGGTGGAGCCTGGGCGCATGAGCACCATCCTCTCCTATACCGACTACATCGACTGGAAGACCTTCATCGCCGACAAGCTCGGCGAGGACCTGCGCGACCGGTATCAGGCAGTGAAAAGCGCCGCGCCCGGCGTGCTGGCCATGAGCCATGCCGCCGGCGTCGGACTCTTCTCCTCACCGCTGTGGTGGGAGGGGCAGTCGGACGACTGGGATATGGCCTCGCAGATCGATTACTACGGTACGTCCTTCTATCCGAAGCACTCGGCATTCGTGGACCGCGATGTCTACTGGCGTGCGGCGCTGCTCGATTTCACACGTTCATTCGCTTATGACGGGGGGCGGAATGGCTTTCAGATCGGTGAGTTACAGGGCGGATTCGGAACCATCGCGCTGAATGTAAGCCCCACCGTAAGTCCGGAAGATACTCGGCTGTGGACGTGGTCCGCAATCGCGCGCGGCGCCAAAGGCATCTTCTACTACGCCTGGTATCCGATGAGTTCGGGTTATGAATCGGGCGGGTACGGCCTGAATCAGCTCGATGGAACGATCACGGATCGTGCAAAGGTCGCGGGCGGAATCGCGGCGGTGGTGGATCGCAATCAGGAAGTCTTCCTGCATGCGCGTCCGCCGCGCGCCGAGGTTGCCATCGTTTACAACCCGCTGGTCTATTTCGTCGGCGGCCGCCAGCGCGACACCGAGTACGGCGGGCCACAGGGAGAAGTCGCCGGAATCGAGCGCGATTCGCTGCTGGGGCTGCATCGCGCGCTGTTTCCGCTCAACGTGCCGGTGGATTACGTCCATATCGAGCATCTCGACAATCTGAAACAGTACAAGCTCGTCTACGTCCCGTATCCGCCCATGCTGCCGGAGAGTGCGGCGCCGCGGCTCCGGGAGTATGTGGAGAACGGCGGCGTCCTCGTGGCGGAAGCGCGGCTCGGCTGGAACAACGAGCGCGGTTACGCATCGGAACGGATTCCGGGCATGGGCCTTGCGGAGGTGATGGGCTGCCGCGAGAGCGCGGTGCAGACCGGCGCGCATGGGCGTACGGAACTGCACTGGGACGACACGGCTATCGGAGGTGCTCTGGTGCTGCCGGCGCGCTGGTACGAGGAAACGCTGCAGCCGCTCCGGCCGGATGCCCGGGTGGTCGCGCGCTTTGCGGACGGACGTCCCGCCGCCGTCGCGTCGATCTTCGGCAAGGGCCGCACGGTGATGCTCGGCTCCTACGTGAGCGCCGCGTACCAGACCGGGCCAACCGATGCCGTCGCGCGCTTCTATGGGGCGCTGCTCGACTGGGCGGGCGTCACACGGCCGGTGGTCGTCGAGGGCGGCCAACTCGAGGCGCACTGGCTGGAATCGAACGATTCGCTGTTGCTCTTCGCGCTGAACCACGGCGACACGGCTGTGGATGCAACGGTCACCCTGAGGCCGGCCGCCCACGCCTCCGGCGCACTCGACCTTGTGACGGGTGAAGCGCTGAAGGTGAACGGCGGCGCCGTGCGCCTGCATGTTCGGGCGAGAGACGTCCGGGTGTTGAGGATCAGCACCGGTGCGACGCAGAGCCTTCCGGCCCCCGCAGGATAATGGCCATACATGCTGCTGGCCGACATCGTCGAGACCTCCCGCCGCATCGCCGAAACGTCTAAACGCCTCGAGAAAACAGATCTTCTTGCCCAGTTGCTCCGTCGCGCGCACGGGGACGAAATCCCGATCGTCGTAGCCTGGCTCTCGGCGCGCACGCCGCAGGGCAGGATCGGCGTTGGATGGCGCACGCTCCAGGAAGCCGCCGCCGACCCGGCGCCTGAAGCAACGCTCGAAGTAGCCGATGTCGATCGCCGCCTTGCCGCCATCGCCGCGACACAGGGCAGCGGCTCGGAGCGCCAGAGGATCGGCCTCGTGCACGATCTGCTCTCCAAATCTACGGCCCAGGAGCAGGAGTTCCTCACCGGGCTCCTCATGGGCGAACTCCGTCAGGGCGCGCTGGAGGGCCTCATGGTGGATGCCGTCGCGAAGGCATCAGGCGCCGCGGCCGATCGTGTGCGGCGAGCGTGCATGATGACCGGCGATGTCGCCGTGGTTGCGCGATCGGTGCTGGAAAAAGGCGAAACGGCGCTGGATGAACACAGCGTGCAGTTGTTCCGGCCGGTGCAGCCCATGCTGGCGCAGACCGCCGGCGACATCGAGGAGGCGCTGGAAGAACTGGGCGAGGCCGCGCTCGAATACAAAATGGACGGCGCGCGCATTCAGGTGCACCGATCCGGCGATGATGTGGTGGTCTATTCGCGGCGTCTGAACGACGT
>DASRCB010000411.1:0-4329 GCA_035653295.1 Bryobacteraceae bacterium
AGAAGGTCACGGTGGTGTACGATGGCGTGCCGCTGCCCGCCGCCTGGACCTCGGGCGGGGGCGGCCGGCTAACGCTGGCGCTGGATTCCGCCGATCCGCTCAAAGGGCGCGATGTGGTGGAGCGCGCCGGAGCGATCGCCGGGGTACGGGTGCAGTTTTCGCAGGATTTGCCCGCTGATCTGGCTGACGCGGGGCTGTTCGTGTACATCACGGAGTCCGAGGGCCTGGGCTCGGCCGCGCTGCTGGCGTCGGCGCATGGAGTGCCTGTGGTGGCCAGCCGGGTGGGCGGCCTGCCCGAGGCAGTGGAGGACGGCGTGACGGGACTGCTTACGACCGGGGACCCCGCAGAGGTAGCGGCAGCGATGTTGCGAATTCTGAATGACCGCACGCTGGCCGCGCAGATGGGGGTGGCGGGAAGGGCGCGCGTGGAGCAGCATTTTACGATTGAAGCGATGGTGCGGGGAACGGCAGCGGTCTACGAAAAGGTGCACGCTTGCTCGAAGCACTGATCGCGGCCTTTTTCGGGCTGATCATCGGCAGTTTTCTGAACGTCTGCATTTACCGCCTTCCGCGGGATTTGTCCGTCGCCCGGCCGGCGCGGTCATTCTGCCCTGAATGCGGCAAGACCATCGCGTGGTATGACAATCTCCCCGTGCTGAGCTACTTCGTTTTGCGGCGGAGGTGCCGGCATTGCGCGGCGGTGATACCGGCGAGGTATCCGCTGGTGGAAGCGTTAACGGCGGCGGCGTTTTTCGGCGCGGTGATGCTGCACGGTGTATCGCTGGCGGGCGCACGGCTGGCGCTGTTCTCGGCGCTTATCGTTGCGCTGGTGTTCACGGATCTGGAGGAGCGCATCCTGCCGGATGAGATGACGCTGGGCGGAACGGTGGCGGGGCTGGCGTTCGCAGCTTTTGTCCCGATGAAGGCGGGGCTGGTTTCGATGCTGCTGTTCGAGCGTGGGGCGCGGGTGCAGTCGATCGCGGAATCGGTTGTGGGAGCGCTGTTCAGCAGCCTGAGCATCTGGCTGATCGGGGAATTGTACTGGCGGGTGCGGCATCGGGAAGGGCTCGGCTTCGGCGACGTGAAGATGCTGGCGATGATCGGGGCATTTCTGGGGCTGGAGGGGTCGGTGCTGACGATGATGGTGGGCGCGATCTGCGGCGCGGTGTCAGGGCTGGTCTACACGAAGGTGGCGGGCCGGGACATGGCGACCTACGAGCTGCCGTTCGGGTCGTTTCTGGGCTTTGCGGCGCTGGTGGTGGCGTTTGCCGGGGATCCGGCGCTGCGGTGGTACGCGGGCGCGGGGTGAGGCGATGTCTGTGCGTCTGAGGAGCCTTAGAGAGAATCGGCCGTCTGCCGAGACTAGAGGTAGACGTGCCGTATCATCGCGTGATTGTCATCGGCGCCGGTGCGCTTGCTTTCTGCCTGTGGTCGGCGACGATCGGGAATGTTGCGGAGATTATCGTCGACTATCCGCGGGACGGGTCCGTTTTTCCGCCGGAGATTACCGCGCCGGTCTTCCGCTGGCGGGATGCGAACCCGCAGGTGCGAAGCTGGCGCATTGATGTCCTGTTCGCGAAGCGCGGACCGCATATCCGGGCGAAGACCGACGGACCGCCGCTGCGGGTCGGTGAGATCGATACGCGGGTGGTCACCCCCACGAATCGACCGCCGGCGCTGACGCCGGAAGAGGCGCAGGGCCATACCTGGACTCCGGATGCGAAGACCTGGGCGGCGATTCGCAAGAACTCCGTCGAGGGACCCGCAACCGTGTCGATTACGGGTTTCGCGGATGAGAAGCAGAAGAAGCCGCTGTCGCACGGCCAGATGACGCTTCGCACATCGGCAGATCCGGTGGGGGCGCCCATCTTCTATCGCGATGTGCCGCTGATTCCGAGCCAGACACGGGAGGGGATCATCAGCCCCATCCCGAAGCACTCGCTGGGGCTGGTGGCGTGGCGGCTGCGCGACATCTCCCGGCCGGACAGCCAGCTGCTGATGAAGGGGATTTCGACGTGCGTGAACTGCCATTCGTTTTCGCGCGATGGCAAGACGATGGGCATCGACGTCGACGGCCCGGATAACGACCGCGGTCTGTACGCCCTGATGCCGGTGCGCCGGGAAACGCGCATGCAGGACGCGAACATCGTCAAGTGGACCACCTTCCAGGGGCCGCTGGGCGGGAATCTGCGGATCGGCTTCATGTCCCAGGTTTCACCCGATGGGCGCTATGTGCTGACGACTATCAACGACCCTGGCTCCTCGCAGTCGCAGACGCACCGAAATGACATCATCGACCGCTACTACGTGATGAATTTTCTCGATTACCGGTTTCTGCAGGTGTTTTATCCGACGCGCGGCATCCTGGCGTGGTACAGCCGCGAAACCGGGCACCTGCAGCCGCTGCCTGGGGCCGATGACGAACGCTTCGTACAGGCGTGCGGCGTCTGGAGCCCGGATGGTAAATACGTCGTGTTTATTCGCGCGGAAGCACGGTCTGCGTACCCCGGAGGCTTTACCAAAGCCGAGTACGCGAACGATCCGAAAGAGACGCAGATTCAGTACGATCTGTACCGCATTCCGTTCAACGACGGAAAGGGCGGCGCGCCGGAGCGGATCGAAGGGGCGTCGCAGAACGGCATGAGCAACAGCTTTCCCAAGGTGTCGCCGGACGGGCGGTGGATCGTGTTCGTGCAGGCGCACAATGGGCTGCTGATGCGGCCAGACAGCCGGCTGTACATCGTACCCTTCCAGGGCGGCCAGGCGCGGGCGCTGAACGCGAACCTCGCGCTCATGAACTCGTGGCACAGCTTTTCGCCGAACGGGCGCTGGCTGGTGTTCTCGTCGAAGGCGCGATCGCCGTACACGCAGATGTACCTGACGCACATCGACGCCAACGGCAACGACAGCCCGGCCATCCTGATTGATAACGCCACGGCTGCGAACCGGGCGGTGAACCTGCCGGAGTTCGTGAATATCACGCCGGGGAGCTGGCTAAAGCTGGAATCGCCGCTGGCGGATTTCTTCCACCAGCTGGATGTGGCGCAGGATCTGGCGCGCAGCGGCAAGCTGGACGAGGCGATTCCCGAGTTTCGGAAAGCCCTGCAGCTTTCACCCGGCGATGCCCGGGCGCATTACGATCTGGGCGCGGCGCTGGAACGTAAGGGCGACGTGCCGGGCGCGATTGCGGAGTATCGTATTGCTCTCGATGCCGATCCGACCAGCTCGATGAACGCCGCCGTTTACAGCGAGCTGGCGCTGGCGCTGGCGCGCACCGGGAATGTGGATGGAGCGATCGAGAGCTATGACAAGGCGCTGACCGCCAATCCGGGGGACGCGCGCGCCCATGCCGGCCTGGCAACGGCGCTGCTCGAAAAGGGCCATCCCCAGGAAGCCGTGGAGCATTGCCGGATGGCGCTCCAGATCGACCCCAACTCAGCGACCGCGCACAATACACTTGGGACCGCTCTTGCCAGAGCGGGCGAGCTGTCGGAGGCGGTGTCGAACTTCCGCCGAGCGGTCGAACTGGATCCCAAATCGTTCGAGTTTGAATTCAACCTGGGCCGCTCCCTCGCGGCGGCATCCGCGTTCAGCGAAGCGCTGGAACACTTCCGGCAGGCGGTGGAGCTGAGCGGCGGCCAGGATGCCCAGAGCTTGTTCTTCCTGTCGCTGATGTACGGTGAGACCGGCCAGCGCGCGGATGCGATCGGCGCCGCTCAGCGGGCACTCGCTGCCGCCGAGCAGTCCGGCGATCGGACCCTGGCGGAAACCATCCGGCAGCGACTCGCGGAGTGGTAACTATCGAGGCTCCTGCACCTCGACGATTCGATTCGCTGTCACATTCCTGAGCATCTGCCTGGCGCTGCCGGGCCAGCGAATCTCGACTTCGCGGACGGTCCGGAACGCTCCGAGACCGAAGTGGGCGCGCGGATCGCGTGAAGCGGCATATCCGGAGCTGGTGGACACGATGTCGTACTGGCTGGCGCCATCGGCCGTGGTCACCTTTACCTGGGCACCGATGGCCATCCGGTTGTTCTTCGAGCCGGTAAGGTGGAACGTGATCCAGTTGTTCTCGCCGGTGGATACGTTGTGCAGGATCTTCGCCTGGCCGTTCAGGACGGTGACAACGACGTCGAGGCGGCCATCGTTATCGAGGTCGCCGATGGCGGCGCCGCGGTACACGCCTGGAACCTGCATATCGGGTCCGGCGGCGGCGGTCACGTCCTCGAACTTCATGGCGCCGAGGTTGCGGAAGACGGTGTTGGGCTCGGCGTACGTTCGCGTCGAGAACTCGGCGATATTGTCCAGGACGTTGGAGCGGGCGACGAA
>DASRCB010000412.1:0-10170 GCA_035653295.1 Bryobacteraceae bacterium
CTCAGCCGACATAATCCGCCCCATCAGCAGCGCCAGTTCGAGCGCCTGCTCGTAATTCAGCCGCGGGTCCACTTCGGTGCGATAGGCGCGCTTCAGGTCGGCGTCGGTCAGGTTGCGCGCGCCGCCCAGGCATTCGGTGACATCCTCGCCGGTCAGCTCGATGTGCACGCCTCCCAGCCAGCTTCCGGCCGCGCGGTGAATGGCGAAGGACTGTTCCAGCTCGCGCAGGATGTCGTCGAAGTGCCGGGTTTTCGTGCCATCGCTGGTCGCGTACGTGTTGCCGTGCATCGGATCGCACGACCACAGCACCGTTCTGCCGGCGCGCTGCAGGGCGTCGATCAGCGGCGGCAGGCATTCGGCGATGCGGCCGGCGCCGAGGCGATGGATCAGGGTGATCCGGCCGGGCTCGTGCGCCGGGTCGAGCGCCTCCAGCAGTTCGATCAGCGCGGGTGCGGTCATTGTCGGGCCAATTTTGATGGCGATGGGATTCGCGATCCCGCGGAAATATTCGACGTGAGCTCCGTCAACCGCCGCCGTCCTCATGCCGATCCACGGGAAATGTGTGGACAGATTGAACCACCGGCCTTCGGAATCGCGTCGCGTTTGCGCCTGCTCGTAGGGCAGCAGCAGCGCTTCATGGCTGGTGAAAAAATCGACCCACTCCATCTCACCGGCGCGCACGCCGAGGATGTTTTCCATGAACTGCAGCGAGCCGGCCACGCGGCGGGCGATGCCGTGATATTCATCGGCCAGCGGCGAGTGACGCGCGAAATCGAGGTCCCAGTTCTCGGGATGATGCAGGTCGGCGAAGCCGCCGCGCACCAGCGCGCGAATGAAATTGAGGGTAAGCGCCGAACGTTCGTAGGCCCGCAGCAGCAGCCGCGGGTCGGGCTCCCGCTCGGCGGCGCTGAACCCGGGCCGATTGACGATGTCGCCGCGATAGCTGGGCAGCTCCACGCCGTCCCGCCGTTGGATGGTGTCGGTGCGCGGCTTCGCGTACTGACCGGCGATGCGGCCGACCCGAATCACCGGCCTGCGGCTGGCCTGCACCAGAACCAGGCTCATCTGCAGCAGGATCTTCAGCTTGTTGGTGATGACCTCGGCCGTGCATCCCTCGAACTGTTCCGCGCAATCGCCCCCCTGGAGCAGGAATCGGCGCCCGGCCGCCGCCTCGGCCAGCTGCTGCTTCAAATGTTCGATTTCCTGAGGCGTCACCAGCGGCGGCAGCGCGGCGAGTTCGGTTACTGCGCGCGCCAGCTCGGAGTCGGAAGCGTACGCGATCGGCTGCGCCGCCGCCTTCGTGCGCCACGACTCGGGAGACCACGCGGTCATGAACGGCAACGTAGCACACTCCCGGTTGGCAACCGGGCAGCCCGTATGGCCCAATCTGCAGCTGGCGGCGGCTTGCCGCGGTGACAGGGTAAAGCGCCGCAATCAGGC
The DNA here is from genome assembly GCA_035653295.1 of Bryobacteraceae bacterium. Lineage (GTDB taxonomy): Bacteria > Acidobacteriota > Terriglobia > Bryobacterales > Bryobacteraceae > DASRCB01. The sequence goes on from DASRCB010000412.1 coordinate 1,441, forward strand.
CCATTGACCACGGTTGCCGCCGGCGATAGAATCACCACGGCTGCAAGACAGCCGCCAGCCCCTTGAAGCGCCGGGGAGGTCCGCCATGCACATTCGACGTAGTCGGCATATTCGGCCGATGGCCCTGGCCGAATTCGCCATTCTGATTTTCATCCTCTCGCTGCTGCTATTGATGGTTCTGATCATCGTCTCTTCGACAGGCCATTCGAACCGCTACTTGAATTTCCCGACCGGGTCGGCAATGGCAGCCGCGGTGAGCCGCATCGCGTCATAACATCCGCAGCGTCTCTGGAGGAAACCTTGCCTGAACGCCTGAATGTCGGACACTTTCGATCTTAGGCAGCATACCTACAGAGAGGTTTTGGGAGATTTCCGGGCATGCTTTTGAACCTGTTGTCAGAAGTGCGCCGCTTCCCCATCGTCATCGCTGCTGTACTGATCCTGCTGGGCGCGATGTGCATTCTTACCGCCCGGGAGACCGGCGGACGGGTGGAGTACGTTGGCGGCACCATCGCGCAGATCCCCCCGGGGTGCCAGGGCTATGCCCAGACCCTCGACGAGCAATCCTTTGTTTTCTATTCCCGCGGCGCGAGCTGGCGCGTGCCCTACGAGAGCATCAACCTGCTGGAATACGGGCAAAATGTCAACAGACGCCTTGCTGCAGCCGTCCTCATATCGCCGCTTTTCATTCTGAGCAAGGCCCGCCAGCATTTTCTCACCGTCGGCTACACCGACGATCAGGGTAAGCAGCAGGCCCTGATCTTTCGCGTCAACAAAAACGATATTCGACTGCTTCTGGCCACCCTGGAGGCCAGAACCGGCCGCCGCATCGAGTTCCAGGACGAAGAAGCGCGCAAGGCCGGCCGGGGGTAGCCGGGGACCCGTGCTGACCCTGTTTTTGTTCTTCCTTGCCGCCGATACGGCTCCGCAGCAGCCGGCCCCGGCCCCGCCCGCACGAAGCGTGCAGCCCGTTGAGGAGCACGATGAAGCCCCGCCCGATCTCAGCCGCGTGCGGCGCATCTATGTGGACGTTTTCACCGGCGGCGAAAGCGCGGCGCGCATGCGCGAGCTGATCATGGGCGCGCTCCAGCGTTCGAAGGCGTTCGTCATCACCGAAAACGAGGAGCGGGCCGACGCCATCCTGCGCGGGGCGGCGAAGGACGAGGCCTATACCGACCGTTTTCACAGCAGCGAAAACGCCAACGGGCGCGCGCAGTACGGCTCCTCCAGCGGCGAAGGATATGGCCACGGCGTCACCAGCCGCGCCGCGCGCAACATCGGTGGCAATCTCGGCGAATCCGAGACGGTGGACATCGAGGAACGAAAGCATGAGGCCACCGCGGCGGTGCGGCTGGTCACCCCCGATGGCGATCTGATCTGGTCCACCACCCAGGAGAGCCACGGCGCGAAGTTCCTCAGCGCCAGCGAAGACGTCGCCCAGCGCGTCGCCAGGCAGCTTGCCTCCGACTATCGCCATGACCGGGCGCTGAAAGGCGCTCAGCCATAGCTCCACAGCGCGTTTACCGCCGTACTTCGCTCACCACTTTCCCGTCCGTCACCACGCCCACGCAATGCGTCGTGTACTCGAACGGATCGCCATCGTACAGCGCCACGTCGCCATCCTTGCCGGCCTCCAGCGAGCCAACCCGCTGGTCCACTCCGATAATCCGCGCCGCATCGATCGTAATGCTTGCCAGCGCATCGCCAAAGCTGAGCCCGTTCGCCGCGGCCACCGCCGCCTCGAATAACACCACGCGCGTTTTCGGCACATACGATTCGTACCCGCTCTGCAGCGCGAAGCGAATACCCGCGGCCTTAAGCTTCGCCGCTGTCTCGAAGGACACGTTCTCCGATTCGCCAAAAGCGCGTTCCATGGTGGGGTGCAGGATGATGGGATAACCGGCGGCCTTGATCCGATCCAGCACCATGTAGCATTCGGCCGCGCCGTCCAGCACCATATGAATCCCGAACTCCTGGGCGAGCCGAATGGCCGTCACAATGTCGTTCGCCCGGTCCACCGTGACCAGTAACGGAACTTCGCCTTTCAAAACCCGCCCCAGCGTCTCCAGCCTTAAATCCCGGGCCTGCGTGTTGTCCTTCTTCTCTTTATCGCCCGTGTCGGAGGCGGCCTTGTCGAGCTTTCGTTGATACTCCTGCGCTTTGATAAACTCCGCGCGCAGCATGGCGATCTCCTTCGACCGCGTGCCGGGCGACTTCCCGCGCTGCGATTCCCGACCGCCGTTCCCAAGCGTCACCGCCACCATCGCCAGCGGCTTCACCATCGCGTCCTCCACCGTCTCGCCGGTGGTCTTGACCACCATGGTCTGACCGGAAAGCAGAATGCCGGGACCGTGGCCGGTGTGCAGCGTGGTCACCCCCAGGCTGCGCACGTATTCAATCAGCGGCTCGCGCGGATTGTAGGAATCGATGGCCCGCAGCTCCGGCTGAATCGGCGCCGAATGCTCCACCTGATCCTGATCCTGCGGGATATTCAGATACCCGGACAAACCAACCGTGGAGTGCGCATCCACCAGCCCGGGAGTCACCACTTTGGCCCGCAGCAGGCGCCAGCCCTCGGGCACGCTCACCTGGGAAGCCGGTCCGACGCGCTCGATTTTGCCGTTGCGCATCAGCACCACGCCATCACGAATCGGCGCGCCGGCGATGGTGTACACGGTGTCGCCGCGCACCGCCACCTGAGCGTAACCGCACGCCGCGAGCAGCACGCCAACGAGCAGAGTGCGCGTCATCAGCGGTCCTCCTCTCCGTCCAGATCCGGAAAGCCCTGATCGTGGCTCGCGCCATAGCCGCCGACCGCATACAGCCGGTCCTTCGCATCCGAGCGATCGAAAACCTTCCTGCCCTCTACCCAGGTCTCCAGCACGTGCGTGTACACGCTGAACGGATCGCCGGAGAGCACCACCAGATCGGCGTCCTTGCCGGGCTTGAGCGAACCCACGCGCTGCTCCAGCCCCAGCATCCGCGCGCCGTTGATCGTCAGCGCGTTCACCGCTTCGTCCCGCGGCAGCCCGCCGCGAATCGCCAGCGCCGCCGAGCGCAGCAGCAGGCGCGAATCGGTGATCGGATCGTCGGTATGAATCGCCACCAGCACGCCCGCGCGGTACAATATGGCCGGCGTTTCAAAGCGCACGTCCTTCGCCTCCAGCTTGCCGCCGGGACTGTCGAGTTCAATCACCGAGCACGGTACACCGGCTTTGGCGATCTCGTTCGCCACCATCCAGCCTTCGCTTACATGATGCAGCACCACATGGAAGTGGAATTCCTGCGAAAGCCGGATCGCGGTCATGATGTCGTCCTGACGATGCGTGTGGAACTGCACCGTGCGCTTGCCGTCGAGCACGTCCTCGAGCGCCTCCAGGCCCAGATCGCGCGGTGGAAGTTTCGTCAGGTCGCCGTTGGCCTGGCGGATCTTGTCGCGATATTCCTGCGCTTTGATATATTCCTCGCGATCCAGCGCCGCCGATTTGGCCCGCGTGCCCGGGAACGGTGGATCGCGCCGCGGATTCGTGCCGTTGGCCATCTTGATGCCGCCGGCAACTCGCCCATCGGAGAGATGGATCAGGTAATCGTCGATCGTGTTGCCTTTTCGCAGCTTCAGGTACAGCGTCTGACCGCTTAGCAGGTGGCCGGAACCGGACATGACGTTTGCCGCGGTCACGCCGCCTGCGCGCGCCTTCTCGATAGTCGCGCTCCGGACGTTGATCGAATCGAGTACGCGCGCGTCCGGTTGGATCGGAGCGCTCGAATCGCCACCTTCCGGTTCTCCGATGTGGCTGTGCGTGTCCACGATCCCCGGCATGATGACTCGGCCGCTCACGTCGATGCGTTTCGCGCCCGCCGGGATCTGCACCGAACCAGCGGCTCCGGCGGCGGCGATCTTATCCCCTTGGATGACCACCACGCCGTCGGCGATGTCCGGCCCAGCGGCCGTAATGAGGCGCGCCCCGGTGAAGGCCACGGTCGCCGGCGATGACTGCTGCGCGCTCGCGCAGAGAACAGCCGCGCAAAGAGTCGATATAAACCGAAATTGCATCGAAACTTCGGATTGTAACAGGCACGTCGGCGCGTTCCAGGCGCGCGGCCATCCGCGCAGATATTCTGTGAGCCTGGTGTCGATCGTCAGGGAATTCTCATCCCGACGAGGTAAGCTTTCGCGCGCGTTTCTCGTGCGAGAACGGAACAAAGATCACCGCGGCGGACTCGGTATCAGCACATCCGAACAAAGGGCCTTCAAGTCCTATGACCGTGGCACAGACGGCGAGTGCCTGCGGCCCATTGCCTCCGAATCGATCGCGGCTCCCCGTCCCTAATTGGCGGATGTCCGGCGCCGGCGGGTTGTTGGCATCGGGTCACCGGGTAGGATCACCTTCGCCGTGAGGTTCCTTTGTGGAAAGTGCTTCTTGTTTAGCGTGACGATAAAGGCGGCACGCCCTTGCTCGGCGCAGGCACAGAAAAGGTTGTCGTCAGGATCTGGGGAAAGATCATCGTCACCACGAATGGTGACGAATTCTGCTTCCTCCCTTAGCAGGTTGATGATTTCACCGACGATGCTGCGTCGAACCCCGAGCCGGTTGAGGACTCCCTTGTACTCCGAGAGAATGTCCTCCGTAACCAACCACGTGAATGTCCCGATCTCGAGCCACTCACGGAGAAACGATGCGCTCGGGTTCTGGGCTGGCCGCAGGGACTTAAATCCGGCTACTCCGGCGACAAGAACGGAGGTATCGATTACGCCTTTAGGCCGTCTTGCTCGCCGGCCCAATCGTGATCTCCGGCAACGTCTTTTTCCGGGCTCGGAAGCCTCGAATTGCGCCCGCGATTTGGGATTCCGTTACGCCGGACAAGTCCAATGCCGCCGCTTCCAGGGCGCGAGCGAATTCGCGTTTCCAGCCGGACCGCTTTCTTCCTCGTGGCAGGTCCTGGTAAACGACTGCCTTCGGAAGCTGTTCGTTGAGCTCGTTCGCCAGATCCCGCACGGGAATTCGAACCTCGATTGGCTCTCGACCTCTCGCCGGGCGAGATCGCAGCCAAAGGTATCGAGCAGTCGAGACATGCTCATCACTCACCCTCGACAAGGCCCGCGCGAAGAGCGTGAGCACGTCCGTTGAGGTGCCAAGCGAATCCTTCAGGTAAAGGGCAATCTTCGCCTCAAGAAGAAGACGATTGTCGAACCAATACATGCTGTCGTGTCGACTTGGCCGCAGGACCTTGAACTGCACAAGATTCTGGAGATCTTTCGGCGCGACGCCCAGAACCGCACTGGCCTGCTTCAATTTCAGCTCGACAGCTTCCATGGATTATCACCATCTATATTTTAGATGGCAAAACGCCACGCGTCAAGCCGGTCCAAACGCTCCAGCGCGACAGCAACGCTGTAATAGGCACTAAGTCTGGGGTCTCGCCAGACTGTGTAAGCCTCTGACGAGAGATCCTTTCAAAAACGGCTAACGAAATTGGAAGTCCACGATGGCCTGGCCGAATCGCTCAGCCCTATGTGCTTCGCGTCTCACCCGATTCGCCGTTCGCCGCTCTTTCTTCCCCGCTGTGCGAACAGAGAGTACACCCTTGTTCGAGTCTGTCTCGGCGACTGACCGTTTGTCCTTTCCAGGCCGAAGGTGAACAACCTGGCCGCCGCTTTTGATCGGAGATCTGGGCGTTCTCACATCAGTCAGGATCATGGAGAGCTTCTTTCCGAGTGCGCCGGCAGCGCGGGAGATGATCTGCACTGATACCGCTGTGTTGGCCGGATCGAGGAGCCTTTCGACTTGGGTTCGACTCGTGTGCATCTCTCTTGCGAGTGCGCTCTTTGTTTTGTTTTGCGCCCGCATCGCTTGTTCGAGCTGCCAGGCGATGACGCGCTTTGCCGCCTTAGCCTCGCGACGGCTATCATAGGCGTTGAGTCTTGATGGAACACGTCCACGGCCGATCCTCGCCGGACGTTAAGATCGCGCTTTTTCGCTCGCTCTTTCGAGGGCGCGATGATGTCTATCCGCGCCGGTTCGAAAGCCGACGAACAGGCAAATCCGGATACGCTCCCGCGTGCGCCAATGAGTGGGTGCGTGGCATCTGTGAAAAGCCGCGCATCAAGTGCGCAGACTGCCCGCACCGCCGCTTTCTGCCCGTCACTGACGAGGTGATTCGATGCCACCTGTCCGGGCGTGACGAGACCGGACAATCATTCACAGCGGGCGTCTACCCGATGCTGCAGGACGAGACCTGTTTCTTCCTCGCCGCTGACTTCGACAAGGAGGGCTGGAGCGAGGACGCCGCTTGTTTTGTGGAAACCTGCCGCCGTATGCATCTGCCATGCGCATTGGAACGCTCTCGCTCGGGACGCGGCGCGCATGTGTGGTTCTTCTTCGAAGAGGCCGTTCCCGCTGCACTGGCGCGGAAGCTCGGCTCGCTGCTCCTTACAGAAACGATGGAGCGCCGGCCAGACGTGGGACTTTATTCATATGACCGCTTCTTTCCAACCAGGACACGCTGCCCCAGGGAGGCTTCGGCAATCTGATCGCATTACCGTTGCAGAAGGAGGCACGTGAGCGCGGCAACAGTGTTTTCCTCGATGATGAATTCAACGCCTACCCGGATCAATGGGCGTTTCTTGCGTCCATTGCGAGGATCGGCCGCTCTCGAATCGAAGCACTGGTCTCCGATGCGGAGCGCCGAGGTCAGGTCGTTGGCGTCGCATTCCCGATAACAGATGAAGATGAGCCCGAGCCCTGGACGACGCCGCCATCGCGCCGCCGGAAAGAGCCTGCGATTACAGGCGAGCTACCTCGCTCTCTGGAGCTCGTGCTGGGGAATGAGATCTACATCGCCAGAGAGGGCCTGCCGCCAGCCTTGCGAAATCGGCTGCTCCGCGTCGCGGCCTTTCAGAACCCGGAGTTCTATAAGGCGCAGGCTATGCGGCTATCTACGTACGAGAAGCCGCGCATCATTAGTTGCGCCGAGGACCACTCGCATTACATCGGTCTTCCCCGGGGTTGCCTCGCCGATATACGGCGGTTGGCGGCCGACCTTGGAATCGAATCGATAGTACGGGACGAGCGCAATCCGGGCCAGCCCATCCATGTAGCGTTTGCCGGAGAGCTGCGGCCGGAACAGCAGGCAGCGGCTGATGCGCTGCTCGCGCACGACACGGGCGTACTGGCAGCGACCACAGCTTTTGGAAAAACCGTGATAGCGGCATGGCTGATCGCGCGCCGCAGTGTGAATACCCTCGTACTCGTTCACCGCCAGCAATTGCTGGAACAATGGATCGAGCGATTGTCAACATTTTTGAACACTCCGCGAGCGGCCATTGGGCGAATCGGCGGAGGACGCCGAAAGCCTGCCGGTTTGATCGATGTCGCACTGATTCAGAGTCTGGTCCGGAAGGGAGTCGTGGACGACTGCGTTGGCGAGTATGGACATCTGATCGTAGATGAGTGCCACCATTTGTCCGCCCATAGCTTCGAACGGGTCGTCCGCCGTGCCAAACCCAGATTCGTAGCAGGTCTGTCGGCGACGGTCACACGCAAGGATGGTCATGACCCGATCATTTTTATGCAGTGCGGCCCCGTGCGCTACCGGGTGAGTGCCAAAGAACAGGCGGCCCTGAGGCCGTTCGCGCACACCGTCATCGTCCGTCCCACGGATTTTCACTCCAGCCGCAACGCGGAACCGGACAAGCGAACCGAATTCCTCTCGCTTTACAGGCAGCTGGTCGAGGACGAAGGACGGAATCGCCGTATCTGCAATGACGTGATCCAGGCGGTGCGTGAGGGCCGTTCGCCGCTCGTATTGACCGAACGCAATGAGCACCTGGATGCACTCGCACTACAGCTCTCCGGGAACATCCGCAACCTCGTCGTGCTCCGAGGAGGCATGGCGAGGAAGGACACTGAGGCTGTTGCGGAGCGGCTTGCGCGTATTCGCCACGATGAGGAGCGGGTGCTTGTGGCAACCGGCAAGTTCATCGGTGAGGGCTTCGACGATGCACGCCTCGACACGCTGTTCATAAGCCTGCCCGTATCGTGGCGCGGGACTGTGGCTCAGTACGTGGGACGGCTACACCGGCTCTCTGACGGAAAGCGCGACGTACACGTGTACGACTACGCGGATCTCAACGTTCCAATGCTGGCGCGGATGTTCGATCGCCGCTGCCGTGGATATGAAGCCGTCGGCGTTACCATCGTCCTGCCAGCAGGCGCAATTCCCGGATGGCCGGCTGATGTCGCACTGCCTGCCGACACCGCGTGGAAGCGTGACTACGCCGCCAGCGTACGCAGATTAGTCCGGGACGGGGTCGAATCGCCACTCGCCATGTTGTTCGTTGACGCGGCGCGCCCGCTCTCTGCTGATGCGGAGGGGGTTGAGCGCGCGCGTAGCGCAACCGAAGCCTTCCTGTACCGCCGGCTTCAGACAATGGCAGACACCGCGGGCCGTTTTCGACTGAACGCGGGATTGCCCATCCCATTTGACGGGTACGGGGGCATGGAGGTCGATCTGCTGTGCGACAACCCGCGCGTGGTTATCGAAGTCGATGGCGCCCAACACCTCGGAGATCGCGCTGCGTATCGCCGGGACCGGCGCAAGGGCCAGCTGTTGCAGGAGAACGGCTATCTCGTTCTGCGCTTTCTCGCAGAGGACGTCACCAGGGATCTCGACGCCGTCCTCGATCCCATCCTGCGCTCGCTCGCGCATCGCCGCCAAATCATTACGCTG
>DASRCB010000413.1:0-13175 GCA_035653295.1 Bryobacteraceae bacterium
AACCCATCCATCAGGTCGCGGTCCTGCTTACTAACAGTGAGCGCCGGGGCTGTTTCGGACATAAGCAGACCCAGGATAAACCGGTTCTGTTGCCCAGTCCAGGAAATTCAGAAGCAGGACACTAGCGAGGCGCGAGGCTTGTTTCCAGGCACCAGCCGCGCGTCCCATCGCTGAAGGTTACGTTCCACCACCACGCGGCGCTGGTCAGGATGGGACCGGCGACCTGAGTCACCGTTCCCGTGGCGCCGCTGGCCTCTGTCTTCACGATGGCGGAAGTTGCCGTCGGAAGAAAGCGGACCGGCGTTGAAGCGACTGCCTTCACGGCGGCCAGGGGCGCGAACCTGGTGCTGGGGAAGTTCGAATCGGTGGAGGAGATCCAGGTTCCGGACAGGTCCTGGTGGGCCGATTGCCACTGCGGCGCCGTCAGGTTCGCGTACTTCGACCCACTTTCCCAGGTGTAGCCACCGACCGCCGTCCCCGAAAGCTTGTACGTATTCGAAGTCCAGGTGTTATTCATCGAAGGAGCGTATACGTCCATGTAGATTCCCGGATCGGCAACCGCGCCGGCAGCGCCTCCGGTGGTCTGGACGATCACGTTGTCGTGAACAGAGTAATTCTGTACCTGGAACGTCCCCCGGTTGCCACTGCCGCGCGAGTTCGAGATTGCGCAGATCCCATTGGTGTTGTTGATCAGAGTGTTGCCGTAGACGCGCGCATTCGGGGAGGCGAGGTTGGCAATTCCGCACGACCACCACATGCTGGGATTCGTTTTCCCCGGGTAAAGAGCATGGTTAGTGATTACGTTGTATCTTGCAATGCCGTCGTAACTTACTTCATCGACGATGCCCGCCCCAATATTCCTGCTGGTGCGATTGCCCTGAACGATCCAGTTGTAGCATTGGTAGTCAAGCGACAGGCCGGGGCCGGCGTTATCGTGCACGTAGTTGCCCTCCACGGTCACGTTGGTTGAATTGGCGAACTTTGCCCCACCTGCTTCCCAGTCGAAGGAGAAGCCGAGCGTGTTGTTATACGCGATCTCATTGTTCTCCACCAGAATGTTTGAGCCGCCACCCGTTAGGCCCTCCTGTCCGTTGTGATGAATGTAGTTGGAGACGATCACCTGCCCGCTGGCCAACTGGATCCCGGCGCCATGATTGAGACGGATGGTGTTCGATTCAATGGTCCAGCCGCTGCCCTGAATCGCCCCGTCCTGTGCCGGACTCGCATACTTTTCGATCGTCAGTCCCTTGATGACGACGCCGCTTGCCGAACCCGAGAACGCATCCGTCATGGTGCTGATTTCCACCGTCTTCCCCGTCGGGGAGTCGGTGAAATACACCCGGGCCGCGCCGTAATCGAAATAGCAGGCGCCCGAAGTGACCGCCGACAGAGATGCCACCCGCAGCAGGGGCTTGCTGTTCATCAGGAAATCCTCAGGGTACATGCACATCGGGTGCGCGCTGTCGCATGTGCCGTTCGTTCTCCCCGGCTGCCTGGGGCCATCGGCAACCCAGTACCGCACGCCGTTGATCACTTCCTCGGAGAATGCTGATACCAGCGTCGAGCCATTCAGGATCGCGCCGGATTGGCCGGTGAAGACGTCACCGTTTTTCGGGACAACCGATTGCATGCGGAAGGTTCCGGACTGCAGGATGAAAGTCGTCCCGGCAGGATTCGCATTAACCACACTCTGAATGTTTGTCCCGGGAGCGATGAAAACCGATGCCATCGCGGTAAAAACGCTGCCCGCCAGCATCACGCATAAAGGCGCCATCGTGCGCATATACTTCCACATCGGCTGAATTTCCTTTTTCTCTTCTTTATCGCCTGCGCCGTGTTCGCGCGTCCGGGGCCGGCTTGCTCAGGTGTACTGCGAAGGAGGATGCGGTATTACTTACGTTGAAGTACTACGATACCAGCCTCAATATACTTTCTCAATCCAGGACATTCCTCATGGCGAGACCCGGTAACGCCCACGATATAAGTGAGGTAACCCCGGTTATTCACTTACGGTTCGTAGGGATTTGCCTGAAGCCAGCTGGCGGAATGCCGGCCGACTAACCTGCGCCGGCAATCCTCTGTCGCCGGTTGTTGTCGGCCATGCGCACGCTATCCTCGGACTTGGAATCCATCCTGCAGTGGGTCTCGAACTACGGCTACGTGGCGGTGTTTTCCCTGCTCGTATTCGGGATCGTCGGGCTGCCGGTTCCGGATGAGTGGCTGTTGGTCTTCTCCGGTTACCTCATCTTCAAAGGCCGGTTTCATCCGCTGTGGGCCATCGCCGCTGCCTGGGGCGGCAGCGCCTGCGGCATCAGCTGCAGTTATCTGATTGGACGTACGGTCGGCCTCGGCGCCATTCACCGCTACGGCCGCTGGCTTCACGTCAGTGAAGGTCATATCCACAGAGTGCACGATTTCTTCGCGCGCGCCGGGCACTGGGCGCTGTTTTTCGGCTACTTCATTCCCGGCGTGCGGCACCTGACGGCCATTGTCGCGGGCACGTCGAAACTGGAACCCCACATCTTCATCGCCTGGGCGTGGACCGGCGCGTTCGCCTGGGTGTGTTCATTCATCGTGCTCGGATGGGCGCTCGGCGAACAGTGGCAACAGGTATTCACCGTCATCGACCACAACATCAGGGTTGTCTCTATCGCTGCCGGCGTGCTGCTCGTTCTGTGGCTGGTCTACAAGTATTGGTGGCGAAGGAGAGCTAACGGCTGAAGCCCGGCAGTTCCACCCGGCGCGCGATGTGATCCTTGATCCAGTGGGCGTCGAAGAACTCCTTGGGATCGATCTGCACCCCGTCCAGCTGCATGGTGAAGTGGATATGGTCCCCGCCGGCCATTCCCGTATCGCCGCTCTTGCCCATGATCTGCCCGCGCTTCACCATGTCGCCTTCGTGTACGGCGAACTCGCTCATGTGGCCATAAATCGTCTGCAGGCCATAACCGTGATCCACCACGATGCAGTTGCCGTAGATGCCCAGCGGCGCGGCCCAGACGACCTTGCCGTCGTTCGACGCCTCCACGCCGACATGCGCGGTGATGGCGAAATCGTAGCCGAGATGAGTCTGCTGATCAATTTTCTTTCCGTGATAAATGTAATTCCGCGTGTCGGCGAAGGCGGACTCCACCTGTGAATTGTGCTCCTGCAGAAAGGGCTGCGACCACAGGAAGCGCGGTTCCGTCTTGTACTGCAGGTCCGCCAGCGTCTTGTTATTGGCGCGCCGCATCTCGCTGTTGATTTTGACGAAGCGCTGGACCATGTCCCCGGAGCCATTGGGATCCAGTTCGTTCACCACCTTCTGCATGAAGGCATCGCTGACCTGTAGGTCGCGCGTGCGGTAATGAGGCTGCTCCTTTTTCGGGAACTGGTACACGAAGCGGCCCGTGACCTCATTGCCTGCCACGTTCCGCGCGAACACCACGGGAACCGTGCTGACAGGCATGTTCCAGGCGAAAGCGTATAGCGCGAACTCGCCGGGCTTGCCGCCGGGCATCGGCCACGCGCGGAAGGTCTGGCCATCCACGCGCACGCCTGCCTCCGACCACTGCCCGCTGATATTGAACGTGACCAGGTCGGCCATGCCCTGATACAGGTAATGCTGGTCGGAGTCGACGCTGAGCATGGGCGGGCGGGTAACAATGGTCACATCGCGCTGCACCGATGCGGTGGAAGAGCGGAAGTCGTTTGAGGTTGCCTCCACGATGAACGTGGCCTTGCCTTCCTTCAGCTGCGGCGCGTTCTTCACGCCGGCGGTGAACTGGACCGTTTGCGGGCTGACATGGCGGTTCCAGAAGATACGCCGCGACGGCTGCGTCGTCTCATATACCGGGTATCGCGCGCCGTTCTGCTCCACCGAGGCGGCGATGCGCTTCACACCGTGCGGATCGTCGATTTTCAGGGTGATGGGCGTGGCCGAGCCCAGCGCGGTAACCGACGCCGGCAGCTCCAGGACCGGCGTGCTGGAAAACGCCAGCAGCAGCGCCAGCGGCAGCACGACAAGAATAGCGACAATAATAAGAGCGATGCGAGCCATGGAAACAACCATGTTACGCGATAGGTCCCGGAAGCGAGAGCGAGCGCATGGCTGATCGGGTGAAGTGCGCACATCCGCCCTGCGCGTGTACGCCGGCGGCGGGCAGCCAGTACTGCAGCGCGTACTGCGAAGAAGCGGTGAATCAGCCGCTGAAACCAAAATGCCAGTGTGGGCACGCCGCCTGCACCGGCATTGCCGCGCCCCTGGTCGAGCCCGGCCTGATCCCTGAACCGGCTATATGATTACGGCCGCCGGGAAACGCCCGTTTGCTAGACTGTAACTTTAGCGGCACTCCCGGAAAGGCTCACCCGAGCCCGAGGTTTTTCAGCCATGTCAGGACATTCCAAGTGGGCGACAATCAAGCACAAGAAGGCTGCGCTCGACGCCAAGCGCGGTAAACAGTTCACCCGTCTCATCAAGGAAATCACCATTGCCGCCCGCAGCGGCGGCGATCCGGACGGCAATCCGCGCCTGCGCACGGCCATCGCGGCCGCGAAAGCGGTCAGCATGCCCGCCGACAACATCAAGCGCGCCGTCATGCGCGGCACCGGCGAGCTGGAGGGCGGGCAGATCGACGAGATCATGTTCGAAGGCTATGGTCCGGGCGGCGCGGCGGTGCTGGTGGCGGTGGCCACCGATAATCGCAATCGCACCGTCAGCGAGATCCGGCACATCTTTTCGAAAAACGGCGGCAACCTCGGCGAGCAGGGCAGTGTCGCCTGGATGTTCGATCGCAAGAGCCAGATCATCATCGACAAGGAGCAGGCCGGCGAAGATCGCCTGATGGAAGTGGCCCTGGACGCGGGCGCCGACGACATCCGCGACGATGGCGACGAATGGGAAGTGCTCTCCGGCCCCGAGGCCCACGAAGCCGTGCTGAACGCGCTGCACAAGGCCAATATCAAAACCGAGAGCGCGGAAATCGCCATGGTCCCGAAAAACCTCATGAAGTTGGAGGGCAAGAGCGCGCAGGGCATGCTCAAGCTCAGCGAGGCGCTGGAGGAGCACGACGACGTGCAGAACGTGTACTCCAACTTCGACGTGGACGTGAAAGAGCTGGAGGCCATGGCCTGAGCGCTGCCGCGGCATGCGTGTCCTGGGCATCGATTGCGGGTGTGAGCGGACCGGTTACGGCCTGGTCGACAGCGATGGCCGCGCGCACCGGCTGATCGCCTGCGGGGTCATCGAGACCAGCCCGAAGGACGCGCTGGGCTCGCGCCTGTCCATGATCGCCCGCGGCGTCCACGACATCGTGAGCGCGTATTCGCCCCATGCCGCTGCCGTCGAAGAGGTTTTCTACGCCCAGAACGTCAAGACGGCGCTCCGCCTGGCCCATGCGCGCGGGGTGGTGCTTTGCGCCATTGCCGAAGCCGGGATCGCGCTGGGCGAGTATTCGCCCCTCCAGATCAAGAACACCGTGGTGGGCTACGGCAGAGCGGATAAAGGACAGGTCAGGATGATGGTCCGATCGCTGTTGCGGCTCGATCAGGAGATCGCTTCCGAGGACGCCAACGACGCCCTCGCGGTGGCCATTTGTCACGCCACGACTTCCGCCAGCCTGGCCCGTATGGGAGCCGCCCAATGAAGAGTTGCCGCGTGGGGCAGGCTTCAGCCTGCGGCGGGACTTCAGCCCGCCTCTCCGCCATCCCCCTCCTGGCCTGCGCCCTTGCGCTCGCCGGCCTCGCTCACGCGGACACGCCGCGGATCATTTACTCCAAAGCCTTCAAAGGCAGCAAGCCCGACTACGTCTCCATCACGCTCGACCGCAGCGGACGCGCGGTGTACAGGGAAGCGCCCAACGACGCGAATCCGCTGGAGGTGCAGGTGCCCAGCGACGACGTCAACGCTGTTTTCGGCCTGGCGGCGAAGCTGGAGAACTTCGCCGAACCGCTCGAGTCGCACCTGAAGGTCGCCTTCACCGGCACCAAAACGTTCGTCTACGAGAACGGAAGCGAAAAGCACGAGACCTCATTCAATTACTCCCAGAATCCGGACGCGCGCCTGCTGGCCGACTGGTTCGAGCGGCTCAGCGAAACCGAGCAGCGCTATCTGGACCTCGATCAGGCCATGCACTTCGACAAGCTGGGGGTCAACGACGCGCTGCTCCAGGTGAACATTCTGTGGGACCAGAAACGCCTGGTCACGCCGCAGCAGTTTCTTCCCCTGCTGCACCGCATCAGCATCAACGAAAGCTACATGCATATCGCGCGGGAGCGGGCCGCCACTCTTGCCGATCAGTTCGAAAAACCGCCCGCTCAGGAAAAATCCGCTCAATGAAGTTGCTATTGGTTTTGGCGCTGGTATCCGCGCTCGCCGGCTTTGCTCAGGAGAAAGACGCTGTATCCCAGACCGAGCAGGCCGATCTCCAGAACGCCCTTCAGGAGGCCGGCGACAGCCAGATCGACTTCATTCACGCTCTGGAAAACCACATCGCGAAATACCCCAACTCACCGCGCCGCGCTGAGATCGAAAAGGCCCTGGTCAAGGCGTCGCTCCAGCAGCACGATGCGCCGCGAGTGGCCAAATACGGCGTGCGTGTGCTGGAGACCGACCCCGACAATCTGGAGCTGCTGGAAGAGACCTCGGCGGCGCTGCTCAAAACTCACGACAAAGACGCAGCCGAGCGCGCGCTTCGATATTCGCGCCATGCCCAGGAGCTGGTGCAGGCGATGAAGAAGGAGACCCCGAAACCCGGGCCGGAGGAGGCCCGCCATCGCGTGGAGTTGAACTTCCGTATGGGACAGGCGCTCATGCTTCAGGCCCGCGCGGTGGGAACTCTTGGCGATGCGAAGAAGGCGGCGGAGATCGCAACCAGCGCTTTCGCCGCTTACGCCAACGCCGAAACGGCCCGCGAGAAGGCCTACTGGCTCGAGCAGGCGGGCGATCAGGCAGGCGCCGTGCAGGCGCTGGCCGATGCCTTCACCATCGAGGATCCGCAGCAGACCGAGACGAAGCGCGCCGCCGACCGCGATGAGCTGGATATCGTCTACCGCAAGTGGAAGGGGTCTGAGGCCGGCCTCGGCGATATCGTCCTGGCCGCCTATGATCGCAACCGCGAACTGGTCCATCAGCGCCGCCTCGCGCTGAAACAGTACGACCCCAACGTGCAGGTTTCCGATCCCATGAAGTTCACCCTCTCGGGCGTGAACGGCGATAAGCTCGACCTGGCCAGCCTCAAAGGCAAGGTGGTCATCATGGATTTCTGGGCCACCTGGTGCGGACCCTGCCGCACCCAGCATCCGCTCTATGACAAGCTGCGCGAGCACTTCCGCGACCGGAAGGACGTCGTATTTCTGTTCATCGACACCGACGAGGACCACTCCTCCGTTCCGGAGTTCGTGGCCGCCCAGAAATGGGACGTGCCGGTCTGGTACGAGGACGGCCTCGCGTATCTGCTCAAGGTCAGCTCCATTCCGACCACGATTATTTTTGGTCCTGACGGGCAGCTGGTAAGCCGTATGGCAGGCTTCGATCCGGCGACGTTCGTGGCCACCATGATCGGCCGCATCGACACCGCGCTCAAGGCAAAGCAGACCGCTGCCGTAGCGCCCTCCCATGGCCAACGGTAACTTCAACCGCGCGGTCTGGGTGGTGCTGGACAGCGTCGGCATCGGCGAGATGCCGGACGCGGCGGCGTATGGCGACGCGGGAAGCGACACGCTCGGCAATATCGCCCGCCGGCGGCCGTTGCACCTTCCGAATTTGTCCGCGCTCGGGCTCGGGAATATCACACCGCTGACCGGCATCGCGCCGGCTCCGGAGCCGCGCGCCGCGTACGGCCGGTGCGCGCTCGCCTCGCCGGGTAAAGACACGACTACCGGTCACTGGGAAATGGTCGGCATTCACCTCGAAAAGCCGCTGCCGCTCTATCCCCATGGATTCCCGCGCGAGATCATGGACGAGTTCGAGCGGCGCATCGGGCGCGGCACGCTGGGCAATATCCCGGCTTCCGGCACCGAGATCATCAAGGACCTCGGCGAGGAGCACATGCGCACCGGCTCGCCCATCGTGTATACCTCCGCCGACAGCGTCTTCCAGGTGGCTGCGCACGAAGAGGTGATTCCGCTCTGGGAGCTTTACCGCATCTGCGAGACGGCGCGAGAGATCCTGCGCGGGCCGCACGAAGTGGGCCGTGTGATCGCTCGCCCGTTCGAGGGCAGCCCGGGAAACTTCAGGCGAACGGCCAATCGCAAAGACTACGCCACGTCGCCCCCGCGCGGGATGTTACTCGATCAGCTGGACGCAGCCGGCGTGCCGGTGACGACCGTAGGCAAGATTTTTGACATCTTCCTGGGCCGCGGCATTCGCGACTATGAAAAGACGAAAAGCAATGCCGACGGGATGCAGAAGACCCTCGACCTGATGAAGGAGGTCGATCGCGGCCTTGTTTTCACCAATTTGGTCGATTTCGACATGCTGTACGGGCATCGTAATGACGTGGAAGGCTACGCCCGCGCGCTGGAAGAGGTTGACGCCTGGATCCCGGCTGTGTGCGATGCGCTCTCCGGTGACGACCTGCTCATCCTGACCGCCGACCACGGCTGCGATCCGACCACGCCCTCCACCGACCACAGCCGCGAGTATGTGCCGCTGCTCGCCTTCACGCCCCGCAGGCATCCGGGCGAGAATCTGGGCACGCGCGCGTCACTTTCCGATATAGGCCAGACCGTGGCCGAGAACTTTGGCGTTCATATTGCGAAAGGAAGCAGTTTCCTCAATCAACTCCTATGAGAACCCCCGTGATGGCGGGCAACTGGAAGATGTTCAAGAACGTGGCGGAGACGAACGCGTTCTTTGAGAAATTCAAGCCTCTGGTGGCGTCCACTACCGGCCGCGAGATCGTTATCTGTCCGCCGTTCGTTGACCTGCCGGTCGCGGCATGGGCGGCGCGCGACAGCAACATCGATATCGGCGGCCAGAACTGCTACTGGGAGAACGAAGGAGCGTTCACCGGCGAAATCTCCCCGTCCATGCTGGCCGGCGCCGGCGCGAAGTGGGTCATCATCGCCCACAGCGAGCGCCGCCAGTTCTTCGGGGAGACCGACGAGACGGCGCACAAGCGCATCGTGGCCGCCCTCGCGGCAGGTCTGAAGCCGATCGTCTGCGTCGGCGAACTGCTGGCCGATCGTGAGGCGGGCAATACGAATTCCGTGCTCGACCGTCAGTTCAGGGGAGGGATCGCCGGGTTGTCATCGGACCAGTTCGCGAACATCGTCATCGCCTATGAGCCGGTATGGGCCATCGGCACCGGTAAGACAGCCACACCGCAGATCGCGGCCGAGGCGCATGCGTTCATCCGCGGCCTCGCCAGGACCAAGTTCGGCCCCCAGGCGGCCGATGCCCTGCGGATCCTCTACGGCGGCAGCGTGAAGCCCGAGAATGCGAAGGAACTGATGGCCCAGGAAGAGATCGACGGCGTTCTGGTAGGCGGCGCCAGCCTCAAGCCCGACGGCTTCGCATCAATCGTGAATTACTGAGTGCTCCTCGTAAGCCCCCGTAGCCGATTGTGGTGCAAGCCTTGGGCTTGCACGCTTCGGGCTTTAGCCCGCCGGCTCTGCCCTCTAATGCTCCTTCACCTGTCTTTATCCGCAGCCGTCCCCCGAATACAACCCATTCTCGATCTCGCCCAATCCACCCCGCCCGAATTCCACGCCTGGACTCTCCTGAAAATCCTCCAGTCCGGCAACCAGGTAAAAGACCGCGCGATCCAGCGGAGGCTCATCGAGCAGGCATACGAGCTCGCCTCCGCCGCCCAGGCCCGCTATCCGGTGCAGCCGCTGAACGGCATCCCGCAAAATTCGCTGAGCTATCTGCGCGGCCAGGCGGGCGCTCTCGGCCTGGAGTCGCTTTCGCTCCAGACGCGTGCCGTGGAGTTCATGTTGCCGCTGGACAAGGCGCGCGCCCGGCAGATGTTCGCGGACATTCCCAGGCCTTCCATTCCAGCCATGGGCTGCGGCGACGATCTGCTTCCGCGCCTCGGCGAGTACTACCGCACACTCGGCCGCGTTGCGCAGGAGACCTTTACGCCAAAAGAGCGGCAGAGGGAGGATCACATCAGTTTCCTCGCGGAGTACATCGGCGCCATCGGCTCTCCCTCGCAGCTCGTTCCCGCCGCCGCGATGCTCCAGAACCTGAGCGTGTCGCCCGAGCAGAAGCAATTGCTGTACGCGAAGCTGGGCAGCGCGCTGGAGAGCGTCACGCCGGATGATCGCAGCTTCGCCGAAATCACCAGCGCGCTCACACCGCTGCTCACCGCCGACCTGATGCCCGCCTTCCAGCGCTTCATCGCCAATCACGCCGCCGCGCCGCGCTGCAAGCACGACACGCAGCAGCTCACCGTGGGGTCGGCGTCGGCGGAAACGTACAAAGGCGAACTGCTGGGCGACAACGAGCAGGCGAAGCGCATCCGCCAAATGGCCTGGGATTTGCGGATTCGAAACAGCCGTGTCCTTACCGAGGCAGACCGCGCCGAAGCCGCATGGCAGCTCGCATACAACAATTTCCTCGATGCGCTCGCGCAGCGGCAGCAGGCCGAAACCGAATCCGAGGCCGCGTTCTTTCACGAGACCGTATCCGGTTGGATGACTGCGGCGGACCTGGCCCCCACGCCTCAGGCCCGCGCCCGCGCGTTCGCCGAGGCGGCGCGCATCATCGCCTCGTCGCCGCTCGAGACCAGCAGCCCCGCGGAATGGCTCTATCAAATCGTCCAGGGCATTCCCGGCCGGGCGCCGTCCGACGACCTCCTTCGCGCTTACCAGGACTCAGGCAATCCGGCGCTCGCCGTCTATGCCGCGCTGGTGCGGCTTGCCGGACCGAACGTCGTACAGTAGTCAGCATGTCCGGACCCCGCAGGCGAAAGCGCCTGCTCCAAATAAGCTCGTTTCTGCTGGCGGCATTCGCTCTCCACGCCGCGGAATCCTACGACCTCATAATTCGTAATGGGCATATCATCGATGGCACGGGCTCGCCCTGGTACAGCGGCGACATCGGCGTTCGCGGCGGCCACATCGCCACCATCGGTTTCATCCCCGCCGATGCCGAGGCAAAGCGCGTAATCGACGCCGAGGAGCAGGTCGTGGCGCCGGGCTTCATCGATATGCTTGGCCAGTCCGAGCTCACCATTCTCGTGAACCCGTCCGTGCCGTCGAAAATTTTCCAGGGCATCACGACTGAGATCACCGGTGAGGGCGGTTCCGTCGCTCCTCTCACCGACGACCTGGTCCGCCGCGATCGCAGCGATTACGAGCACTACGGCATCAAGCCCGACTGGCGCACTCTGGCCGAATATTTCCAGCGGCTGGAGCATCAGGGTATGGGCATCAACCTCGGGACCTACGTCGGCGCCACCCAGGTGCGGCGTATCGTCATCGGCGATGACGACCGGGCGCCCACCACCAGCGAACTGGAGCGCATGTGCGGTCTCGTCGCCCAGGCCATGCGCGATGGCGCCATGGGGCTCTCCACCGCGCTCCAGTACCCTCCCGCGCCCTACGCCAAAACCGACGAACTGATCGCGCTGGCGAAGGAAGCAGCGAAGTACGGCGGCCTTTACGCTTCCCACATCCGCAGCGAGGGAAACGCTGAAATGCAGGCCATCGATGAAGCCGTGCGCATCGGACGCGAGGCGCGCATCCCGGTCGAGATCTGGCACCTGAAGGCCGCCGGTAAAAGCAACTGGGGACGCATGCCCGAGATTGTCGAGCGCATCGATGAAGCCCGCCAGTCCGGCGTGGATGTCGCAGCCGACACCTACGCCTACACCGCCTGGTTCAATTCCTTCTCGGCTTTCGTGCCGCCATGGGTCTGGAACGGCGGCGCGGCGAAAGCCCTCCAGCGTCTCAAAGACCCGGCCACGCGCGAGAAGATTCGCAAACAGATGATGTCCTCCGCCACCGACTGGGACAACGAATGGGAGGAGATTCCCGGCCCGCAGGCCATCCTGTTCGCCGTAGCCACGAACCCGAAGCTTGTCCCGCTTCAGGGCAAGACCATCGCCGAGATCGCGAAGATGCGGAACAAGGACCCCATCGACACCATCTTCGACCTCCTGATCGAGGATCCCTCATCCAGCGTGGCGGTGTTCGGTATGTCTGAGCCCGACGTCGAACTGGCCCTGAAGCAACCCTGGGTTTCTATCGACAACGATTCCTCAGGGACCTCGCCCGAGGGCATTCTGGGCCGCGAGCACCCTCACCCGCGCGCCTACGGAACGTTTCCGCGCATTCTGCGCAAGTACGTCCGTGAGGAGCACCTGCTCACGCTGGAGGACGCGATTCGCAAATTCAGCTCGCTTCCCGCCCAGCGCATGCGGCTGGCCGACCGGGGAGTACTAAAAGCGGGCATGTGGGCTGACATTGTGGTGTTCAATCTTGATACCATTACGGAACACGCGACGTTCGAAGACCCGAACCGGTATTCCACCGGAATGGAGTACGTGCTGGTGGACGGCGTGCCGGTGGTCGACGGGGGACGGATGACGCGGGCGTTGCCCGGCAAAGTATTGAAAGGACCGGGTGCGGAGATAGAACACTAGCAGCCGATGTTGCTGATAACGGGTGCGACGGGGCTGGTTGGCGGCTTGCTGCGCCACGCCATGCCGGGGGAAAAAATAGGGGTTTCGCGATTCTGGCAGCCGCCGGAGAGCGGCCTGACGTGGATCCGCGGCGATCTGGCCACGGATGACCTCGGGTTGCGGGCGCGAAGCCGGCGCGACCTGCAGCGCAGGATCACGGCCATCGTGCATTGCGCCGCCGACGTTCGTTTCACCAATCCCATAGAGCAGGCGCGAAACGTGAACACGCTCGGCACCGCGCGGCTGCTGGAGTTCGCGCGCGGCTGCCCGCGCCTGCGGCACTTCGCGCATCTCAGTACGGTGTACGTTTTCGGCGCCGGGCAAGGCATCCTCCCCGAGGGCCCGGCCCAGGCGGAAAAGTGGATCAGCTCCTATGAACGATCCAAGTACGAGGCCGAGACCCTCGTGCTGGAGGCCGCCCGAACCATGCCGGCTGCGATTTATCGGCTGAGTTCGATTTTTGGCGACGCCTCCACAGGTCGCGTGCGGCAGTTCAATCACGTCCATCAGATGCTGCGCCTCATGCCCCGCCACCTGCTGCCGGCCATTCCCGGCGATCCGGAA
>DASRCB010000414.1:0-4144 GCA_035653295.1 Bryobacteraceae bacterium
CACCGCGATATTCGGCTGTGTTGAGTTCACGGTTCACAACCGCTCTTTAGCGCTCGATTTTAGGCCCCAGAGCAACAATGGCAGATAGATGCTCTCCGGGTTTCAGTCTAATCCAGTTGGCGTTTCGCTCGTTGTCAACACCGGGGTAGAACCAATCAATGTAACCTGGTGCCGTGATCTTGACCGAAACATCAATGAGGGCCGGGATGAAGAACTCCGACTTGCCGTTCGTACCCATAAACGCGCCCGTGTCCCGGCGCGTAACAGTCACGGAAGCGGTAGAGATCGCGCGACCGGTTGCCGCGTCCGTGATCGACTGGATCTTGAGGACGCCCGCTCGGGGGCCCGTTCGAAGGACTACGTAGGGTGCGGGTGAGGCGGCGGAGAGCGTTACTATCGGACGCGGCGTGCTCGCGTACAAATCCGCAATTGTGTCGGCGTAGCCGTCTGCCTCCTTAGAGGGGCAGAGGATGTACGAACCCCACGGGAGCGCGATTTGGAACTCGCCGCGAACATCCGCCAAATCCTCCCTGGGAACCAAACGCGGGCTGCCACCGGCGACGACCCGAACGACCCTGACGTTTGCATTTGCAAGGGCGACGCCATTTTCGTCGAGTACCTTCCCCTTAATAGTGCCGGTGCCCTGCGCGATCGCATACGACGCAAAGCCAAGTGCGACAACTGAACCGAATGACCTCATTTTGCCTCCGCCGTGCTGACTATTGCTGTGGTGGTTGGGTTGTGCCGTCCTTGCCGATTGTGGTGCCCGGGGCGATTGTTGCCGGCGGGTTGACCACGCCATTGATGCTCGTACTGTCGGTGTGCGCAAACCCGGTTAGCTTGAGGAACGTGATCGGGCTTTGCGGTCCGGGCTTCCCATCCGGTGCACACCACTGCCAGAGATCTGTGATGTTGAAGCCACAGCCCGGAGGAGTGTAGCCGACAAACTGGCTCCACGTGTCCGTAAATTTGCCGTCGTTTGTAGTGAACTTGCTACCATCGCAGGCAGCCGTAATGTATGCGGGCTGCCTCTCGTTGCAGTTCCAGCCTGACGCGGCGAAGCTCTCAGCGATTAAGATACTGCTACTCAGGGGAGTGTTGTCGAAGTTCATAACTTGGTAATTGGTGATCCTGCCCAGTACTCCGGTAACATTGCCCTGACCATCATTTAAGACCTTCACATGGTCCGGGCCATTGATAATCAGGTTCGCCTGGTTGCTCGTGACCCCGTCCACCGTGACGGAGATCGCTCCGTTTCCGATCGCAGCGGCATAGCTGACGGAGACTCCGAAGAGGGTTAATCCGGTTCCATCAGGACTATAAAAGAACCGCCCCGCAGTATAGGTAGCGCCGCTCGGCAGGGTGAAGGTAGGCGCGGAGGCTCCTGTCGGCTTAAGACCGCTGCCCGTAATGTTGATGGTGACGTTCTGGGAGCCGATGTAGATATTGTTGGGGGCTATGTTGGTGATCGTTGGTCCGGCGGGAGGACAGGCGTCTCGCGGCGACGCCCTGCGAACGGAGGCCGACATGCCGCCTGCGCTCGACATCGCACTGCACGTGGGCGACGGCTCCACGTGGACATCCCCATCGAACACGCAGCCGCCGTCCTCGGGGTCGGCGAACTCCTCGCAGTCATTCACGTAATATGCGTAGTCGCCGGGTTCTGGAGCCGGGTCGGTCGAGTTGACCCAGATGGTCACATCGGTCCCGTCCCCGCCGCCGGAGACTATGTCACCGTAGACTTCTACCGGACAAGGTACGAGTTCATCTACGCCGCCACACCACGTAAGCCAGGGCAATGTAATATGGAATGGCGGGTGGTCCACCCCGGAAGTGACTTCGAGGGTGGGCAGGGTACCTCCGCCACCCCCGTCGGCGATGAACGCGTTGACGACCATTCCGCCCGTCTTCGTCGAATCCGTGATGTTTACTGGGTAGTTACCCGCCGTACCTGGAGGCGCAGTCAGGGAAAGGATCAATGTACCCCCAGATGGCGATGCGGTGCAGGTTATAGCCGATCCCGCCGGGGCGGCGCAGGTTGTGGCGGCGCTAGGGACGGTATTGTTCGAGGTCACATTATTCGTGATGCTCACCTGCTGTCCATTATTATGGACGATCCCGCTCCCCGTCACCGAGTTCACCGTAAACGTCGTCACCTGCGTCCCCAGCGAAAACTGCGCTGCGGCGAGTGCATTTCCGTTCATCCAACCGATGATCGTCAGCGCGTTCGACCCTCCAGGCATGCTGGCCGAGCCGGTGAAGTATACCGAAAACGGAACTGTTTGGTTCGCGCCCAAGGGAACGGTCGGCGTGATCGCCGTAACTCCCGGTGGAAGGCCTGTCACAGTGAACGTCACGGAGCCGCTCAGGCCGTTGGCGGACCGCAGCGTGAACGGAAACTGCTGTTGTGTGCCCAATGCGTCGAGCCACGGCACGTTAGGCACGCCGGCCGTGATGCTGAAGCTCGGAGTGGTCGAAACGGTCACCGCCGCGAGGTTAGAGCCTATACGCGTGATTCCCAATGCGCTGCCGCTTACCTCCACATCCGCATATGCGCCCATTGGGCAGTTGCTGGCCTGAATGGTGATCGTCTCGGAGGTATTGGCCGTAATGGATGACGGAGCGATATAGGTGAAGCAAGGGGAAGAATCGAGCTTTGTGGTGAGCGCCACAGTACCGCTGAATCCGTTCAAGCCGGATACACCGATCGTAAAGACGGTCGAAGAGTTCCCGGCAACCATCACCTGTCCAGCGCCGGGCGTGACATTCAGGATGAAGTCCTGCCCCTGGCTGACCACCAGCGCCCCCAGGTCCACCTGAGAGGTCGTCACGTGCTCGGCGCTGGTGCCCCACGCGTACACTTCGTGATTGCCGACCATGCTCTGCTCCTTGAACGCCATGCTCAGCGACAGCCGGACGGCATCGGGATTGTTGGGAACTGGCGCCAGCGACGAGTTCCCCAGGTCGATGGCGCAGCTTCCGTTGCTCACTTTGGCTCCCTGCGTCCCCAGGACGCCGGTCGCGGCACCCGACAGGCTGAGGTTGCCCGTGCTGTCCCACTCCAGGCTGCAGCCATCGATCTGCACCTGCCCCGACGCAATATCGCTCGCGCCGTTCCGGCTCGCATAGGTCACGGATAACGTGGAGTACACGCCGCCCACCACGCTCGCCGGAACCGCGAACGCCAGCGGGTTGGAGTAGACCGGTAGCGCCGTAATATTCGTCGGATCGCTCACGCTGGCGTTGAACGACCCGCCACCCGAGACCGTCGCCGCGTTCGCCGTGCTGGCCGGCGCGTTGATGGCCACGTTCGCCGTCACCGTGATCGGCGGGTACGCCGCGCCCGTCGGGAGCGAATCGCTGCGCGTACAGGAGGTGCCGGTGCAGGTCCAGCCGGAGCCCGAGAGCCCCACCGGGATCAGGCCAGAGCCGGGCGTCTCCGTCACCGTGACTGTGCCCCCGGTCGCTCCGGCGTTGGCCGCGTTGGCGACGGTCAGGGTGTACGTGGCATTGCTCTGGCCCTGCGTGAACGGGTCGGTGTGCGCGGAGGTGATGGTCAGCGACGGCGGCAGCACCAGGAAGCTCGCTGCCACGCTGCTCGGCACGGACATGGTCAGGGTTTGCGGCGTGTTCGTGCCGCCGAGCGCGCCGGAGAAGCCCGCGAACTGGTAGCCGGGGCTCGGAATCGCGCTCACGGAGACCGCCGTGCCGCTGTTGTACCAGCCGCTCACGGGCACAATCGAGCCGCCCGCGCCCGCCGCGGTCGTCAGGTAGTACTGCGTCGTGAACGCCACCGTGATGTTGGTCGAACTGGACGGCGCCGTCAGCGATTCGCCTCCGAACACGTATTGCACGCCCGCACCGCCCGATTGGGTCGACGCCGCGATGGTGTGGCTGGTGCCGGGCGTCCACGCCTCCGTGCACGGCGAGGTGCAGGCTGCGCCATCCACCGTCAGCGTCAGCCCGGCGGGCGAGGAGGTGAGCGTCTGCGTGACCGGCGGGACCCCGACCGTCCACGTCCCCATCTGCTGCCATTCCGAATCGAGCCCGTACTGATCCACAGCGCGGAGATAGACGTTCTGCGCGCCCTGGAAGCCGGTCTGGAACGCGATCGTGGCGGTGATCGCCACCTGGTTGGCCGCCG
>DASRCB010000415.1:0-15982 GCA_035653295.1 Bryobacteraceae bacterium
CCGTATTTTTCCCACAGGCGGTAGCTCATTACCGCCACGGGCGGAGCGCCGGGCCGATCGTCACTGGGCATGAGCTTGCGGCCGGCGTACGGCCTGATCCCGAACATGGCGAAATAGTTCCCGGACACGAACTCTCCAGGCAGGACCTGGGCTGCTTCGGGACTGCCCGAGCGCCGAACCCCGAATGAATGTTCAATCGAAGGGACAGCGGCCAGTTCGGCGAAGCCTTTGGTGTTGTCTCTCAGATACTTATACAAGTCATAAGAGACGAGCGAGAATCCGCCGTCCTGGCTGTAACCGCCGAGATAGCAGCAATGCGTCTCTTTTCCGACGCGGTATAACTCGCCCGGGTTCGACACCGGCAGAGACGAGAGCAGGACGGCATGTACCAAAGTGAAAATTGACGTGGTGGCGCCAATACCGAGCGCGAGCGTCAGTATCGCAGCCGCGGTGAACGCCGGGGCCAGCCTCAGGCGCCGCAACGCGTGACGGGTATCCTGGAGCAGCGACTCGAACGACGGGAGCCCGGATTGATCGCGGTAGCTTTCCTTCACGGCTTCCGCCGCGCCGAATTTGAGCAGCGCCTGGCGCCGCGCTTCGGCGGGCGACATACCCGCGCGCATGTTCTCGGCAGTGAGAAAAGCGAGGTGATCCCTGATTTCATCCTCGATGCGGCGCTCGTTTCGAGCGTGTGTGGCGATGGAGACGAGGCGGGTGAGGAATCGGCGCAGTGGTCTCATTCAAGTCGTCCCTCTCCGCGCCTGATTGCAGTGCTCCATTGGGTTTCCAACAGGAATGGTGGCACAAGTCGTTTTGGAAAGCAATAGGGGCGACGGGAACGGTCCGAGCCCGGCCAGGCGGGCTGAGGGCCCGCCGCAGGATACGAGCCTGCCCCACAAAAAACGTTAACTCGGGTTCCAGACGTGGTTGCGAAGACCGGCGACGGAGCGTACCTTTGCGCCGTCGAAGAGATCCAGGACGATGATTTCGTTTTTCCCCTTTTTCAGCCACACGCCTGGGCAGAACAGCGTTTGCTGCGGGCCGATTTTCCAGTAGCGGCCGAGGTTGCGGCCGTTGACCCAGACGTTGCCTTTCCCCCAGCCGCGCATGTCGAGGAAGGTATCGCCGGTTGCGGGCACGGTGAAGGTCGCGCGGAAGAACGAGGGACCGTGGGCCGGCGCGTTCGAGAATCGCAGCGCCTGAAGGTTGTCGCAGGGCAGGCGGAACATCTCCCAGCCGGCCAACTCCACGCCATCGAGCATGACCTTGTCCGTGATTCCCTTGCGGTCGTCCAGCAGTCTGGGGCCGAAGTTGATGCGGCCCATGTTCTCGACGAGGATATCCAGCGGGCGGCCGGCGGCGAGTGAAACGGACGCTGACGTCTCTCCAAGGCGACGATCGATGGCGGCTACGCGCCGGCCGTCCTGGAAAACCAGGGCGAAATCGCGGGGCTCCACGATCTCCAGCTTCCCGCCGGCAGAGTCGTTCGGGCGCGTGCGATAGAGCACGAATCCATATGCCTGATCCAGTTCCTCGAAGGTCAGCGGACGCGCCGATCGGACGGGATCGCCGAGCAGGGCGAACAGAGGCGCGGTTTCGGAGACATCGAAGCGCGGAATTTCGATAACCGGAAGCGGCGGCGGAAGACCGGGAAGGGTTTCGCCCGGCGCAAGGTGTTTTCGTATGACATCGCGGAACAGAGCGAACTTCGGCGCGGGGCGGCCGGCCTCGTCGATTGGGGAATCGTAGTCGTACGAAGAGATCGTAGGCTCGTAGAACTTCGACACCGTACCGTAATTGGCTCCGTTCATGAAACCCCAGTTTGTTCCGCCATGGACCATGTAGAGGTTGAAGGAGATGTTGCGCTGGAGCATCCAGTCGATGCCGGCGAGATGGACGGCATTGTCGCCGGTGTGGTGCTTCTCTCCCCAGTGATCGAACCAGCCGACCCAATACTCACCACACATCAGGGGTACGTTCCTGCGGAATCGGGCAAAGTTCGCGAACTCCTGCTGCGGCGCTCCACCGAAATTGATCACCGAGGCCACGCCCGGGAGCGTGCCTCCGGCGAGCATGGCGGGCTCGGAGCCGTCGGCGGTGTAGAGCGGAACGTCAATTCCGGAATCGACGATCATGCTTCGGATGGCGTTCAGGTACTTCTTGTCTTTTCCGAACGAGCCGTACTCGTTCTCCACCTGGACCATCAGGACCGGGCCGCCATGCGTAATCTGAAGCGGCGCGACGTGAGAGAGCAGAGCTTTCATGTAGGCGCGGGCGGCGTCCAGGAAGCGCGGGTCGGCGGTGCGGACCTTCATATCTCGGGTGCGCAGCAGCCAGTACGGGAAGCCGCCGAATTCCCATTCGGCGCAGGAGTAGGGTCCGGGCCGGACCAATACCCAGAGTCCTTCTTCCTGCGCGGTTCGAATAAATTCGGCGATGTCCAGATTTCCGGAGAAGTCGTAGCGCCCGGGGCGGGGCTCGTGCATGTTCCAGAACGAGTACATGCACAGGGTGTTGAGTCCCAGCGCGCGCACCTTCTTCATGCGGTCGCGCCAGTACTCTCGCGGGATGCGAGCGTAGTGCATTTCGCCGGACCGGATGACGAACGGCCTGCGATCGAGAAGGAAGCGATCTCCTTCGATGGCGAACGAATGCTTCCCCGCGGCAAAGGCCGGAGAACCGGCGAGCAGCGCGAGAGCGTGGCGGCGAGTCATGACAACGGCAAGTGTATCGGAACTGCGGCGCTCCGGGCAGCGCTCGTTTCTGCGAGACTGGACGGCATGAGCAATGCGGACCTCTGGCCGCCGCTGCCGCTGGCTGAATGGCAGGACAGCTACCGTACGCTGCACATGTGGACGCAGATTGTCGGGAAGATCCGCATGGAGTTATGCCCGCCACTGAATCAGTGGTGGCACGTCACGCTGTACGTCAACTCGCGCGGGCTGACCACCGGCCCGATGCCCTGCGCACCCGGGTTCTGTGAAATCCAGTTCGATTTTCAGCGCCACGAGCTGAGCGTTTGCACGAGCGAGGGCGGAGCGGCGGTGCGGCGGTTACGGGCCGAGTCGGTCGCCGAGTTCTATCACGGCATCTTCGCCATGCTCGCGTTGCTGGGCATTTCGGTTGAGATCAATTGCAAGCCGCAGGAGGTCGCCGATCCCGTGCCGTTCGATCGGGACAACACGAACCGCTCCTACGACGCGCAGTGCGCACAACGCTTCTGGCGCATCCTGGTGTCGAGTGCGAAAGTGATGGAGCGGTTCCGGGCGAAGTTCAGGGGCAAATGCAGTCCGGTTCAGTTCTTTTGGGGCAGCTTCGACCTGGCGTGTACGCGGTTTTCGGGGAGGCCTGCGCCGCCGCGCAAAGGCGTGATCAGCGGACCGGCATATTCGGAGGAGGTTTGCAGCGCCGGCTTTTGGCCCGGCGGCGGCGCGGTCAGCGGGCCGGCTTACTACGCTTATGTCGTTCCTCCGCCGCCCGGCATTGAAAACGAGACCATTCGACCTGACGTGGCAAGCTGGAATCCGGAATTGTCCGAGTTCATTCTGATGTACGACGACGTGCGGCGCGCCGAGTCGCCTGAGAACACGTTGTATGCGTTCCTGGAGAGCACGTATGATGTTGGCGCGCGGCTGGGGAAGTGGGATCGCGCAAAGCTGGAGATTTGACCGGACAGAGGGGAACTGCCCGGTCCTTCCCGAAGATCCTTTTGCTGATTACAGCCTTCGGCGGGTGCTGCCCGCGGGATACTCCGATTCGTCCGTGGTGGCGAGAACTTCATCGCCGCGACCGTGTGGGCGATCGGTGTTTTCGAAATCGCCCTTCTCCTCGCCGGCTGACGAGACGTCCTGCGCGCCAGTGCTCTTCAGAATGTCCTTGGCGCGCGAGACCCACTCCGATTTGTCGGCGTGCACGGAAAGCAGGATTCCGCCCTCTTTAATGCGGCCCTCGTAACGCTTTGCTTCGTACTCGGGTATTCCCATGCCGATCAGCGCGCCGGTGATGCCGCCGATAGCGCCGCCGGCTCCGAGACCGCCGAGCAGGCCCATAATCGGCCCCGCGGCAATGAACGGCCCAAGGCCGGGAATCGCGAGCGCGCCGATGCCGGCAAGCCAGCCCAGCGCGCCGCCAATGACGCCTCCGGTTACCGCGCCCGTCGTCGTGCCTTCCGGCGCTTTGGTGTCCTTGTCGACGGCGAAATCCTTGGTTCCCTGGTTCTCGGGCAGCAGAACGGAGATATCCGTGTTGCGAAACCCAGCTTCTTTGAGCGCATCGACGGCGTTTTCCACTTCCGCGCGCGTGCGATAAATGCCGAAAACGGATGTATTCTTACCGGCCATTTTGTTCTCCTGTTATTAGCTCTTGCCCTCGGCCTTGTCGCCCTTGACCGAGATGCGGTTGGTTACTTTATCTGCCCCGGCCACTTCCGCGGCCTTGGCTTCGATCGCCCTCTTCTCCTCTTCGCTGTGGACCGGGCCCTTCAGCGTGACGGCGCCGTTATGGACGACTATCTTCACGTTGTGCGCATAAGTGGAAAGATTCTTGTCCTCCACAACGGCGCGGCGGATCTTACGCGCGATCTCGCGATCGGACGAGTTTTCTTTCTGCTGGTCGGCGGTAACTTCATCAGCTCGCCGGTCGCGTTTGTTTACCGCGGTGTTGTCCGGCGCTTTCGCCGAGTCCTGGGCGCGGGCCACGAAGGCGCTCCCGGACAGAAGGCAGGCAAGCGCAAAACTCCCCGCAACGCGGTGCACTCTCATAAGTTCTCCCTTGTAGATTGTTAAAGCGCACGCGGATGTCCGCGTGTTCCTGGATGCAACGGGCCGGATCAGCTCGGTTCCCCTTCCGAGCGGCCGGACAGTAATTGGACACTGTTGCCGGGCTTTCGTTTCACGACTGTTGACGGTGAGCAAAATTGGGCGTACTGGACCCGAAGAAGTACCCGCCAGCCACCGGCGCTCACTCCGCGGGCCAAAGCCCCGCTAGTGCAAGCCATTGGCTCGATAAGAGCCGATCGGAAGGTGATTTCCGGAAACTACTCGCTCCATGGGGGGCAGGGCCTCGCCCTGCGGCGGGCTCTCAGAGCCCGCCTTGGTGCAAGCCAAAGGCATGCACCACAATCGACATTTCAGGAGAATGTCCAACAAGTTCAGCGCGGGCGAAAGGGCCGCTCCACGGAATCAGGCCGGGAAAGTAAAGTAGAAGGCTGCCCCGGCGTTGGGCTGGGACTCGGCCCAGATGCGGCCGCAGTGCCGCTCGACGATTTTGCGGCAGATGGTCAGGCCGATTCCCGTGCCGGGGATGGCGGCGCCGTGAAGTCGTTTGAACAGCGCGAATATATGCTCGCTGTAGCTGCCGTCGAAGCCCATTCCGTTATCCTGGACCGACATGATCCACTCGCCATCGCGGCGTTCGGCAGTGACGCGAACCTCGAGCGGGACATCCTCGCGCCGGTACTTGATGGCGTTGCTGAGCAGGTTCTGGAATAACTGCACCAGTTCCACGCGATCGCCGTTGATGACAGGGAGCTCGCCACAGACGATGGACCCGCCGCTTTCCTCGAGAGCGCGGCGCAGGTTCTGCCGCGCCCAGTCAACCACCTCACCCAGCGGCACGGGAGCGAAGCTGGCGCCCGGCTGATTAACGATCCGCGAATACGACAGCAAATCCTCAATCACCGTCTGCATTCGAAACACGCCGCTTGTGATGAAGTCGATGAATTCGTCGGCATCTTTATCCAGGCGCCCCTTATAGCGGCGCGCCAGGATCTGGCTGAAGCTGGCTATGGTGCGCAGGGGCTCCTGAAGGTCGTGACTGGTCACATAGGCGAACTGCTGGAGGTCGGTGTTGGAACGGGCGAGTTGTTCGGCCTGCTGCACCAGCGCCTCTTCTGTTCGCGCACGCTCGGCCAGATACTCGCGTAATTCATATTGCCGGCGGCGGGACCGCAGCGCGGCTCGAACCGAGCTAACGAGCGTGATGGTCCGGACGGGCCGTTCCAGCAGCGTGATATTACCGAGCGTCTCGATCAGGTGGAAGCGCTGCATGCTGCTTGATGTCGTGCGGCCGCCGGATGTGAACACCACGAACGGCAGGTCCGACCAGGGCGGCTGCGATTTCAGCACGGATGAGATGGAAGCAACGTCCTGCGGATTGAGAGCCTCCTCAGCAACAACGATGATTCCTGCGCCGCGCTCGATCTCGGCGCACAGCTCGTCCATGCTGTCACAGACCACCGAGTACAGCCCCGCTTCCCGGAGCACGGCCGCAGTAAGTTCGGCGTCGCGGCCGAGCGAGGCGAGAACGAGCGCGCGCAGCTCTGTGGTTTCAGCGGCGACTACCATCGCTAGCGCCGGTGAGAAGGGGATTGCCGGCCCCGGTGTATTCCGGAACACCGGTGAGCACGCCGCGAAACTCGGCCAACGCCGCGCCGACGCGAACGGCGGTTGGTCCGCCGATCTGCAGCTCGCGGATGGTGCGTTCGTGGCCGCTGCTCCGCCGCTTGGCCACGGATACGCAGCGGCGCACCTCGCCCTGGGCTTCGAAATAACGCAGCAGCAGGATGGTGTCGGCCAGATAGCTGAGGTCGACCGGGCTCTGCATCTGCCCTACCACGCCGTGCTGCGCCAACACGAGGATGGTAACCACGCCCTGCTGGCTCAGATACGAGAGCAGCTCGTGCATTTGCAGGGTGAGGAACTGCTCCTCGGGCATGGCGCTCAGATATCCGTTCAGGGAATCGATCACGATCACCCGGGCCTTTTCCTCCTCCACGCCACGGCGCACGCGGGCGGCGAACTCACCGGGCGACAGCTCGGCCGGATCCACCTGCTCGATGAGGATCTTCTTCTCCGCGCGATAGCGGCGCATGGGCATGTTCAGGCTTTCCGAGCGGGCGAGCAGGCTGGTCATGCCTTCGTCAAAGGTGTAGAAGATGACGCGTTCGCCGCGCTCTACCGCTGCCGAGGCGTAGCGCGTGGCGAGGGTGGTCTTCCCGGCGCCTGCGGGTCCGATCAACAGTGTGCTGCTCCCGCGATCGAGGCCGCCGCCGAGCAGCGCATCCAGTTCGGGGACGTTGCTGCTGATCGCGTCGGGCTGGAAATCGGCCATGTGGTGGGCGGCGATCAGCCGTGGAAAGACCATCAGCCCGCCGGTGTGGATGTTGAAATCGTGATAGCCCTCGATAAAGGGTGCGCCGCGGAGCTTGGTCACTTCCAGACGGCGCCGGTTCTTGCCATATTCGCGGGTTTTGCGTTCCAGCGTGATGACGCCGTGCACGACGCTGTGCAACTGCCGCTCCATGTTCTGCGACGTTCGGTCGTCGAGCAGAAGCACGGTGCAGGGCTTGTGCTCGAAGTACTGCTTCAGGGCCAGCGCCTGGCGGCGATACCGCTGCGGTTCCTGGGCCAGCAGCCGCAGCTCGGCGAGGGAGTCGATGACCAGCCGCGAGGGACGCACCTGTTCCACATGGCGCAGGATATTCTGTACTGTCTGGCTGAGCTCGATTTCTTCCGGATGGAAGAAGGTGTATTGATTATCCGGATGGAGCTGAGCCTCGGACGGCGTCAGTTCGAAAATGTGAACGCGGTCGAGGGCCCAGCCGTGGGAAACGCCGACGGCGTGGAGTTCCGCGGCGCTTTCCGAAAGCGTCACGTACAGTCCGGTCTCGCCTTGTTCCGCGCCGGCGAGAAGAAATTGCAAGGCTAGTGTGGTTTTTCCGGTACCCGGATCGCCTTCCACCAGGTACACATGGTCGCGCGCAAAGCCCCCATGAAGCACCTCATCGAGGCCCGCAATTCCTGTCGATGCCGACGGGGTGCGCTCGCGCGCAGGGGCATCCGCCTGTGTCGAGTCGCTCATGTTTTTTATCGGCGGGGGAAGGACTCACCCGCTCTTTCCCTCATGTTAAGCAATTGGTTTGCCAGGATCTCAGAATCTGCAGAATGTCGATCCGCCGCTATGAGAGCCGGCTCGCCCGCTACGATAGAAACTAAATGCGGCTCATCGTCGTCCTTTTTGTCTGTTTTTCAGCCATGGCCCTTGCGGCAGTGAACGACACGGATCTCGAGAGCCGGCTGGCGCGGTGGAAGCCGGTGCAGATGCCGTTCGACGGCTCCGGGTTGAGCGCCCGCGAGCGCCAGGTGGTGGAAAAGCTGGTGCAGGCCTGTCAACAGCTGGAGTCCATCTATTGGCGGCAGAGCGATCCGGAGGGTCTGCGGCTGTATCAGACCACGACCGATTCCAACCTCAAACGGCTGCTATTCATCAATGGCAGCCGGTACGACCTCATCGACGACAATAAGCCCTTCGCCGGCGATGCTCGCTATCCGCCGGGGCGGGCGCTTTACCCGGCGGGGCTCACCAGGGAACAGATCGAGGCGTACGTAGCGAAGCACCCCGACCAAAAGGCGGCCATCTACAACGAACACACGGTGCTGCGTTGGAAAGGCGACAAGCTGGAGGCCACGCCTTATCACGAGGAATACAAGCACTGGCTGGAAGCGGCGGCGACGCTGCTGCGCGATGCGGCGAAGCTCGATCCGGACCCGGCGTTTGCGGCCTTCCTGAAAGCGCGCGCCGACGCGCTTCTCAGCGACGACTATTTCGCCAGCGACCTGCTTTGGGTGGACCTGAAAGACCCCAGGATCGACCTGATCTTTGCACCCTACGAAACGTACCTCGACGGCGTGCTGGGGGTGAAGACATCGTATGGGGCAGCGGTGCTGATTCGCAACGAGGAAGCCAGCCGACGACTCGCGTTGTACCAGAAGTACGTGCCGCAAATCCAGCAGGCGCTCCCACTGGACCGCGCCGATCTGCCGTCCAAGGAGGGTCAGCCCACCCCGATGGAGGTGGTGGACGCGCCATACCGGACCGGCGATCTGCTGCACGGCTATCAGGCTGTGGCGGACAACCTGCCCAACGATCCGCGCATTCACGAGAAGAAGGGAACCAAGAAGATCTTCTTCAAGAACTTCATGGACGCGCGGGTGAACTATGTAATTCTTCCGCTGGCGCGCCAACTGATGCCGCCCGAGCAGGCTGCCCAGGCATCGGGCGAAGGCTATATGGCGCACACGATCCTGCACGAGATCTGCCACGGGCTGGGCCCCGCATATGCTCGCGTCGACGGCCGTCAGATGGACATTCGAGAAGCAATCGGACCGGTTTACTCCGCGCTCGAAGAGGCCAAAGCGGATGTGGTGGGCATGTTCGGGCTGCAGTGGCTGGTGGAGAACGGAGCACTCCCGGCGGACCAGCTTCCGGGCTTCTATGCCTCTTATCTGGCGGGCAATTTCCGGACGATGCGCTATGGGGTGGCGGAAGCGCACGGCCGCGCCGAGATGATGGAGTTTAACTATCTCATCGAGCAAAAGGCATTCGTCCGAACCGGGGAGCGTTGGTCGTTCGATGAGGCGAAGATGAAAACCGCTGTGGCCTCGCTGGCTCGGGAACTGCTGGAGACCGAGGCGACGGGCGATCGTGCGCGGGCGGAGGGCTGGTTCGCGAAATACGACACGATGCCCGCCGATGTGCGTGAGGCGCTATCCCGCGTGAAGGACGTTCCGGTGGACATCTTTCCGGAGTTCGCCTTCCCTGTGACGGTCCGGTAACACCATTTACACTGCCAGTCAAGTCTCGTAATCACAATGCCTTGCACCGTTTTATAGAAGTTACTCGATGCCGTGTCGCCGGGCCGTTAGCCGCGGTTAGAATTGACTCCAATCTATGTCCGATGTGGGTAACGGCGATAACGGCCCCGGTCGCGCCGCCGGGCCGTCGTCATCGCGCGACTTCAGGGTCATTCAGTTTGGGGCTTTCGAATTAAGGGCCGATACCGGCGAATTGCGGAAGCACGGAATTCGGCTGCGGCTGCAAACGAAGCCCCTCCGGTTGCTGCGTGCGCTGCTGGAACACCCCGGCGAAGTGGTGACGCGCGAAGAGATGCGCAGTTACCTCTGGCCGGCTGACACTTTTGTCGATTTCGAAAGCGGGCTGAATACCGCTGCGAACCGGCTGCGGATCGTGCTGGGCGACTCCGCCGACGCGCCGCGGTTCATCGAGACGCTACCGCGCGTCGGCTACCGGTTCATCGCCCCCGTTCAGGAGATCGCCGTCACGCGGCCAACTACGGCAATCCCGCCGACGCAACGCCCCGTTCACGCCGCGCCGCCACAACCGGCTACGCTTCCGCCTGCGATGGCGCCCGAAGCGGCTCCTCTCGCAGCCGACGAACCGCGGGCGGCTGGCCAGCGGACGCGCGGCAAAACACTGCTCGGCGCAGCCGCCGGGCTGGCGTTAGTTGCGGGTCTCGCGACATGGGTCAGCGCCGCGCGCTCGACGCACGATCTGCGCAGTCCGGAATTTCATCGCATCTCCTTCGAGGCGGGTTCGGTCAGTTCCGCGCGCTTCGCGCCGGACGGATCAACGGTAGTGTACTCGCGCTGGAATGCGGGCCAACTGCAGATCTATGTGGGCGCTGCTCTGAGTCCCGAAGCCCGATCTTTGAATATTCGCGACGCGTTGCTGGCAGGGGTTTCGCGTTCCGGTGAACTCGCGATCATTTACCGCAGCCCAAGCGAGCTGAATGGGGTTCTCATGCGCGTTCCTATGACCGGAGAGGGACGGCGTGAAATTGCGCGGCGGGTGATCGACGCCGATTGGGCACCCGATGGCGAAAACCTCGCCGTCAGCCGGCTGGACGATTCCGGATCGGTCATCGAATACCCCGCCGGCAGAGTCATCTGGAAGCTCTCGGGCTGGGCATCTTACGTGCGCGTCTCGCCGAGCGGCAGGCGCGTCGCCATCCTGGAGCACCCTAAATGGGACGACGACGCCGGGTCGCTTCGCGTAATCGACCGAGATGGCGCGAGCCGAGTGATTTCGTCGGGATGGGCCAGCATGCAGGGCCTGGCGTGGGCGCCCGACGAGAAGGAGATTTGGTTCACCGCCAGCGAGCACGGCCTGCAGCGGTCCCTGCACGCCGCGACTCTCGATGGCAGGACGCGGACCGTCTCCACCATTCCCGGGGCTCTGCGGCTGCTCGATATCTCGCCGCTAGGTCACGTGCTGCTCTGCCGCGAGGACGACCGCATGTCCATGGCGGGAATGTTCGCGGGTGCGGCCAAGCCCGAAGAAGTGCCGGGCTTCGATTATTCCGCAGTGAACGGGATCTCGACCGACGGCAACTTGGTGCTTTTCACCGAGAGCGGGGACGCGGGGGCGGCAGGCTATTCGATTTACGTCTATGATCGCCGCACTCACACGAACACCCGGTTGGGGCGCGGCCAGGCGCTGGGGATCGCTCCCGACGGCAAGTCAGTACTGGCGCTGGACATGCACGATCAGGCGTCGCTTTTGCTGATTCCCGTTGGCGCCGGACAGGAGAAACGCATTTCCGGCGGCGGTCTGCGATATCAGTCGGCGGCATTCTTCCCGTCGGGGAAGCAGCTGCTCGTGGTCGGAGCGTACCCCGGCCAGCCCGCGCGCTTGTTTGTGCAGGGTATCGACGGCCAGGCTCCTCAGGCGCTGCAGACAACGGCGTGTCTCCGCTTCCCCTCGGTTTCGCCGGACGGCCGATCCGTGCTCGGCTTCGAATCCGAGCGGGCGGTCGTGCTTTCGCTTGACAACCTGCGTTTTCGAGAATTGCCGATGCCACTCGGGGAACTGCGGCCGGTTGCGTGGGCTGACGGTCAAAGCATGATTCTCAGCACCTGGCACGGTCCGCGATGGAAGCTCATTCGCGCGAACGCGGACGGAAGCGCGGCGCGCGAGCTGGGATCGTTCACGCCGCAGGAATCCAGTGGGCAGCTGTGGTTATCGGGCGTTGTCGCTACACCCGATGGCGCCTCCTGGGTGTATTCGTGGGCGCGCAACGTCTCGCAGCTTTATGAGGCGGATGGCTGGCTGACCGGACGTTAGGGAGGAAGACGGTCCCGTGAGGAGAGTTTAGCTGTGCCGGCTGCTTCGCATTTCGCGAGCGCTTGCGCGGACCGCCTCCGATGACTGCGGAGCCCGGTCACCCACCCGGCGGCGCGCGTCGACCAGTTCGGGAATATCTTCGTCGGCGCTGCTCCAAACTGCGAGGAAGTGCTCGAATTCGGAGCGGGCCGCGGCGCGCAGACCCTTCCGTTCGAGGGCGAGCCCGAGCCGGTACCGCGCCAACGGATAGTTCGGGTTGAAGCTGAGGACCTTCCTGTATTCCGCGATGGCCTCGTCCGTGCGGCCAAGTTCGAGTAAAGCGTCCGCCACACACGTGTCCAATGGATCGATGGCCCAGTAGCTGGAAGGCTCACGCAGCACGGAGCGAAAATCCTCAAGAGCCTGATCGGCTTTGCGCTCGCGCAGCGCGGCGTAACCGGCGATGAAATATCGCATCCGGCGATTCTCGGGGCCTCCGCGCGCGGATGATGACGGTGCAAGAATCTGCTGCCGCAGGTCGTCGGTGAGTTTGACTCGGCCGCGAGCGGCGGAAATGAGCACCCTGGCGGGGTCCAGCGTTGCCGGAATCCGCGCCGCTTCCTCCTGCGCGCGGTCGAGGTCCCCCTTCTTCCAGTACACCCAGGAACAGCTGGAATGCCCACGGCCCCGCTCGACATCCGAAGAAGCGACCCGAATCACTTCGCGGTACTGATCCAGGGCGGACCGGTATCGCCCGAGCTGAAAGTAAAGGTTGCCGAGGTGAATCATGGCGATGTCGAAGTCGGGCTTGCGCCTGAGCGCTTCCATATAAGCGTCGAGCGCCTGCCGATAGCTTCCGGTCGCCTGATAAGCCAGTCCCAGGGTGTCGTAAGCGTTGGGCTCGCCCGAGGAGAGGGACACGTAACGGCGGGCGCTCTCGGTGGCCTGCTCCGGACGACGCAGTTCGAGCCACGTCGTCGTCATGAGGTTGTGAAGCTGAGGCATTTCCGGATCATGGACCATGGCGCGCTCGAGGCTCTCCCGCGCTTCGTCGCCGCGCCGTTCTGTCAGCAGCAGTGTCGCGAGGCTCATGTACGCTTCTGTTTCCGTTGGAAACGCCGAGAGCAGTTCATGATACGCCTGCTCGGCGCCTTTGTAATCGCGGCACGCGATGGCGTACCAGGCGCGAATGAACAGCCGATCGCGTGGAGTGAGGCGATCGGAGAGCTGATATGCCTTTTCGAGAAATGGCTTTCCTTTGACGGTGTTTCCCCAGGATGCGGCGTAGGCATAGCCAATGCGCGCGTACGCCATGGCGAAATCCGGATCGAGCCGCAGCGCCTGCTGATACAGCTCGATCGCCTCCGGCAACCGGACATCCCGCGTTCGAGCCAGGGCCAGAGAATATATGCGGTACGCCTCCAGGTTGTTGGTCATCACTTCGGCCACTCGCACGGTGCTCGGGACGGGGGAGCCGAGTCGCGCGGCCAGCCGGGTCGCCAGTGAGTCCACCTGCATGAGCAAAAGCCCGGG
Organism: Bryobacteraceae bacterium; assembly: GCA_035653295.1. Classification (GTDB taxonomy): domain Bacteria; phylum Acidobacteriota; class Terriglobia; order Bryobacterales; family Bryobacteraceae; genus DASRCB01. Next base: position 13,435 of record DASRCB010000415.1, read on the forward strand.
TTTGTCGACGGTCAGCGCTTCACCGCCGATCAGCCGACCGTTGACGACGTTGTAGATCTGCGTATCGACGCGGATGCTTCCACCGAGAGTACTGAATGCGCCGAAAACTGCTGCTCGGGCGCCGGCCCGGCGCGCCGCCCGCATTGCCTCCAGCCGGCGCGCCGGGTCAGCATCGGCCGCCCGCGAGCCGCCCGGCAGCTGGTCGGGAGTGATGAGCGAAATGCCGGGTGAGGCTGAAAGGCTGGTGGCGACCATGTCAGAAAGACCGGCGCGCAGCCAGTCCATATCTTTGGCGCCAGAGCGGTTCTCAAACTGAAATACAGCGGTGCGAACTCCAGGGTCCAGCGCTGCCGGCGCGCGGCGCCATGCACTCGATGCGGTGAGACCGGCGGCAACAGCGACCGCGGCCAACAGAATGATCAGGCCGACGCGCCGAGAGAGCGACGCGCGTAAGGGAGCAGTAATGCGGAGCGGCTCGACCCCCGGAACGGGGAGTTCCTCGTCCACGATCTCCTCCGAGTACTCCACCCGCGTTTCGGTGATCTCCTCCAGCACCACGGCTGGGGACGGCTGTTCCTCGACGTTTCCAATAAACTGGTAGCCCAAACGCGGAGCCGTGCGTATGAATCGGGGCTGGCGCGGATCCTCGGCGAGTTCTCTTCGGATATCAGCCACGCACTGGGCCAGCGCTCCGTCGGAAACCGCAGTGTCAGGCCATAGATTGCGGATCAGTTCTTCCTTTGGAACCAAACGGCCGCGGTTTTCAATGAGGTAAACCAGCAGGCGAAACGTCTTGGGCCGCAGCGCTCGCTCCTCGCCGCCGCGGCGGAGCACGACCACACCGGTGTCGATTTCGACGCCGTCGAGGATGTAGATCCTGCCGGTCGGCCCGCGCATGCTGTCGCTCGTTCGGAGAATCTTAGCACGGCTTCGCTGGTCCTGGAGCAGCCTGGGCAGCGGCAGCCTTTGATTTCACCTCCTCGACTTCGGCGGGCGGCGGTTTCGCATCCGAAGCTGACTGCGGCTGAACCAGTACCACCCGCCGGCGGGTCAGAGTGACCGCGATCTTCCTGATGCGCTTCATCCTGCCTCGTAGCATGACCGCCGGTCCGGGGCAAGTCATGACGGAACGCTCTGATTTTGCTGAAACGTATGCCGCCGCCGCGGTAACCCGCGTAACAGGCGCATTTCAAGGAAATTGGAGACTTTCGTCATGACTCCTGTCCGGGTTTGAGGAGAGACTCCGTGAAGTGCATTTCGGTAGTCGCTTAAGGCTTCGAACCTGCTTTCGGAGTTTCCCGTCGCTGGCGGCGTCCGTAGCCGCGGGTCCATTGACCCCCGACTCTGCCCCGCGCGCTCGACCGCATATCGGCGGGACCCAACGCGTTGCATCGGGCGATAAGTCCGGGCGCACTGGATTAGTACTTCCAGTACAACCGTTGTCAGCCCATCCGCCTCCGTTATCGCGCTCGTAGTATGCCCAAAGGACATTGCATGAACCGAATCCCCCGCTCGTTCGCCGCCGTCGCCGTGTGCGCTGGCCTGCTGCTGTCAGTTCAGGCGGCAAACGGCGCCACCGCCTCGGACATTTCGCCGCAGACGCCGGCGCCGACTGACCCGTCGCCACTGCAGGTCTCCATGGTGCGAGCGCCTCTGAGCTTCGAGCGGAATCTGGGCCAAAGCCAATCGCCAGTGGAGTTTCTCGCCCATGGAGCGGGCTTTTCCCTGGAGCTCGAACGGGCAGCGGTGCGGTTGCGATTTGGCCGTGAGAACGAACGATCGCTCACCGCGGAGGTACTGAACGCCGCCGGCGACGTTCGGGTCGAGGGCGAAAACCTGCTGCCGGGGAAAGTGAATTACTTTCCGGCGAGAAGTCGGGAGACATGGGTCACCGGCGTCCCGACTTACGAGCGCGTACTGTATAAGGGCCTGTACCCGGGAGTGGACAGTATCTTCTACGGCAACCCGAGCCGGCTGGAATACGACTTCCGTGTGCAGGCGGGCGCGGATGCTCGCCAGGTCCGTCTGCGGCTGTCGGGGATGGATGATTCCAGGCTGGACAGCAACGGCGATCTCGCGCTTCGGCTCGGCAACGAGGAACTGCGGATTCTGAAGCCGGTCGCCTATCAGATTTCGAACGACGGCGCGCGCCGGGATCAGGTTGAGGCCAGATATCAGATCGAGCGCGGCGAGGCCGGAGCGCCCATCATCCTCGCTTTTGATCTGGGCAACTACGACCACCGCCGCCCGCTGGTCATCGACCCCGTCGTCGTACCCGCTCTGAGCTTCTCGGAGTACCTCCCGAACGCCTTCGTAAGCGCAATTGCCGCCGACAATTCCGGAAACAGTTATGTGGCCGGCTATTACAACGTGAGCAGCGGAATGTATGTGACCAAGCTCAACGCGACTGGGGGCGTGTTGTTCACGACCATCGTCGGAACCGGCACCGTCGTTCCCCTGCGGCTCGCGCTGGACGGCTCGGCAAACATTTACGTCGCCGGCTATCTGCAGAACAGCGCGACATTGCCGACAAGCGCCAATGCATACC
>DASRCB010000416.1:0-10351 GCA_035653295.1 Bryobacteraceae bacterium
CGCCCGGGCCCGCATACATTCTCACATTCGCGCCTACATATGGCGTGCCCATGATGTAATTGGCGTCTGTTGACTGCACTTCCTGGCAAAGGTTGTTATGCGGTATGTACAGCAGCCCGGTGTGGAACGAGTAAGCCGATGGCTGCCAGTCCTTGGCGCCCGGTGAAGCCGGACAGATGTCGCGAACGGTCTTGCCGAATCCCGGAGCTTTGTCCTTCACCATCTGCAAATGGCCGGTTTTCAGATCCACGCCTGTCGAGGTATTAACGAATCCGAAAGCGCCGGCGCTGAGCACCTCGCCCTTGGTTCGGTCCATGACGTACATGTACCCATCGCGATCGGGATGAAGCAGCGTTTTCCGGTTCTGGCCGTTGATATTCAGGTCAACGAGCACGTTCTCATTAACGCCGTCGTAATCATAATCGTCATGCGGACCGATCTGATACGCCCACACAGCCTCTCCGGTATCGGGCCGGCGGGCAAAGAGGCTGCATGTCCATTTGTTGTCGCCCGGCCGAACGTCCGGGTTCCAGGGTCCGGGATTGGCCGTGCCGTAATAAATCAGGTCCAGTTGCGGGTCATACGAGATCCAGCCCCACACAGTCCCGCCACCGATCTTCCAGTGATCGCCGGGCCAGGTGGACACGCCCAAATCCTTGCCGCGATCCTCAGCATAGAATGGCTTGAAGTTGGGCCCGATCAGGACGTCCTTATCGGGACCGGTGCTCCAGGCCCGCCATGCGATCTTGCCCGTATCTGCATCCACCGCTGTCAGCCAGCCACGGACGCCCATTTCACCGCCGCTGTCGCCGACCAGAACCTTGCCCTTCACCAGCAGGGGAGCCATAGTGATGGTCTCGCCCTTACTAATGTCTCCGAGTTGCGTAGACCACACCTGCTGTCCGTTCTGCGCGTCGACGGCGACGGTGTGGTCGTCGAGTGTGTTGTAGTACAGGCGGCCGTTGTAGTACACAGCTCCGCGGTTCACGACGTCGCAGCATGCCACGCCTTCAGCCGCCTGCTGGACTACGGGCTTGTAAGTCCACTTCATGTGGCCCTTGTTCTTCAGGTCCAGTGCGTAGATGTAATTGGGAAAGGGCGTAACGACAAACATAGTGTCGCCGATGACCAGCGGGGCTGCCTCATGTCCGCGGGTCATGCCAGTGGAAAAAGTCCAGGCTACCTGCAGGTTTTTGACGTTCGCGGGAGTAATCTGATCCAGCTGGCTGTACCGCGTATTACCGTAATCTTTAGCCGGCATGGCCCACTGGCCGTCGTCAGCGGGCGGGTTGGTCCCCACAGGCGCGGTGTACGCAGCAGGCCGCATGACCTGTGTCTCCGCCGGCGCCCTGCTGCAGGCAAAGCCAATCAGCGCCACCGTTGCAATGGCGAGCGCGGCAGGCAATAACGCCGCGTTCGTCTGGAGCCTAGTGCGCATCTGTAACGGTCCGTGTCACTTTGACCGTTCAGTTGGACTCGTATGAAGCTGGAATGTTTCGATCGGCGGACCACAGCTCACGCGCCCCGTTCAGGAGTGTTCGCGGCTGAATGCTGGGTCCTGTCAGATTGATTCGGCCGTACTCAGAGCCGGCGGTCTCGGTGCTTATTCCGTCGCGTAGTTGATCTCGGTTCGCCGCAGCTGCCACGCGCCGGCCAGAAGGATCGCAGTGGACACCAGAATCAAGCCCGGGACCGCGACGACGCCAGACATTGGCTCCGCGTTCACAACCAGAAGCGCGAAGAACTTCGGCACGTCAGGGGAGATCTCCAGAGGGCACAGCGATTTCAGGTAGTAAATGATGCTGAACTTCTGCAGCAACGCAGGGAGAAAGCCGTTAATGCCCTCCCATACCAAAATCACCGCTGCCGGGATGATCGGGTTGCGGTACCGAATGCCGGCGGTCAGAAACACGCTTCCGTAGCCCAGACAAGCTAATGCAGTTACTCCGAGATATGCCGTCAGGTGCATCAGTCCGTGGCCGTGCACAAGATAATCGCGAACCGTCCCAGCATCGAAATGCGCGTACAAACTCGCGAACTGGATGAAAGTGCTGGCAGTGAAAATGACGACTGCCGCGATCAGGCCCGCGGCGAACTTCCCCGCCAGAATGACCTCGCGGCGCACCGGCGCAAGAAAGTAGTAATGCAGGCTTTTGTCCAGCACCTCGCCCCGAAACAGGTTCATGAAGATGCCCACGCAGCCGAAGAAAACGAGTAGCCGCAGATAGAAGACCTGGAACACAGTGGCGAAGATGGTCGTATCCAGCCCGATGTCGCACGGCCGCCCCGTTTCCAGCTGTACGATCGTGTGCCCCGCGAAGAGCACGATAGGCATGCCGGCCAACAGGTAGATCCACAGTCCCCGCTTGGAGAAGAACGACTTCTTCCATTCGAGCCGCAGGACGGCCAGCGCCTGGGACAGATGCAGCATGGTCATTTCGTCGGCTCCTCCGACCCGATCAGGTATTCATAAACGGAATTCACGTCATCGTCCGCCGGCGCCACAGACTCGATCGCGATCCCGTTCAGCGCAATCCGATTCAACATAAGGTAAAACTTCTCCGGATCGCGGGTCTTCAGAAGAATGCCCCGCCCGTCGCCGTGTACTCGCGCCTCCACCACGTCCTGTCTCTCGAAGAGGCGCGCCGCAAGCTCCGCCGGTTTGTTGCAGCGGACCATGATCTGCATGGGATGATCCTGAATCTCGTCGCGCACGCCTCGAATCTCCCCCTCCGCGACAACATATCCGCTGCTCAGAAGGATTACCTGGTCGGAGATCGCGTCCACTTCGTGCAGAATGTGGCTGGAGATAATTACGTGCATACCGTCCTGGGCCAGCGCCTTGAACAGCGCTATGGTTTCGGCGCGCACCAGCGGGTCAAGACCGTTCAGCGGTTCATCCAGCACCAGCACGGAAGGACCGTGGCAGATTGACTGCGCCAGTTTGATGCGCTGGCGCATGCCCTTGCTGTATCCGGCGATCTTCCGGTGCGCGGCCTCGACCAGGCTGACGCGCTCGATGGCCCGCCACGTCAGTTCCTCGGCTTCAGAGTGCCGGGATCCGTACAGCCGGAGAAACGAGTAAACGAACTGATAGCCGGTGATCCCGCGCGGGAAGCTGTCAAACTGCGTGCAGTAGCCGACCTCGCGAAAGAACCGCTCCGGGTCCGATGCGGTCATCCCGAACACCCGAATGCTGCCGCGCGTAGGCCGAATCAGACCTGTCAGCAGATTCATCAGCGTCGTTTTTCCGGATCCGTTGGGGCCCACCAGGCTCGTGATGCCGGGTGGGATCGCCAGGTTTACGCGGTTTACCCCCAGCACGTCACCGTAGAACTTCGAGACGTCCTCGAAAACGATACGGCGGCTGGTGGCGCCGTTCATCTCACCACCTCATATGCGCGGAGCTTCTTCGAAAGCAGCCACAGACACACCGCGGAAATGATCAGCAGCGACACCCACGCCTCGCCGGCGCTGATTGAAACCGTATTCTCCACGCGAAAAAGACTGCACCAGATCGCCGTTACGCAATTGCCGATATCCAGGAGCGAGCCCTTGGTGGTGCGAAGGATGGCATCGATGGCGTGCCCGAACCCGGCCCCGATGAAGACGATTCCCAGCATCAGCGCCGCGGCCGCGATCTTCCATTTCACCCACGCCGACAGCGCCAGCGCGAGCAGCGAAAGCACCAGAATCCAGATCAGCGAGCCGAGTATCATCGCCCGCGCGATCCACAGGTTTTCCCACATCCAGCCGCCGCCCGCGAGGCTGGACTGCACCAGATACAGCACCAGTCCGGGGACCCACGTTACAAGCGACAGCAACACCACCTGCGTTGTCATCTTTCCCAACACATATTCTGTGCGCGAAAATGGGCGGCACAGATACAATGGCAGCGCGCGATTCGCCAGATCGGGCGAGACCAGTCCCGGCCCCACGAAGGTCGCCAAAAAGAACGCCAGGCCGCCCTGCACGATCATGAAGATAAAGAAGAACTTGCCCGTAACTTCAAACAGCGAACCCTCCAGGTGGAAGGTCGAAAGCACGCTTGGACTGTGATTGATGTACAGCGTAGTAATGGCGCCGACGGGATAGAAAAAACAGATCACGAAAAACGCAGTCAGCAGGCGCGAACGGAACAGCCCGTTCCACGCGTACCGGCTGACCACGAGAAACCGCGACCACGTCGGCGTCAGCGGACCCGAATAGGCGCGGTACCCGCGTTTATAAATGGCCATTGGAAACCTCCACGGTTTCGGGGGCCGCCTCTGAGCCGCTGCCGTTCATCGCGCGCAGGAAAATGTCCTCCAGTGAGTCCCGGCGATAGTTGAGGCGGCGCAGCTGGATGTCGTGGTCCGCGGCGATGCGGTAAATATCGCGGATCTCGATATTATCCGAGAGCACCAGCCGGAACCGTCCGCCGCCACCCGTCGCGCACTCACATCCCAGCGTCGCCAGCGCGTCGGCGAACACGGCCTCGTCGCCCAGGGCCTCGATCTCCACAAAGCGCTTGTTTGCCCTGCGCTCCTGCTCCAGGTTCGCGTAATGGACAATGCGGCCGTCCTTCAGAATCAGCACCTCTTCGCAGGATTCCTCCACGTCGCGCAGCAGATGCGAGCAAAGCACGATCTGCATCTGATGCGTGTCTTTCATCTCTCGAACAAGCCGGATCATGCGCTGCCGTGCGGGCGGGTCGAGACCGTTTGTGGGCTCGTCGAGGATCAATAGCCGCGGCCCGTGGACGATCGCCTGCGCCAGTTTGGCGAGCTGGCGCATACCCAGAGAGTAAGTCCCCAGTTTGCGGTATCGCGCCTCTCCGAGGCCGACATAAAAGAGCGCCTCGTGCGCGCGCTCCAGCGCCGCTTCCGAAGGCAGGCCGGACAGCTCGCCCATGAGGCGAATGAACGCCACTCCGCTCATGTTGGCAATCAGCGCGTCGTTCTCCGGCATATATCCGACCGCGGTCCGGATCTGACGCTGCTCACGCCGCACATCAAAACCAAGAACCCGCGCGTTCCCGTGCGCGGGTTCGTAAAAGCCAAGCAGAGTATTGATGAGGGTGCTCTTCCCTGCCCCGTTCGGCCCCAGCAAACCGATGCTGCGGCCGGACAGAGAGCAGGTAAGGTCCTTCAGGATGTCGCGCTTGCCGAAGCGGACCGCCAGTTTGTCTAACTCAATGACAGGCGTCACTTCAAGTGCACTGCTCCTATTCGTAACTGGTTTGCGAGCGTGGACTGTATCGCCGCGGGCAACGACAACGTGTCCAGGTTCAGACCAAAGAACCCCCCGGTGCTCGAGACCAGAATCTGGTCCGGTTGTCCGTAGGCGTAGACCATGCCCGGCTTGCTGTTCGCGGCGAGCGAGGCGATGGCGGCCTTCTGTTGCGGCGTTACCAGATTCGTCGCGCTGAGCCCCGCCGATGCCGCGCTCAGCGCCGGACCGGCATTGTAATAGAGCAGACCCGAGAAGTTCAGATTACCGTCGCTTGGGAACTGCGAGGTGAACGTGCTCGACCGCGTCAGCGTGTATCCGGTATTACGATTCTGAATCGCCTGCGCCAGCACGTCCTGGCTGGCCCCGGCCAGCAGATAATTATCCACGAACGTATAGTTAATGCTAAGCGGAATGTCGCCCGCGGTAATCGAGTAGTAGGTTCGACCGTTGCTTTCGGACTTCTGCAGCACCAGCTTCTTCGTCACGTTTGGCTCGCTGTTCAGCCCATTGACGATCTGCTCGATCGCCCACTCGCAGTTGGTCGGATTATAAACTTCGATCGCCAGCTTCCAGCTCGGGATGGGCAGCAGCGCGCCGTCGATCGCAAACGTGAAGTCCCCGCCCAGAGAGTTGGCCAGAGTTCCGAAAACCGGCATGCCATTTCGGTTTTCGAATGCCTGGATATGCGCCTTGAAGTCCGGGTTGGCGTTTTCCGCCGTGTTCAGCATATCCCACAGAATCGCGCCGTGATCCTTGATCGCGGCCGCGGTCACCATCCCCGCATCCGGCGACACGAAATCCAGGGAGCCAATCGGGGCCGGCGCCGCAAGCCACGCCGCCATCCCGCTACGCCCTCCCTCGAAGCGGATCGCCGCTGCATTTCGGGCGGTTCCATTCACCTCTTTGCGCTCCAGCACCACGCTTTCAAGATTCTCGATTCCGGTGGACATGGCGGCATGCCGTCGCTCAAATCGCCGCGTGCTCCCCTGCATGGGTACGGATGTTTCGCGAATTTGTTCCATATCGGCTGCCAGTAGCCAGCCCACGCCGGCCTGGTAGGCCTGTTGGATGCGCCCGTAGAGCCGATAATCGCCCTCGGGGCCATTACCCTTCGCCGCGGCATCGGCCTGTGCCAAAAGCGCCATGGATGGGGAGACAAACAGGAAATTCCCGCTGACATACGCATACAGAATCTTCGACGTCGAATCCGATGGCGAATCGGGCAGCTTCGTGATCACCTGCAAGCCGTTCTTACCACTGCCGGCCGCAAGCTGCTGTAAGTAATCCGCCAGGCCCTGGCGCGTCACTTCAGCCATCACCAGCGGCACTGCCGCTTTCGTTTTGTCATCCAGCGTCACCGCGAGAGCGACCTCATTGCCCAGATAATCGGTGAAGCTTCGAAGCTTCTGAACGATTTCATCCAGACTGGGGCCGTCCGCCGTGTGATGCTCATTCCACCAGGTCGCCAGCACCTGACTCGTTTGCAAGTGCTGGTCGAAGATCTGATTCGCTTGCGTAACGAGGGGACCGATATTCGGAATCGCGGCGTACACCACCGTATTCGGCGGCGCGAGCTGGGCCAGTTTGGAGCTGTACCGGAGACCCGGTTGCTGCACCTGCGCCAGTTGCTTCGCCATATCGCTAAACTCGCCCAGCAGCGACAAATACTCCGCTGAGTTGCGGCTCCACGAGATGTCGTCCTGCACGCTGGTGCGCGCCACGGCGGGGTTCGTTGTGGCTTGTTCCCCGGGCTTCAGAAGCCGCTGAAGGCCGCCCTCCTGCAACAGAACCGAGCCCTGTACCACCGACACCCGCGAGCCCTTCGTGCCCTCGGTAACCGCGAAAATCGTACCCTTCACCGAGACACGGCACTGCGCTGTGGCCACGTGCAGCTCGCCCTTTTTCTGCTTCGCCGCGTGCACGATGATGGATCCTCGCGTCAGGTGAATGGTGTTGTCCTGCGCCGTGCGACCGATCCAGATCTCGGACCGCGACGCCATCTCCACTTCCGACCCGTCGTTCAACCGCAGGGTCGCATCCGAATTCTCGAAGGTGCGCACGGACTGATGCTCGCCAATCTGGAACCCGGCGAACGCTGGAGCAGTTTCAGTATCGCCGACTGCGTACAGGATGCCGCTGACGCTTTGAACCGTTGCCCGGATCCCACCCGTCGGCGCGAGTCCGCGGTACACGCCCCAGCCGGTGACGCTCGCGCCGAGCGCCAGAACCGCCGCCACCGCCCATTTCCAGCGCGGTTCGAGGCGCTTTTCCACCAGCACCGGACGAGGCAGCGTTCGTAGCTTGCCGGTTTTCGCGTATTCGAACGCGTGCCGGCAGTGGACACACGAATGAATATGATCCTCGAGCAGCAGGCGCCTCGCCGGCGTCAGCCGGCCGGCCAGGTAGCCTGCGATCAGAAACTGGAAATCGGCGCAGCCGCGGATCTGGTGTAGCCCCGCGTCCGTAGCTGCCGGGGTCAGAATGCGAGCGCGCACGCGGGCTGCGGCGGCCTCGACCACGGACGGGTCGGGCGACTCGCCGCGGACTTCTGCAACAGCGCGGTCGAACAGATCGTTTTTCATTGCGCCTGTCTCCTTGAAACTGGTACGCTCCGTTGAGCATTGAGAGGAACGCTCCCGAGCGGCGCCCGCTCCAGCTCGCCGCGAATCTGCGTTCGGGCCCGATGCAGAACCACCGCCACATGCACCTGCGAGATGCCCAGCGCCCGGGCGATCTCCTTATTACTCAGGTCCTCGAAAAAGCGGAGAGCGAAAACCTCCGCCTCTCTCGGGCTCAGCGCCGCAACGGCGCGAATCAGAGCCATTCGCAGCTCGCGCGGCTCCTGTTCGGCCGCCAGAGCCGGGGCTTCGCTCAGCGGCACGCTGCGATCGCTTCGCCCGGAACGGATCAGGTCCAGCGACACGTTGATCGCCGCCCGCCGAAGATAGCTCTCGGGGTTCTCCATGGGGCCGCTGCTCTGTTCCCGGCGCAACAGCCGCAGGAATACCGTTTGCAGCACGTCTTCAGCATCCGCCGCGTTGCCGGTCAGCCGGTACGCCGTGCGGAACACGAGCCCGTGGTGCGCTTCGAAGATCGCGTCGAGCTCGCCGCCGCTTTCCGGCACGATCGCCTCCTGAATTGCAGGTTGCAGTGGGCGCCTCCCTTCTCGCCACTAAAGACAGGGTTTGCGTCCGTTTATTACAACGTGAGGTGAGAGATTGCGGTTCGGGAGTATCGTATCAGGTATGAGAGCCGCATTGGTGCTGCTGCTTACGGTGGCCGCCCTGTTCGCCGCTAATGACCCCTGGGGCAAGGTCAAAGACCTCAAAACCGGGTCTGAGCTGCGCATTTTTCGCAAAGGGTCGATGAAGCCGGTAATGGCCGTGCTCGATCAGGCCAACGACGACAACATCGTCGTAGTGGTTAAAAACGAAGAGATTGCCATTCAGCGCGACGATATCGACCGCATCGATTGCCGGTCGAAACCCACAGGTCCGGCCGTTACCAAACAGATCACAACCGAGGACCACGGCCCGGAAGGCCAAAGGCCAAGTCCGCTGGGCCACCCCGGCGGCCCGTCCAGTTCCACAAACACCAGCTACAGCTTCGGCTCGAAACCCGACTTCCAAACGGTGTATCGGCGACCGCCCTCTTTAAAGAAGGACGACTCAGCGAAGTAGCTTCTTTTTCGGTCCGACCAGGCGCCAGGCCTGCGACAGGTACTCGAGCAATTCTTCGTCATCGATCCGGTCTAGCTCGATACCGACCCAGCCACGCACGCCCACGTAAGGCGGCCTGAAGAAGACGCGCGGCCGCGTCGCGACCAGATTCTCTTGAACGCCGGGAGCGGCAGGAACCCAGACGGCAACGTGCCCATCCCCGTGGTGGTTGTTGTCGAACATGGCGTATACCCGCTTGCCATTGAAGAACGTGGGCTCGCCGTGCGACAGCTTCTCGGTGGTTTGCGGGAGGCCGGAGCACAGACGGCGCAGCCGCGCAAGCTGCTCCTCCGCGTCCGCCAGGCGTTGGCGCATGGTGCTATTCTCGCCAATTGAAACACGCCCGCGCGCTGCGCCCGCCGGAGATCATTTTCCTCTGCTACTTCATATACACGGCGGCGCTGGCCGGTATCATGCGCCTGCCGCACGTGGTTTGGACGGTCTTGGTGCTTGTGGCGGTGGCAGCATTGATTGCCCTGCTCATTCGCATCGACCGCCACGGCGTCGCGCGGGACTGGGTTCCTCTCGGACTGGTCATCATCGCCTACCGCGAGATGAACTGGTTCACGCGGCCGCATTCGGCTCATTCGCTCGAGACCGGCTGGCAGACCATCGATCGCGCGCTTCTCGGCCACTACGGCCTCCGGGGCGCAATCGAGGCGGCGGGCTGGCCATTGTCCCTGTATCTCGAACTCTGCTACCTCTTCGTATACGCTACCGGCTTCATCATGATGTGGGTGGTCTACGCGGCCCGCCGCCGCGATGCCGCCGGTCGCGTGCTGACCGTCTATCTGACGGGAACCCTGCTGGCCTACGCAATGTTCCCGTTCTTCCCATCCGATCCTCCACGCGTTCTGTTCACCGATCTCGTTCCCACCATCGTCACCCCGGTGCGCCGCTTCAATCTGTGGATCGTCAGCGGCGCTGGAATTCACTCCAGTGTCTTCCCAAGCGCACACGTGTCGTCCGCATTCTCCGCCGCTTTCGCGCTGCTGCTCTACCTCCCCGGAAAGAAATGGGCCGGCTGGGGGATGTTTGCTTACGCCTGCAGCGTAGCTGTGGCCACCGTCTACGGCCGTTATCATTACTCGGTTGATGCCGTCGCGGGGCTGACGGTGGCAGCGATCGCGGCCGTTGTGGTGCGGCTGACAACGGCTCACTCGCAACGGTAAGCGCCGGGGCTATGACTACGTTCGAAGGCCGCTCGATACGCGGCTCATCCGTGCTCGATATGCTCGTCGCCGAAACCCGCCCTCGATGCTTCCGGCGTCCATTCACACTAACGCGGCGCTTGCCGATAAGCACCCACAGGAATGGATTCGCTGCCCGAACTCGTGGCCACCTTCGGAGAGCGCTCCGGCGCCAACGCCAAACGGATGCACGAACTGCTGCGCCGCGACCGCATCACTTTCCTCGCG
>DASRCB010000417.1:0-58062 GCA_035653295.1 Bryobacteraceae bacterium
CGGACGAAGAAGAAACGCACCCAGATGGTCAACTCCCTGGCGTACTGCGCCCAGGCCGTGATGCAGGAAGCCGAGCTGATGGCCGGCACGACCGAAGCCGCCGCCTCGCGCCGCGAAACCGCGTCCCCGTTCAGCCGCGACGAAATCCGCGATTTCTTCCAGCGTAATCGCGACGTCCTGCTGGCGAAGGAAGGCTTCCCCGACATCGCCGGCTCACTCGACCGCATGCTCGAGGATTTCGATGCCACATACGCCGATCTCGAGCAAACCGAGCAGCGCCTCACCGCCCTGGAGGACAAGATGATCGCCATCGCTCGCGCCGGCCAGACCGAAAACGATCTGTTCCGCATCCGCCGCGATCTCGATAACCAGCTCAAACCCTGGCGCGGCAGGATGAACGCCCAGCAGCTCGCCATGCTGGAGAAGCAGTATCTCGACCGCCGCGTACTCGAGGACGCCGGACTGCCGCGGCTGAGTCTGTTCTATCTGGGTTAGCAGCCCGCGCCAGAACTCGCACGCGCGCGGGTTCGCTGTCGGCCGCAGTTGCCGAGGCGAAGAAATCTATTCCTGCGCCTTGACCACGAAGTAACTGAAGGTATCCCCGTCCTTCATCAGAATCTGGTGCGGCGTCTTCGCCGGAATGTGCATGGCATCGCCCGGCGCGAGGGCCTGCCGCTCTCCGCCGCGAATCGACGACCCGCGCATCTCCCCGGGTGCAGTCGTCTTACCGTCCACCATCTCGCCTCCGACCACCACGGTCGCCGTGCCCGATCGCGCGACGAAGACGTCCGCCATCTTCTCGTGCCACTCTGCCTGTCCATTGCCGTGCCGCACCGCGAGCATGATGTTGTGCGTGCCGAAGTCGGCCAGGGTTTCGAAGCCGCCTTTCGGATTGGTTCCGAGCTTCGCCTGCTCCGACGATAACTGGGCCGCGGACCAGTAACGAAATGCGCTGCCATCGGATGCCGCGCCCAGCACGAGCGCCGTGGCCACCGCCGCGATCGCGATTTTCATGATCTTGTCCTCACGGTTGGAATCCGCTCTGCAACGGGCGGCAGGGCAGGAAATTCGGTGTACGGTTCGCTTTGATACCAATACCCGACGGAGAAGAAATTGTCACCGCGATCGTTACCGTGCCCATGCTCGATGGTGTGCTTCAGGTAACGCGTAAAGGTCACTGGATTGTCCCCGTGCCAGCGATACACCTGATATCGGCCTCCGGTGCGCTCCGCGGCGGCGATCAGCGGCGCGCCGTAAAAACGATGGGAGAACGCCACGGAGCTGTCGCGCCCGCCGAAGTCCCAGCTGCACAGGAGGTAGTCCTCCGACCCGGTTCCGTTGATGACCGGCTTCTTCTCGTCATCGACAAAGATCATCTCATCGCCTTCGCCCCACCATCCTTCGGCATTCTGCAGCACGCCCCAGGTGACGCCCATCAAATGCCCGCGTCCGCGCGCCTCACAAAAAACGTAGTTGTTGCGGCCGTCCAGGTTGTGCTCCTCCGGCGCGGGCACGCACGGCGCCGCCTGCCGGTACTGCGCATGAAAGTACAGCGCATCCTCAGGTACGGCGGTCTCCTGATAATCGATGTTCGAATAGAACGCATCCACACGCTCGCGACCCTGATTCTCTACGGTCATGCGCGCCGATCGCCGATACGGCATCGCGAAGTAGCAGTTCAGCGATTTGCCTGGCGAGCACGCCAGCCACGCCGACTCGTACAGCACGTATTGCCCCAGGTTCAGGCCGAAGAAATCTCCGATCGGGGCCTCCACGCTCGGCTTGTCGCGGCCGTCCCACCAGGCACGGAGCACCAGCTCCTTCAGATGATTCGGGCTTCGGGCGGCGATGGTGAACCACACGTGGGTAATGATCCCGGACCCCTGCGCATTGAACACCTCCAGCGTGCCGCCGGGATCGATGCGGCGATAATCGTCGTTGCCGCCGGTTCGGTCGTACGTGGATTGCTTCAGCGACCGGTAGTTCTGCGCCCGCGCGTAGGCCGGCAGCATGCTATCCCGCGCCGGCCCGGCCTGCGGCTGCGCGTCGGCCGCGGCCGACGAAGCCGCCGCGAGCGCGGCGAATCCTGGAATCCGCCGCAGGAAACCGCGGCGCCCATCGAATGAGCCCATCCATCCTCCTTCACTTCCGGAACGGGCAAATTATATCGAAGCCTGCCGAGGTGTATGGTGAAACAGATGCGCAAGCCCACAGCAGTCTGCATCATGCTTGCCGCTGGCGCCGCAGTTCTCGGCGCGGCAACCGCCGGGATCGATGATGCCCGCCGGTTCATGGACAAGGTGGAATCCGTGCTGGCCGAGCATGCCATCGCCAGCAATCGCGCCGACTGGGTGAAATCGACGTACATCACCGATGACACGGAAATTCTCGCCGCTGCGGCCGATGAAAAACTGATCGGCGCAACGGTGGATTTCGTAAAACATTCCACGCCGTACGAAGGGTTGTCTCTGCCCGAGGATCTCGCGCGTAAATTCAAATTGCTGAAGCTGTCGCTCACCATTGCCACTCCCGCCGATCCCGCTGAGGCGAACGAGCTCACGCGCATTGTCAGCGGCATGGAAGGCGCCTACGGCAAGGGAAAGTACTGCCCACCCGGCAAGTCCGGATGCCTCGATATCGAAGACCTCACCCGCATCATGGCCAACAGCCGCGATCCGGAACAGCTGAAGGAGGCGTGGGTCGGCTGGCACGCCATCGCCCCGCCCATTCGCAAGCCGTTCCAGCGCTACGTGGAACTGGCCAACAAGGGCGCCCGCGACCTTGGTTTCGCCGACACCGGCTCCATGTGGCAGTCGAAGTACGACATGGCCCCTCGCGATTTCGACGCGGAGATTGAGCGCCTGTGGCAGCAGGTGCGGCCGTTGTACCTGTCGCTTCATGCTTACGTGCGGAGCCGGCTGCACGAAAAATATGGCGATCTCGTGCCCTCTAATGGTCCAATCCCGGCCGACCTGCTCGGTAATATGTGGGCCCAGGAGTGGGAGAACATCTATCCGCTCGTCGCGCCCGCCGACGCCGATCCCGGTTACGACCTCACGAAGATCCTGAAATCACGCCATATCGACGCCCTGCAGATGGTCCACTACGGCGAACGCTTCTTCACCTCGCTCGGCTTCGCGCCTCTGCCGCAGACCTTCTGGGAGCGCTCGCTGCTCGTCAAGCCGCGTGATCGTGAGGTCGTCTGCCATGCCTCCGCTTGGGACATTGACCTGAAAGGTGATGTCCGGCTGAAGCTGTGCATCGACATCACCGCTGAAGACTTCACCACCATTCACCACGAGCTCGGCCACAACTTCTACCAGCGCGCCTACGACAAGCAGCCGTTCCTGTTCCGCGACAGCGCCAACGACGGGTTCCACGAAGCCATCGGCGACACGATCGCGCTGTCGGTCACGCCCGAGTACCTGGTGAAGATCGGCCTCCTCGACGCCGCGCCGCCGCCTTCGAAGGACATCGGCCTTCTGTTGAACAAGGCTCTCGAGAAAGTGGCCTTCCTGCCGTTCGGACTCCTCATCGATCGCTACCGTTGGGACGTGTTCTCCGGACGCATTCCGCCGGAACGCTACAACCAGGCCTGGTGGGATCTGCGGCTGAAATACCAGGGCATCGCGCCTCCCGTGCCGCGCAGCGAAGCCGATTTTGACCCCGGCGCCAAATATCACATCGCGGCCAACATGCCCTACATGCGTTATTTCATCGCCGACATTCTCCAGTTCCAGTTCCATCGCGCCCTGGCGCAGACCGCCGGATGCACCGGCCCCCTGAACCGCTGCTCTATTTACGGCAATCAGGAAGCGGGCCGTCGCCTGAACGCGATGCTCGAAATGGGTGCGAGCCGCCCGTGGCCCGACGCGCTGTACACGCTGACAGGCCAGCGGCGCATGGATGCCACCGCCATTCTCGATTACTTCGCTCCGCTGCAGAAGTGGCTCGATCAGCAGAATGCCGGAAAGCCCGTGGGTTGGTGACCATGTTTTCTGAGCGCCTCCTCGAACATTTCCAGAACCCGCGCAACGTGGGTGAGCTGCCCGAACCCGCAGTCGTCATTGAGGTCGAGAACCCGGCCTGCGGCGATGTGCTGCGCCTTAGCGCGCTCATCGAGAATGGCCGCGTGGTGCAAGCGCGTTATAAGGTGCGCGGCTGCACGGCCTCGATTGGCTGCGGGTCAGCCCTGACCGAAATGCTTCGGGGAATCGCGGTAGAAGAACTGCCGGCGGTGGACGCGTCGCGCGTCGCGTTTGCCGTTGGCGGGCTCGCAGCCGAATCGCAACATGCGGCGGTGCTGTGCGCCGACGCCGCGGACGCGCTGCACGCCCGCGTGCAAACAATTGCAAGCCGCAGATGAACCAGATGAACGCTGATCAGCGTTCATTGGCGTTCATCTGCGGCCCATCATGCCTCCGGTTAGCGTCTCCCGCCGCGGAATCCGCCACCACTCGAACGGAAGCCGCCTCCGCCGCCATCGCGCTGGCCGCCGCCGAACGACGGTGCCGGACGAGAAGGCGGCGCCGAGCGCATCCCGCCGAACGAGGGAGCGGACCGATATGCATTGCCGTTGTACGCCGGAGCAGAGCGGTACGCCGGAGCGGGCGCCGGTCGATACGCGTTCCCGTTGAATGCCGGCGCGCGATACGGGGGCGCTTGCCGATACACATTGGGACTGAACGCCGGAGCAGAGCGGTACGCCGGAGCGGGCGCCGGTCGATACGCGTTCCCATTGAACGCCGGGGCGCGATACGCGGGCGCTTGCCGATATACATTAGCGCCAGGGACCGGCGCCGGACGATAGGTCGGTCCACTGCGCATGCCGCCATAGGCCGGAGGCGCTGGCCGGTACATGTTGCCTCCATTTGAGGGCGCGTTTCGCAGTCCGCCATACGACGGAGCCGTCCGATACGCGCCGCCATTGATGGGGTGCGAACTGAATGCTCCACCGAAGCTCGCTCGCCCGCCATAGCTGCCGCCCGACCCGTAGCCCGCTGTGGGATGCGAATACGATGCCCCCATTCGATGGTCGCCGTTATGCGTCCACTGAACGCGACCGCCGCCATACTCTCCCCGATCGCCCCAGCGACCTTCACTGCGGAAGCCGTACCGATGGAAGAAGGACGGGTTCTCGTAAACCGCGTGGCGATGCCAGTTCGGCCCCCAGCCCCACCCGCCCCATCCGAGGTCGCCAAAAAACCCGCCAATGTAGATGCCGGAGTGGAATCCAAACGCGAAACCCGGATAATACAGCGCCGGATACGCTCCCCAGGCCGGCGGTCCCCAGATGTATTCGGGGTTGTAGTCCGGGACGTAAATCATCTCCGGGTTGGTCGGCTGAATTTCGATCGTGGTCTGGCCGTCGTCCATATCCGTACTGACGGTCTGCTGCGGGCTGGAACGGAGCTGTCCGGCAGCCATCGCCTGCGCGCGCATTCTCTGAACGGCATTCATGACGTCCGCCTGCTGCGCCAGGAAAGCGTTGCCGAGATCGGCGGTCCATTGCATGTCCGAGCTCAGGCGTCCGAGCACATCGGGAAACGCCACCAGAGCCTGAATGCTCGGATCCCAGTTCTGCTGCTGCGCCGCTTCGATCAGCTCTTGTCCCTGTAGATAACGATTCGCCTGCAGCCACTGGCCGGCATCGGCCACTTCCTGAGGATACGTGCAGGCCACCAGCACTTGGCTAAGCAAAGCGTCGGGGTACAACGCGACCGGCGCCACCAGCGCATCGAGTTGCTGCGGACTGAGCATCGGCCCAGCCTCCTGGCCGAATGCTGTACCTCCGATGCCCCCAACCGCCAGGAGTAAAGTGCACCCGATACCGAGCGCCCGCTTGACCGTCCCGCCTCTAGCGTTCATGTTTCCTCCGCCCGTATGCCCATTGGCTATAGGCATTTTGAGGAATGCATGCCGCGCGCCAGCAAGCGTCTTCTTTCCGCTCAGACGCTTACGGCGATGGCCAGGCGTCAGGCCGTTGCTCAATACCACCGCACTGGTGTATTGCAACCAACTGTCGCCGGCTTACAGCCGCTTTTCCAGTTCTTCCACCTCCCGCGCGGCGCGATCCACGATCTCGCGAATCTGTTCCACGAACTCCCTGCGCCCCCCGCTCCGCTTCACCGCGCGCATGATGGTCTTCGCCAGGTTGCCGAGCGGTCCGGCTGCCATCGCGAACGCTTCCGGCCCCATCCACCGGCCCCAGTCCTCCCATCGCTCAGCGCGCTTCCAGATCTCCTCTACCTTCGCCTTCTGCGCTTCCAGCTCAGTTCGGCCAGCGGCCGTGATCTGATACACGCGGCGGCCGTCCTGCTGCTCGGACACGATCAGGCCTTCGTCCTCGAGCTGCTGCAGCGTTGGATACATGGTCCCGGCGCTAACCTTGTACGTTCCGCCCGACCGCGTTTCCAGCTCTTTCATCAGATCGTAGCCGTGGCGCGGGTTCTCGGCCAGAAGCGAAAGAACGGCCAGGCGCACCTCGCCGGCTTCGAAAAACCGGCCGCGCCGCCGTCCCCAGGGACCGAACGCCCACTGCGCCCAATCAGCGCCCTGGAAGTCTCTCCCGGAATCTCTCATCAGTAGGTCCTCCTATCGTGCGATACAGTCGCACGCTATATCTTACGATACTATCTTTCGATATATCTTACGATCTGTCAAGTGAATCGTAAGTCGCTCATTGTGCTAGGTTGGAACTGAAATGCGCACCACGTCCCTCCTTTGTGCCGCCTGGTTCGCCGTACTGATCGCCGCCCTCGCGCCGGCGCAGGACGCGAACGCCCCCACACCCCAACGCCCGCAGGCGCCGGCGGAGGAACTAAAGGGCATGCCGCCGCGATCGGCGCCAACCGACTACCAGGCGGTGGCTCAGGCAGGTCCACTCAGCATCGCTGCGGATTTTGACGGGCACTCGGTTCCCACCGCCGATGGCGTCTACAGCAGCGACGACTACGTAGTGGTCGAAGCGGCCGTGTTCGGTCCGCCAGGCGAGCACGCCACGCTGTCCATTGACAACTTCTCGCTCGAGATCAACGGCAAAAAAGCCGTCCCGCCGGAGCACTATGAGCGCGTCCGTGGATCTCTGAAAGATCCGGAATGGGCGCCGCCGACGAAGTCATCCAAGCCGAAAACGAGCATCAACGGAGGAGGCGAGGATACATCAACCGCTCCGCCGCGCATGCCTATGGACCTCCGTGTCGCCATGGAGCAGCACGTTCGCGCCGCGGTTATGCTGCAGGGCGACCGCGCGCTACCGCAGGCAGGCCTGCTGTTTTTCCCTTATCGCGGCAAGACACAGAACATTCGTTCGCTGCAACTGCTCTACATTGGACCCACGGGAAAGGCCACGCTGAACCTCCAGCCCTGATGAAGCGGTACGAAAACCGCGTGATACCGTAATCGTTACGGCGGACCTGCCCGCTCGCGCGATGCCACACCGCAGCATTGGACGGCGCTTTGGGGACCTCAAGGTCAGGCCCCGGCTCATGGTCCTGCACAATCTCTTTTTCCTTGTGCTGACCTGCGCCGTCTACGCCACGCTCATGCCCATGTTCGAGCAGCTGGTCGAGAATGCGGAGGAGCGCGAACTTCTCGTTGTCAGCCGCGCTCTCTCCACCGAAGACTCGCAGGAAGGCACCGCCCAGGCGCTCGGCCTTTCACCGGCCATCCGGAACTGGCTCGACCGCCACCCCGGCAGCACCTTCCGGGACGGCGACTCCAACCCCGCGGCCACCATCTATCGCAAGGACCCGCGCACCGGCCTGTACCGAAAACTGCGGATCCCCGCGATGGTTTACCACGATGTGCTCTTCCGCGCCCGCACGTACTTGTTCCTCGTCCTCGGGGCCATCTACGTCCTCGCCGTGGTTCTGCTCGAACTCGCAATTATGCCCGCCTGGGTCTACCGCCCGATTCGCGTGGTACTGAACGCCGATGAAGCCAGCCTCCACGGCGATCGCGAGCATGAAATCATCCCCGAAACGGAAATCCCCGGCGACGAGATCGGCCAGATCATGCGCTCGCGCAACTCCACCGTCCTGGAGCTTCGCCGCCAGGAGTTGGAACTGGAAGAAGCCCTTCAGAAACTAAAGCTGACGGCCGAAGACCTGCAGCGCAAGAATGAACTGCTGGAGTCGCAGGACCGCCTGGTCAGCCTCGGCCTGCTCAGCGCCAGCGTGGCGCATGAGCTGAACACGCCCCTGACGGTGCTTCAGGGCTCCATCGAGAAGCTCACGGAAAGCACGCGCGATGCGCACACGCTTGACCGCCTCGCGCGCATGCTGCGCGTCACCCAGCGCCTGCGCCGCATCAGCGAAGCGCTCGTGGATTTCTCGCGCCAGCGCAGCCAGCAAATGGAGAGCGTGCGCGTCCGGCCTCTGCTCGACGAATCGTGGACACTGGTGGCCATCGATGAGAAAGCTTCCACCGCCACCTTCATCAACGCCGCATCGGAGGACGCGCGCGTGCACGCCAACGCCGATCGCCTCATGCAGGTGTTCGTAAATCTGCTGCGTAATGCGCTCAACGCTATCCCCGCCTCCGGCAGTATCGTGGTGCGTACTTCGAGCGCCCAGCGCAGTGGCCAGAGGTGGATTACGATCAGTGTAGAGGACGACGGGCCGGGGATTCCCGCCGATGTTCTGCCGGATATTTTCGAGGCTTTCGTCTCCACGCGGCTGGACGCGCACGGGACGGGTCTCGGCCTGACCGTCGCGGAGGGCATTGTTCACCAGCATGGAGGCACGATTTCCGCGGCGAATCGGCCCCAGGGCGGCGCCCGCCTTGAGGTTTCCCTGCCTGCTGCTTAGTCTCGCGATGACCCGAACGATACTTACACAATGACCGATGTGACTTCAGCCAACGGTGTCGTGGATATCGCCGTCCTGGACGACGACCCCGATTTCCGCAACTATCTTGAAGACACCCTGAAGGACGAGGGCGGCTACAGCGTGCGCGCGTTCGGTCATCCCGACGAGTTCTTCGGCGCCGTTGAAGAGCGCCTCCCGGATATCGTCCTGCTGGACATGAAAATGGGCGAGTTCAAAGGCGAGAAGGTCCTGGAACAGTTGCTCGCCGCCCATCCCAACCTGTGCGTCATCATCGTCACCGGGTATCCCTCGCTCGAGGACATGCGCGCCACCTTCAAAATGCGCGTGTTCGATTACATGTCCAAGCCGTTCTCCCTCGCCCAGCTGCGGCAGACGCTGAAGAACGCGGTGGAGAAATTCGGCCTCGGTCGCACCCCGCAGGACCGCCTGCGCGCCACCCTCGGACACCGCATCAAGCTGCTGCGCGTGCAGCGCGGCTGGTCGTTAAAGGACCTCGCCGCGGTCACGCGCCTGAGCGTCTCGCAAATCAGCTCCATCGAGCGTGGCGCCAATCTGCCGTCCATCGAGAGCCTGATCGCCATCTGCCGCGCTTTTGAAAAGAAGCCTTCCGAAGTGCTGGCCTCCATCGATTTCTAACGCTTACTTCAAATCCTCGGCTCTCGCGGCGAAGAAGCGGCCCATGATGGCAGCGGTCTGCTCCCACCCTCGCGTCTCCGCCTGCAGCTGTTTGCGCCCGCTTCGCGTCAGCCGGTAAAACCGCGCTTTCCGGTTGTTCTCCGACAGTCCCCATTCGGAGGCGATGGAGCCCTCCTGCTCCAGTTTCAGCAGCACCGGATACAGCGTTCCCTGGTTGACGCTGAGGAGATCGCCGCTGATCTGCTCGATACGCCGCGCAATTCCATAGCCGTGCAGCGGACCGAGCACGTCCAGCGTCTTGAGCACCATCAACGCCAGGGTGCCTTGAAGAACGTCGGCTTTCTCTTTGCCGTCCCCCATTGGCTATCCAACAGGAAGGATGGCACAGTTCGCATCGCCCACGCAACGCGATCCGCGCACGTCCTACTCGTGCCGCAGCGCGACCATCGGGTCCACGCGTGTCGCCCGCCGCGCGGGTGCAAGACACGCCAGTGTCGCCGTCACGGTCACAATCGCCAATGCGACCGCAACGCCGGCTGGGTCGGCCGCCCCAATGCCGGCCAGCATTCCGCGCAACAGAACCGTTCCGGGCAGCGCGACGGCAACTCCGGCCGCCATTCCGCCGCCTGCCATGAGCAATCCTTCGCGCAGCACCAGCCCCCGAATGCTCCCTCGCGTGGCGCGCAGAGCCATGCGGATTCCGATCTCCTGCGTCCGCTGCGAGGTGGCGTACGACATGACTCCGTAAACTCCCGCCGCGGCCAGAAGCAGCGCGAGCGCGGCCGTAATCGCCAGAACGGCCATAACGAAACGGCGGTCCGCGATAGAATCGCCGATAAAGCTGCTCATTTCCGCGGCGAGATACACGGAAACGCCCGGATCGATGCCGGCCACCATGCGCCGCAACGGACCGGCTGCGTCGGTAACGCGCCCTTTCACGCGCAGCACCAGGAAATCGACATTGCCGAGCGTGTTGCCGGCGATGTAAATCTCGGGATCCGGCGGCGCCTCGAGTGAGTAGCGCCGGATGGAGTTGACAACCCCGATCACCTGCTTCCAGTCTTGCGGCTTCCCGGCGGCGCAGTTGATGCACAGCCGCTGACCGATGGGATCACGGCCGCGAAGGAACCGCCGCGCGGCGTTCTCGTCGATCATCACCACGCAGGGGTTGCTCTCATCCGCCGGCGTGAACCACCGCCCCGCGATCAGGCGCAGCCGCAGCGTTTGCAGATAGCCGGCGCTCACCGAATCGTACTCGGCCGTGTTGGCGGGCGTCTGCGCGGGAATCGGCGAATCCGGAGTGCCGATAAACGCGCCGATGTTCTCACCGCTGAACGGAACGGCATTCGCCACCCCGGCGGATTCGACATCGGGAAGCTGCCGCGCTCTATCCAGCACCCTGCGAAAGAACGGCGCGCGCTGTTCCGGCGTGCTGTAATTCGGCCCCTGTGGAACGATGATCGCCGCCAGCGCGTGGTGCGGCTCGAAACCGAGGTCGGCACGCATCAGGCGCACGAACCCGGATGCGAGTTGCACGCCGGTGATAACCAGAATCACCGTCATCGCGACCTCGCCGATTACGATCGCGAACCGCAGTGGGTTGCGTTCAGGGCCCGCAGCGCCGCGAACGCCCGAGGCCCGCAGACCGTCGGCGGGATCGGCCGCCGTGACCCGCAGCGCGGGAACAATGCCGAAAACGAGGCCGTTCAAAACGGCGGCGCCGAGGACAAACCCGAACACGGTCCAGTCCACGCTTGCGGTAATCAGGCGCGGAATGTTCTGGGGCAGCAGCGCCGGCAGCACCTTCCATGCCAGGGCGGTCAACAGGAATCCCAGTAGACCGCCGAGCAGCGCCACGACGCAGCTCTCCGTCATGAGCTGCCGAACGATGCGCGTCCGCGCCGCCCCGAGCGCCAGCCTCAAGACCATCTCGCGCTGCCGCGCCAGCGAACGCGACAGCAGCAGATTCGCGACATTCGCGCAGCCGATCAGCATGAACAATCCGCCGGCCGCCATCAGCAGCAGCAGCGCGGGACGCGAGTTGCCCAGTATCTGCCCCTCGAGCGGGATCGCCTCGATGCGCCGGTCTCGATTCGTGCGTGGGTATTCGCGCGCCAGCGCGTTCGCGATCACGTCCAGGTCCTGTTGTGCCTGAGCCTGCGTCACACCCGGCCGCAGCCGCGCTACCGCGCCCCAGGAGACGCTGCGGTCAACATCTTTGGCCGGCGTCAGATCGCTCGGCGCCCAGAACTCCATGTAAGGGGCATTGGTGCGAACCGTGGTTGCCAACCGCAACGGAAAATCGAAGCCCGGAGGCATCACTCCAATGATTCGGTAAGCGTAGCCGTTGCAAACAACGCCGCGGCCAATCACACCGGCATCGCCGCCGAACCGGCGCCGCCACAGCCCGTAGCTGAGGATAATCTCGCGATTCCGCTTCGGCTGGTTCTCGTCCGCCAGGATGTTGCGGCCGATCATGGGCGCGACGCCGAGCATCGGAAAAAGGTCTGCCGGAATCGACAGCCCGTAGAGCGCTTCAGGCGGGCTCGCGCCGTCGCCCATCATATTGAGCACCGTGTAGTGATACGCCGCGACCGACTGCAGCGTGCGACTGCGCCGCGCGACATCCTGCATGTCCGACCATGACACCCAGTTCGCCGCCCGGCCGCCGCTGCTGAGCACCACCAGTTCATGCGGACGAATGTAAGGGAGAGGCTTGAGCACCACGGCCCGAAGTGCGGTGAACACCACGGCCGTGACTCCGATCGTCAGCGCGACCGACGCTACTGCAATCGCTGTCACCGAGGGCGCCAGCCGAAACAGACGAAACGCGTGCCGAATGTCCCGCAGCAGGCCGGCCATGTTTCTTTCTTGGACTCGCCGTGCGCGCGAACGGTTCCGCCCCTCAGTATTACGGCAGCGGCCGCCGTCCAAGGTGGCGCGCGAACCTCCTTGACAATGTTCGCGCGCTCCGGTCCATAATCTTGCAAATGGCAATATTGCCAGTGGCAAGTGACGGCGTTACCCTGCCTTACATGCCTTTCTCCCGTTTCCGCGAGTCGCTGGACGCGATCGCCCTTTCTCTGCCCTCCCGATTCGACCGAAATACATGGGCCGGCGAATCACCTTACACCGCGACTCTGCTTCTCAAGACCTACGCCTTCCTCGGCCTCACCGATGCGCACCGCTCCCCGTCCGATCGCCTCCGCCGGCTGGCCAACGATCCCGAGAATCGTACGGCAACATTGCAGGAAGTCCTCCGAGCCGCTTACGGCGATCTGCTGCGCATCGTCGCCGACGCCAAGTCGCCAGCCGATCTCGACCGCGCGCTCTCCGGCTCTCGCATCAGCGGGGCCACGCATAGGAAATCGGTGTCCTTTCTCCTGAATGCCTGCGCCTATGCCCGCCTGCCCATCTCGCCCGCGCTCTCCGGCAAGCTCCGCGCGTCGCATTTCAAGCCATCCCCCGCCACGGACCAGAGCGATGAAACCACCAACATCACCGTGCCCCTGCGCAGTGGCGGGACCATCACCCTGAGCGGCAGCTTCAACCCATTTCGTTTGTCCGCCGCCGACCGGCATTTTGTGTTCCGCCTTGTCGATCAGCTGCAGGCATATCAACACGACCAGCGCGCCGCCGAACCCATATCCCCCGACCTCGAGGAAGAAGAGGCGCCGTTTTGAAAACACATGCATCCATCTCCTGCGATTCGTATGCGGGCTTCCAACCCCGCATCGCGTCCTTCCTTGCCGAGCATCGCCCGCGCGAGATCCTGATCATCGCCGCATCACGCGGGGCGGCCGACGATGCGCTCTGGGCGGCTGCCCCGAATGGCGCAGTAGGCGTGCACCGGTTCACCGTCTCCCAGGTCGCCGCTGTCCTCGCTGCGGGCCCCCTCGCCGAAAAGCGCCTCCGCCTTACCGATGGGTTCGCATCCGAAGCCGTAGCCGCCCGCGTAGCTTACGACCTGCGACAGAAGAATGGCTGGACTTACTTCGCTCCAGTCGCCTCGATGCCGGGATTTCCCCGTGCCCTCGCGCGCACCCTGACCGAGCTGCGCATGAACGGTATTTTTGCATCGCAGTGCCGCCGCGCCCGCCTCGCCGGCCACGATCTCGCCGCCGCTCTCGAGATGTACGGCGAACAGCTTGCCGCGTTCTCCCTCGCCGACCTGGCCGATATTCATGAGCTCGCCCTGGAAGCCATCGAGAGCGGAGGACACCGGCTGGCCGGATTGCCGATGCTGATCCTCGATGCGCCGGTGCCGACCGAGCTCGCGCGAAAGCTGCTCAGCAAGCTGGTCTCGCAAAGCCCGGCCGCGCTCGCCTGCACCCTGGCGCACGACCGCGAAAGCGGTGCGTTCTACGACGGCCTGATGGACCACGAGGCGCCGCAGGCCGCCACGCCGCGCGATGAGTGCACGCTCTCCCGAGTACGGCGCTGGCTTTTTGCCACCGACACGCCTCGGTGCGACAGCACCGATAAGACGATCGATTACTTCTCCGCTCCCGGTGAGGCCATGGAGTGTGTCGAGATCGCTCGCCGCATCGTGCAGCTCGCCGCGTCGGGCCTGCGGTTCGACCGCATGGCCGTACTCCTGCGCTCGCCCGACCGCTACCAACCACTGCTCGAAGAGGCCCTCCGCCGCGCCGCCGTCCCGGCGTACTTCAGCCGGGGAGTGGTGCGCCCCGATCCCGCCGGACGCGCTTTCCTCGCGCTGCTCACCTGCGCGCTCGAGAACTGTTCCGCGTCGCGCTTCGCCGAGTACGTTTCGCTCGGCCAGGCGCCCTCGCCCGGTGCGACGGTCGCCGAACAACCCGCTGTGGACGACGAAATCCACACGGCGCTGCGCGGCGGCGACCTCACCGAACAGCCTGCGCCGGCGCCCACCGAAGCCGCCGACGATTCCTCGCCGGTCATCGAAGGAACCCTCCAGGCGCCCGCGCAGTGGGAGCACCTGCTGGTCGATGCCGCGGTTGTGGGAGGCGCGGATCGCTGGGAGCGCCGTCTCAATGCGTTGGGAAACGAACTCCGCCTCAAACTCGCCCGCTCCGGCGGACACCCTGCCGACCAGGCCTACTACGAATCGGAATTGCAGCGCCTCGCCAACCTCCAGGCATTCGCGCTTCCGCTCATCGAGCGCCTCAGTTCGTTGTCGCGCTCGGCGCTCTGGGGCGAGTGGCTCGATATTCTGCGTGATCTGGCGCGCGCCTCGCTTCGCTCCCCCGGTCATGTCCTGGCGGTTCTCGATGAGCTCGAACCCATGGCTGACATCGGCCCTGCCAGCCTGGAAGAGGTCACCCTCGTTCTTTCCGACAGGCTGCGCTTCCTGCGCCGCGAGCCCGACGGCCGCCGTTATGGCCGTGTCTTCATCGGCGGCATCGACGAGGCGCGTGGTCGGGTGTTCGACATCGTCTTCACTCCCGGGCTGGCCGAAGGCATTTTTCCGCAGAAGGTCGCCGAAGATCCGCTGCTGCTGGACGAGGGCCGCCGCGGAATTTCCGATGTCCTGCTCACCAACCGCCGCCGCGGCCAGCATGAGCGGCTGCTGCTGAGCATTGCCGTTGCATCCGCGTCGCGGCAGTTCGTGTTCTCCTGGCCGCGTATCGATCTGGCCCAGTCGCGGCCGCGCGTGCCCTCGTTCTATGCGCTGGAGGCGATCCGCGCCGCGCACGGCTTTCTTCCCGATCTGCGCGAATTCCAGGAAAAGGCCTCGGCGCGCGCGCCCGCACGGCTCGACCGGCCTGCTCCTCGCGAGTTTTCCGACGCCGTCGATGACGCCGAGTACGACCTCGTTGCGCTCGATCGTGCGCTCACCGCGAAAGGCCCCGAGCGCCACGGCGCCATGGGCTACCTCACCAAAGTGAGCGAGCCGCTCGGCCGTTCTCTCCGCGCTCGTTACAGCCGCTGGGAAATGAAGAAGTGGACCGTTCACGACGGGTTGTTGAACGCGGATTCGACCCTCGCCGACGCACTCCCCGCCTACCGCCTCTCCGCTCGCCCTTACTCGCCAACCGCGCTCCAGGCCTTCGCTGCGTGCCCGTATCGCTTTGCCCTGCTGGGAATGCACGGCCTGAGGCCGCGCGACACCATTCAGCCGCTGAACCAGATGGATCCGCTGACCCGCGGCGGTCTGTTCCACGCCATCCAGCACGAGTTCTTCGAACGCGCGAAGCATGCCGGCCTGCTCCCCGTGAGCGCCGCGAACCTGAGCGCCTGCCTCGAAGTTCTGGATCGCGCCCTGAACGTCACCGCCGACCAGTACGCCGACGAGTTGGCGCCCGCGATCCAGCGCGTGTGGCGCGCGGAGCTTGAGGATATCCGCACCGATCTCCATGGCTGGCTGCAGAACATCAGCGTCGACCCCTCATGGCTGCCGCTTCATTTCGAGCTGGCCTTTGGCCTCCGCGACACTGCCGGCCGCGATCCCGGCAGCATTGAAGATCCGGTGACCCTCGAAAACGGAGCCCGCCTGCGCGGCGCCATCGATCTCGTTGAGCGGCACACGACGCGCGGCGCCCTGCGTGTGATCGATCACAAGACGGGGAAACCCCCGGATCGCCCGCCGGCAATCGTTGGCGGCGGCGTCGCTTTACAGCCGCTGTTATACGCGCTCGCAGCGGAAAAGGCCCTCGGCGCACGCGTCGAATCAGGTCGCCTGTTCTATTGCACGCAGCGCGGCAACTACCGCGCCGTGGATATCCCGGCCACTCCGGACGCAAGGCTACGCATGGAGCGCGTGCTCGCCATCATCGACAACGCCATTGCCTGTGGTACGCTTCCCGCCGCCCCGGCCCGCGATGCATGCCGGACCTGCGATTGCCGCTCCGCCTGCGGACCGCACGAAGAGACGCGCTGGAAACGTAAGGTGGGCCCACTGGACGAACTCGAAGAACTGAGGAACATGCCATGACGCCGTCAGCACGCCCGGCCGCGAACGACGCCGAAGCACGCCGCCGCATTCGCCATTCCCTCGACGAGAGCCTCGTCGTCGAGGCCTCCGCAGGAACGGGCAAGACCACGGAGCTGGTGAATCGCATCGTGCAGGTGCTGGCTGCCGGCCGCGCTCGCGTGGACGAGATCGTCGCCGTCACCTTCACGCACAAAGCCGCCGGCGAACTCAAAATCCGGCTTCGACAGAAGCTCGATGAAGCGCGCGCCGACGCGCAGACCGATGCCGTGACCAGGAACCGGTTGGAAACCGCACTGGAGGAGCTCGAAGAGGCTGCCATCGGCACCATCCATGGCTTCTGTGCCCAGATCCTTCGCTCCCGTCCCGTCGAAGCCCACATCGACCCCGCCTTTGAAGAGCTGACCGAAGGCGAGGCCGCGCGCATCTTCGATCGCGCCTTCAACGCATGGTTCCAGCGCCAGCTCGATCGTGATTCACCCGGCCTGAAGCGCGCCCTTGCCCGCCTGGCGTGGCGCGAAGACTGGGAGAGTGGACCCGCCGTCGAGCAGCTCAAAATGGCTGGCCGCAAGCTCGCCGAATGGCGCGACTTCACCGCCCAGTGGCAGCCCGAACCGTACAACCGCGACGCCGCGGTGGACGCGCTCGTCAATGACGCGCGGACCCTCTGGGAGGTGGCGTCCACTTGCCGCCGTATGACCGACCAGCTTGTCAAATCTCTGCTCCCGATTCGCGATCGAATCGAGTGGATCGACCGCGGCGGCATTACCGACCATGACACCCTCGAGGCCGCTCTCCTGAAGCTCGGGCGGGACCTGAAACCGGGCAACTTCCGCAAGGGCAGCGGGTTCTTCTCCGACCAGTTCTCCCGCGAAGACGTCGTTGCTGGTTACGAAACGTTTCAGGAGCGCCTGAAAGCTTTTCGCATTGACAGCGGCGTACTCCTTGCCTGCCAGCTGCAGCAGGAGATGCGGTCGCTCCTCGACGCCTACGACGACCTCAAGCGCCGCGCCGGTCGCCTCGACTTTGTCGATCTCCTGCTGCTAACGCGCAATCTCCTGAAGAACGACGAGACTGTCCGCACCTGTCTCCAGCGGCGCTACACGCACATTTTCGTCGACGAGTTTCAGGACACCGACCCGTTGCAGGCCGAGATTCTCCTGCTGCTCTCCGCCGCGGATCCCCGCCAGACGGACTGGATGCAGGCCGTTCCCGCGCCAGGCAAACTGTTTCTGGTCGGCGATCCTAAACAATCCATCTACAAGTTCCGGCGCGCGGATGTCAGCCTGTACCAACAGCTGTCGGACCGGCTGGAAGGACATGGAGCCGGCCGCGTGTATCTCACGCGCAGCTACCGGTCCGTGCCCGCCATCCGGCAATTCGTAAACGCCGCGTTTGAAACGGAAATGCTCGGCGACGCGGAAACCGCGCAGGCGCGGTACTCGCCCCTCGAGGAGGATGGCGACCCGATTCCCGGACAGCCGGCCATTATCGCTCTCCCCGCTCCGAAGCCGTACGGCTCGCGAGATGTGACCAAAACCGCTATCGATGCCTGCCTGCCTGCAACCGTCGCCGCCTTCGTTCACTGGTTGCTGCGCGAAAGCGGCTGGCAGGTGCGCGAAGGCGGCGCACTGGTCCCCGTTCGTGAGCGGCATGTCTGCATCCTGTTTCGCCGCTTCATCAACTTCCGCACCGACCTCACGCGCGATTACGTCCGCGCGCTTGAGGCCCGCGGAATCCCGCACCTTCTGGTAGGGTCGAAGTCGTTCCACGATCAAGAAGAGGTGGACACCGTCCGCACCGCGCTGAACGCCATCGAGTGGCCCGAGGACGAGCTTTCCATCTACGCCACGCTCCGCGGCTCTCTGTTCGCCATTCCCGATGGCGTTTTGCTTCGGTTCCGCCATCAGTACAAGAAGCTCCATCCTTACCGCCGCTATCCGGAAGAGGCTGCGGCCCATTTTGCGCCCGTGCTGGAGGCTTTGCAGGTGCTCGCCGAGCTGCATCGCTGGCGTAACATCCGCCCCGTCGCCGATACCGTCAACGGCCTTCTCGTCAGCGCCCGGGCGCACGCCGCCTTCGCGGTGCGGCCCGGCGGGCAGCAGGTGCTGGCCAATGTTCATCGCATCTGCGACCTGGCTCGCCAGTACGAACTATCGGGCGGGTTCTCGTTCCGCGGATTCGTCGAACAGATGAACGAGCAGGCGGAGAAGACTGAAGCGCCCGAGGCCCCCGTGCTGGAGGAAGCCGACGACGGCGTGCGCCTCATGACCGTGCACACCGCCAAAGGTCTGGAGTTTCCCGTCGTCATCCTCGCCGATTTGACCGCCAATCTCTGCGCTCAGGAGCCGGATCGCTATATCGACTCCGAAAAAAACCTCTGCGCCACCAGGCTGCTTCGCTGTGCTCCCCGCGAACTGATCGAGCACGAAGCGTTCGAACACGCGCGTGAGCAGGCCGAAGGCGTACGCGTGTGCTACGTGGCCGCGACCCGCGCTCGCGACCTCCTCGTGGTTCCCGCCGTTGGCGATCATCCGTTCTCCGGCTGGCTCGGACCGCTGAACAAGGCGCTCCACCCACCTGCCAGGGCCTGCCGTGCCGGGCAGCCATACCCGAACTTCAAAGGCGATCGCACCGTTCTTGAAAGGCCGTGGCCTGATTCCAGAGAGTCGTCCGTCCGCCCGGGGCTGCATAAGCCCCAGTGCGGTACCCACGACGTGCTTTGGTTCGATCCCGCCGTTCTCGATCTGAACGTGCCGGACAAGTTCGGGCTGCCGCAAATCGATTTGCTCAAGGCCGAAGGTGCGGCGGATAAGAGCCTGCTGGATTATCGGAAATGGAGAGATGATCGCGGCGAGGTGCTCGCGCGAGCGTCGGCGGAAACCGTCCGGATCTTCCGCGTCACGGAGTTGTCCGGCGATCCGCCTCCCGCGGCGGTTGTCATCGAGCGCGCCCGCGAGGACGGCGCCCGTTCCGCCGGCCGGCGCTTCGGCACACTGCTCCACGCCATCCTGCGCGATGCGCCCTGGACTGCCTCGGCCGCGGAACTGGAACGCCTCGCCGCGCTGCACGCGGTTGTCTGCGCCGCCACCAGCGAGGAGGAGAGCGATGCCGCGCGAGCCGCGGCCCTCGCACTGCGGCATCCGCTGCTCGCGCGGGCCGCGGCTTCAGAGCAATCGCATCGCGAGCTGCCCATTACGTTCCAGCTGTCCGACAGCCGCGTCCTGGACGGCGTCATCGATCTCGCATGGCTCGAGAACGGCCGGTGGCACGTCGTCGACTACAAGACAGAAGATCAGGTCGCCCGCTACGAAAAACAACTCCGCTGGTACATCCACGCCCTCGCAACCCTGACCGGGCTGCCGGCCGAAGGTACGCTCCTCCAGGTCTGAGCTTGCTTTAAGCGGCAAACCCTGGGCTTGGACCCGGCGCTATCCCCTGTTGTGGCCCACGGCCGTGCGGCATTCACAAGCCCATTCAAAATGATCAACTCCAACCCCACCCTTCACTTACGCCTGAAATCTCTCACCCTGAAGTTCGTTTTCGCCCCCTCGCATGATAAACGTTGGGCGAAAGGAGAGCTTCATCCATGAGCTCCTCAGCACAGATTGTCGCGAACCAAAAGAACGCGACCTCCTCAACCGGCCCGCGTACCGACGCCGGCAAAGCAACCTTCAGCCAGAACGCCGTCAACCACGGTCTCACCGGCGGCTTCCGCGTCCTCCCTCATGAAAACCAGGCCGACTTCGATGCCTGCCTCGCTCGCTATCGCGAGGAGTTCCAGCCGACAACCGAACATGAGCGCTTCCTGGTCGAGCTGATGACCCAGTCTCGCTGGGAGCTCCAGCGCACCAATCGCCTCATCGCCGCTGTCCTCGAGCGCCTGGCCAGCGCTCCGGATTCTGGCGCGGCCTCTCCGGACGCCGCCATCGCCGCCGCGCTCATCGGCCGCACCGCCGATGCCTTCACCACGCTCAAGCGCTACGCCGCGGCCGCCGAGCGGACTTATCTCCGTTGCTCCCGCGAACTTACCCAGAACGCCGCCCGCCGCGCCAAGCTGGCCGCCGTCGTCGCCGAAGCCAAACTGTGGGCCGGTTTCACCCCCGAACCAAACGAACCCAAACCGCCAGTTGCGGAGCCGAAGAAATCGCGCAAACCAGCCCCCGGCGTCCCCTTCACCGACGACGATCCCCTCTCCTGGCGCCTGTAATAGCGCATCGGCATCGCCTCCTCCAACGAAGCCTGGCAGAATAGTTCTTCCACGCCGGCATCATTGAGGAATCGTCGGCTGATCAGGCCGCGCAGCAGTTTCTCGAACGCGCTCTGTCCCGTCAATGCAGGGTCCATGTCCTTTACGCCTCCGTGCAATGCCCGCCTGCAATCCAGCGCACAAATAACGCGAATCTCAGCGCGCCGCGTCAATCCGATCGCAATCCGTCTTCGTACTCCCGGTATGCCGATCAATGGATCGGCTGAGGAGGGACATGCGAACAACCCTGCTTTTCGCGTGCTTTACGCTGTTCTCGACGGCAATTGCCTCCGCCAGCACCTGCATTCCCGGTGGAACGCTCAGTTCCTATATCGCTCTGGGAAGCACTGGCTGTACGGTCGGCAACACTCTGTTTAACGATTTCGAAACCCTGGCGATTCCGTTCGGCGCAACGCAGATCGACCCGGCAACCGTCACCATCACTCCGATCGCCGGATCGTTCGATCAAACGCTCCAGTTCAATATCGGCGCGTTTGTCAATAACGGCAACTTTTCGGATGTAGACATTGGCTTTCACGCCACCGCGGCGCCGAATCTGCTCGCCGGCTCGCAGGTGCAACTGATCGCGCCCAGTTTTACCGGCGATGGCTCCGTCACGGCGATTCACGATGCGTGCCCGAACGGCAGCTTCGACCCCGGCCTTACGTGTTCCACCTCGGACGTGAATGCGATCGTGACCGACACCAGCGCCCTCACCGACCTGCTGGAAGGAACGGCATTCGCTCCGGCCAAGACCGCTGCTTTCTTCACCGACATCGGTCTGGACCCGGGCCTCTCCGGCACAGCGTCGGTCCGCGCCGTTTCCGTCACCGTGAACAGCATCCCGGAGCCCGCCGAACTCGGCTTCCTGTCCGGCGCGGGGGCGGCTCTGGTTCTGCTCTCGCGCCTGCGCCGCGGGCGCAACTAAAAATATCAAGACTTTCAGGGGGAGAACTGTGCTTTTTACCAAAAAGACTGCCGTTGCCGGCGTAATTCTCTCGGTGTCCCTCGCGGCGCCGGGCAACCTCTTTGCCGCTAATCACCGCGAGGCGCCCATCACTGCGCTCGACCACAAGGCCGATATCACCGACGTGTTCGCATTCCGCAGCTACGACCCGGCGGACTCCACGCCCCACGTCACCATGATCCTGTGCGTCGATCCGCTGCTGGAGCCCGCCAACGGGCCGAACTGGTTCCCGTTCGATCCCGA
Source organism: Bryobacteraceae bacterium (assembly GCA_035653295.1). Classification (GTDB taxonomy): domain Bacteria; phylum Acidobacteriota; class Terriglobia; order Bryobacterales; family Bryobacteraceae; genus DASRCB01. Next base: position 21,837 of record DASRCB010000417.1, read on the forward strand.
CATTCTTTACACCATCAATATCGATAACGACGAGGACGCGCTGCCGGAAGTCTCCTTCCAGTTCCGTTTCACTACGCAGCAGACGCTGCCCGGCGTTTTTCAGGTCTATGTCGGCGCGGGCTCCGGCATTAACGCACCCACAAACGCTCCCAAAGACAGTCAGGGCCACAGCACTGTCGGCAAGCCCGTCATCCCGCCGCAGATCACGTCCTTCTCCTCGCCCGGTCTGGGACAGCGCCAGACCTACACGGTCACCATGGTCACCAACGGCGTTTCGAAGCAGATCGGCCAGGGCCAGACCTTCTTTGCAGTCCCGGCCAACCCCGGTCCGCGAACGATGAACTATAACGATCTGTTCAACGCCGGGATCTACACCGTCGGCGACACCCCAGGGGTCCGTGTCTTCGCCGGCACTGTCGATGACCCGTTCTGGATCGATCTCGGCGGCGCATTCGACAGCCTGAACCTGCGCGCCATGGTTGGAGGCGGCGTCCTCACGCCAACGCAGGATGCCAGCCCCACCAACTTCGCGCCGGACTTCGTTTCCGGTTATGCGGTCAACGCCATCGCCATCGATGTTCCTGTGACCATGCTCACCAGCACCGGGAATATCGAACCGGCAACGTCGACGAACGCCACGATCGGCGTGTGGGCCACGACCTCCCGGCCTCGCCTGACGGTGCGTCGCTCGCCACTGCCCGCCGAAAGCTCGGGCGCATGGCAACAGGTGCAGCGCATGGGGAATCCGCTGATCAACGAGCTGATCATCGGCACCGGCTCGAAAGATCGATTCAGTATGGATCAGCCGGCGAACGACAGCCAGTTCGCGTCGTTCTTCCTCGACCCGCTGCTGGCGCGGGTGCTGAATGCGGCCACCGGCGGCGCGGTGAAGGTTCCCGATCCTCCGCGCACTGATCTGCTGCCGCTGGTCACCTTCGCTCCGCCAATTGCCGCGCCCGGCACTACCTCCGGCCCGGTCGCCGACATGCTGCGGCTCAATACGGGCGTACCGCCAACGCCGGTCGCCAGTGCCAGCCGCCTCGGCCTCCTTGGCGGGGATCCCGCCGGATATCCGAACGGCCGCCGGCTCTACGACGACGTCACCGATATCTCTCTGCGTGCTGTCGCCGGCGTCTTCAATCCCAGCTTCAATGTCGCACCAAACAATCGCCTCGGCGATGGCGTAAACGTCAATGACGTGCCCTACCGCACCACCTTCCCGTATCTCGCCAACGCCCCGAGCGGCCGCGACCGCCGCCATCTCGATCCGGGCGAGCCGGGTTGCACCATGGGCGCCGGGAACCCATGTCCACAGTAAGGATATTGCTCGGCGTCGCCGCTGTCGGCCTCGTGCTGCGCGCGGCGACGCCGGCCGGCGATGACTACGAGACTGGCAAAGCTCGCGCGCGCACGCTGCTTTCACAACACCGGTATCGTGAAGCCGTGCAGCTGGCGCGCGAGTTGAACCACAGAATGCCCGACGACCTCGCCGTCTATGGGCTGATCGTCGATGCCGACATCGGCCTCGGCGATCTGGCCGACGCCGAGAAGCAGGCGCAGTGGATGATCGATCTGGGCATGCGCCAACCCAATGTCGGTGGCCTGGTTCGAGTTGCGCGGCTGCGAATGCTGTTCAACGATCCCGAAGGCGCGCTTCAGATGCTCGGCGACGCGCTCGCGCGTACGCCGGCAACAGAGGCGGAAACCCACGCAACGCTGCTCGCCTTCGGCGCCTGGCTGGAACTGCTGGAGGGCAACTCGGAGGCTGCCCTTCAGGCAACCGGCTCTGCCTTGCGGGCCAGTGCGCATAACCCGTGCGCGCTCGCCGTCGCCGCGCGCGCCAGGGTGGCACGGGAGAAATCAATCAGAGCCGAGGACTGTCCGTGCGATCTGTCCTTTTGAGTCTCCTCCTCGGAGCGGCGGTGCTCCACGCGGGCGCCGTCGATAACCAGACCGTCGGCGCTTACCTGCAGAAGATGCGGGAAACCGCCGACGGCATCTGGCTCGACAAAGCCTCGAAGCTGGTCGAGCAAATGCTCCGCGAGGATCCCGCCAGCTACGAGGCCCGAAAACGGCGCATCGAAATCGAGCTGTTCCGCCACGAGTTCACCAGCGTAATTCAGCATTCCCGCGAGCTGACCGCCGTGCGCCCCGGCGACCCCGACAACTGGGGCACCCTCGGGGACGCCTTCATGGAGCGAGGTGGCTACGACGACGCCGCCGACGCGTACCAGGAAATGGTCTCCCTCCGGCACAGCCTCGCCAGCTATAACCGCGTCGCGTTCTATCGATTCGTGACGGGCGATGCCGAGGGCGCCATCGAGATCATGGAGAAAGCCGTCGACATGGGCGGCCTCGCCGGCGAACATGTCGCCTGGTGCCTTACCGACCTGGGCCACATGTACTTCAAGACCGGCAACGTGGCGAAGGCCGAAGAAAGCTACCGGCGCGCGCTGCTGATGTTCCCGAATTACCACCGCGCGCTGGCCGGACTCGCAAACGCACTGGCGGCAACGGGCCGGCTTCACGAAGCGATCGCCTCGCTGGAGCACGCCCAGGCCATCGTCCCGCTTCCCGAATACGCGTCCATGCTCGAGGCGCTCTATTCCTCGGCCGGCCGCACCGCCGCCGCCGCGCACCAGCGTGAGCTGCTCGGGCTTATCGATGCCCTCGGCCGGGCTCGCGGCGAGAAGGCCAACCGCGCCCTGGCCTTCGCCTTTGCCGACCAGAATCGAAACCTGACACGGGCCCTGGAGCTGGCAACAGCGGAGCTGGACTACCGCCGCGATGTCTATACCTACGATGCGCTGGCGTGGGCTTTATACCGCAACGGCCGGTACGTCGAAGCCGAGGAGAACATGCTCCGGGCCCTCGCGCAGAACACGCCCGAACCCGCTTTCGCCTTTCACGCCGGCATGATCGCGTCAGCCCTGGGGCGAACCGATGAAGCCTCGCGGCATTTCCGCCGCGCAGCCACGCTCAATCCTGATTTCGACGTCCGCTTTGCCGCCGAGCTCCGAGCGGCGCTTCGGCCCCCCGCTGGTCAGACCGCCGCCGTCGTCCGCTAAATCGGACGCCGTCGCCTGGCAGCCAGCGCGAGAGCGATGCCCGAACCCAGCAGCACCCACGAAGCCGGCTCCGGCGCGAACGTGATCAGGGCTGTTATCGGACTTGTGCCCCAGCTGCCTCCGCTGGATCCGACGTCGTTCAGGTCGATGGTGATATCCTGTCCCGGCGTAACGCCGGGGCTCGGGTTGAAGAAACCGATATCCCACTGAACGAGCGGCGCGCTCAGAACCGAAGACGCGGCAAAACTTGTCAGCGGCGAAGCCGTCGCTTCACAGCCCAGGTAAAGTTTGGGCGCCTGGCAGGTGAACGTCTCATCGCCCGGCAGCACGGTATCGAAATCGATACCCGCCCAGGTCAGGCCGGTGTCGTTGATGTAGCTGAACACGCCTCCGCCGTTCACGGGAATGATCTCGAACGTCGCATTCACGACGGGCGTCGGGGGCGGGGCATCGGGCGTAATAATGATGCGTGGATCGATAACGGCCGCCTGCACGGCCATGGCGCACGCGAACAGCGCGGCTGCCAGGTAAGCTTGATTCCGCACGTTCCTCCTCCACTCGGGCAACTTCGTCAGGATAGCACCAGCGGAAAAAAAGTGGCCCGGCGGTTCGCACGTCGGGCCATTCCAATGCAGGCTCACTGACTGCCCCGTGGGGGAACTATGCGAGGAGTTCGCGTGCAGCTTCGGGGCCAACGCGCGCCCCGAATCGCGCCCGATACTTGCCGCCATCCCGATGCGCCGCGCTCGTTCATTCCTACACTGCCCACGAATTTTTCCCGACTCACCTACTTACTTACGGTGAGGTAAGCTCGGCAGCCCCGGTGTGCAAGGATGAGAGCGATGCGCTTCGAGATCGTGGCCGAGTGTCCCGCCACCGGCGCACGCGCGGGCCTGCTGCACACCGCGCACGGCATCGTCGAAACGCCCGTATTCATGCCCGTCGGCACGCAGGCGACGGTCAAGGGCCTCATGCCGCGGGACCTCGCCGAAGACCTCGACGCCCGCATCATCCTGGCCAACACGTACCACCTGTACCTCCGGCCCGGTCACGAACTCATCCGCCAGATGGGCGGTCTCCACCGGTTCATGGCCTGGGACCGCGCCATTCTCACTGACTCCGGCGGCTTCCAGGTTTTCAGCCTCAGCGACTTGCGGAACATCACCGAGGAAGGCGTGCTGTTCCGCTCGCATCTGAACGGCGATCCGCATATGTTCACGCCGGAAAGTACCGTGGACGTACAACTGGCATTCGGATCGGACATCGCCATGGTGCTGGACGAGTGTCCCGCCTGGCCGGCGGAGCGGGACCTCGCCGCCGACGCCATGCGGCGCACCGTGCGCTGGGCCCGAGCCGCGTTTGCGCATTACCGGCGAGCCGGTGTCGAGAGCACCGCTCTGTTCCCGATCGTCCAGGGCTCCTTGTACAAAGACCTTCGCGCCGAATGCGCCACTAGCGTGCGCGAGCTGGATGCCGACGGGTATGCCATCGGCGGCCTCTCGGTCGGCGAGCCGCGGAACCTGTCGCTGGACATCGCGGCTTTCACGGCGCCCCTGCTGCCGCGCGACAAGCCCCGGTACGTCATGGGCGTGGGCATGCCGGAGGAACTCCCCGAATACGTGGCCCGCGGCGTGGACATGATGGACTGCGTCCTGCCTTCGCGCAACGCCCGCAACGGGTACCTCTTTACGTCGGAGGGAAAGGTCGTTATCAAGCAGGCCCGCTACCGCGACGACCCCGGCCCTGTGGATTCGGCCTGCGCCTGCTACACCTGCCGTACCTTCTCCCGCGCCTACCTGCGCCATCTGTTCCGGGCCGGCGAAATCCTGTACTCCACCCTCGCCACGCTCCATAACGTTCGGTACTACCTTGACACCATGCGCCAAATCAGGCAGGCTATTCTGTTTGGAAGACTTCCCGCCCTCCTGGAGGAAGTCCGCTCGGCCACGGTAGAATAGGGGAAAGACTGTCTTCCCTGAAGTATTTCCTTAGCCAGCGCTTTCCTCACCCAGAAAGGACATCCGGCGACTCAGGGATGCGATTTCACGGCAAATGGCGTCTGAGGTCCGAAACGCGCCCGCCTGCCAGCGGCGCGCATGAGGCCATTGCAGTCATTGCGCGGAGCCTGACACGAACATGACTCTCTTCTCTCTGCTCCTCCAGGGAACCCCCGCGGCCAACCCCATTCTGGGCTTTCTGCCGCTGCTGCTCATCATCGTCATCTTCTACCTGCTGGTGTTCATGCCCATGCAGCGCCAGCGGAAGAAGACCCAGCAGATGATTGCCAACCTTCAGAACGGCAACACGGTACTGACCTCGGGCGGCATTGTGGGGACCATCGTGAGCGTGAATAATGATGATACGCTGATACTTCGCGTCAGACCGGATAACATCAAGCTGCAGGTCAGCCGGGCGTCCGTAACCGGGCTGGTGCAGGAGGAAAAGAAGGCGTAACCGCGCTCCGGCGCGAATACCGGCCCTCACGGCCGAAAACGAACGAGCACGCATGAATCGGAATTTCAAACTGAAGACCGGGATCATCATCGCGGTGATCCTTATTTGCGTTTACGGGATCATCGGCATCCCCAAATCCAAAGCCGAACTGGTCGACAACTGGAAGCACAACATCCACCTCGGTCTGGACCTTAAGGGCGGCAGCCATCTGGTCTACCAGGTTCAGCTTCAGGACGCCTTCATGGCCGCCGCTGACACCATCATCGAGGGCCTCAAGGACGACCTCGCCAAGGCGGGTATCACCTACAACGCGATGACTCGCAACGACCTGACCAGCATCGACCAGTGCAACAACATCCAGATCAGCATCACCGGCGTTCCGGTGGACAAGAGCAGCGCCTTCCGGTCGCTGGTTGCTCAGCGCTTCCCGGAATGGACCCTCACGCCGGTAAACTCAACCGACTACCGGATGAACATCACGCCCACGGCGGCGCTGAAGCTGAAGCAGGACACCATTACCCAGACCATCCATACCATCGAGCGTAAGATCAACGGTCTGGGGCTGGCTGAATCATCGGTACAGCAGCGCGGGCGTGCGGAGGCGGAAGCCGAGATCCTGATCTCGCTGCCCGGCATCGACGACCCGGCGCGCATCCGGGCCCTCCTGCAGGAGCAGGCCAGCCTGGAGCTGTATGAAGTGAAGGACGGTCCGTTTGCCACCCGTGAAGATGCGCTGGCCAAGCACGGCGGAATCATGCCGCTGAATACGCGCCTTGTTCCCGCGGCTGCCACCGGGGTCACTCAGGGTGAGGGATACTACCTTCTGGCCCGCAGCCCGGTAATCCGCGGCGCCGACATCCGCGACGCGCACGCCAGCCAGGGACAGGTAGGGGCCTGGGTGACCGACTTCGTGCTCACCCAGGACGCGGCCCGCAAGTTCGAGCGCTTCACCGAGGCCAACATCGGAAACCGCCTGGCTATCGTGCTGGACGGCAAAGTGATCGAGGCGCCAGTGGTGCACAGCAAGATCAGCGATACCGGCCAGATTGAAGGCGCGGCGAATGAACAGGCCGCCGCCGACCTGGCGCTGAATCTGCGCGCGGGGTCGTTGCCCGCCCGGCTCCAGCAGGAAGAAGAACGGACCGTTGGTCCATCCCTCGGCGCCGACTCCATCCGGGATGGCATCTACGCGGGTCTCGCCGGTGTGATCGCGGTGGTGATCTGTATGCTGGTCTATTATCGCGGCGCCGGAATCAACGCCACCCTGGCGCTGATCCTCAATGCCCTGATCCTGATCGCGGCGCTGGCTTACTTTGACGCCACGCTGACCCTGCCGGGCATCGCCGGTATCATTCTGACAATCGGTATGGCGGTAGACAGTAACGTCCTGATCTTCGAGCGCATCCGCGAGGAACTGCGCAACGGGAAGGGCGTTGCCGCGGCCGTCGATACCGGTTTCGGGAAGGCCTTTCTGACCATCATCGACACGCATGTCACCACCATCGTGTCCTGCGCCTTCCTGTTCCTGTTCGGCACCGGCCCTGTGAAGGGCTTCGCCGTGACCCTTGTCATCGGTCTGTTCGCGAACGTGTTTACGGCGGTTTTCGTGTCGAGGGTCATCTTCGACTGGGAGCTGTCGCGCCGTCGCGTCGCGCAGTTGAGTATCTGAGACGGAAGCCGGATGAATCCGGCGCGCGCTGCCGGGTGCTCCCGTATCGGCGGCGCGCTGAGGAGGCCCGAAGGCCCACGTTTTTGGCTGGGACGGGAACAAAAGTTAACGGCTGGTGTCTAAACGACATAAAGCCGGCTTGAGACTGGCATGGAATTATTCAAGAACACGAATTTCGACTTCCTGGGGAAGAAGTGGCCCTTCATCATCCTGTCCCTGATCCTGACCGCCGCCGGGCTTGTCAGCCTGGTCCTGAAGGGCGGCCCCCGTTACGGCATCGATTTCCGCGGGGGCGCGGATATGTACGTTCGCTTCGCCTACAAGCCGCCGGTGGAGAAGATCCGTTCGGTACTAGACAAGGAAAAGCTGGCTGTGGACGTGACTGAGGTAACCAGTGGTGGCGCCGGGAACCAAAATGAGGTTATCATCGGCACCGGTGTCAAAAATGATCAGGCGCTGAATCAGGCGCGCGCCACTATGACCCAGACGCTGGAAGCGACTTTCGGGGCGGGAGCGAACGGCCGGCTTGACCTGAACAATACGGGCGCCGCCTCGCTGGCCGACCGGCTGCGCGATCCGCTGCAGCAGGCCAACGTCGCTTTGTCCGAGGAGCAGCTCCAGAACCTGGCCAAAACGATCACCACCTTCCGCGACACGCCGCCGCGTTCCGGCCTGATCAGCGATTACAACCAGCTCGCGTCGCTCCCCGGCGTGACCCCGCAGGTGCTGAATGTGCTGCGCGCGCAAACATTCCTCGCGCCCTTCACCATCCGCGATACCGAGGTAGTGGGACCCAAGATCGGGCAGGACCTGTGGCACCAGGCAATTCTTGCCGTCCTCTACGCGCTCGGCGGAATGCTGGTCTACATCGCCTTCCGGTTTGAGTGGATTTATGGCGTCGCCGCCGTTATCGCCGTCTTCCACGACACCATCATCACCATCGGGCTGTTCTCGATATTCAATAAAGAGATTTCGCTGACCGTGGTCGCCGCGCTGCTGACCCTGGTCGGCTATTCCATGAACGACACCATCGTGGTGTTCGACCGCATCCGCGAGAACCTGAAGATTCTCCGCCGCGAGCCGCTGGAATCGCTGATTAACAAGAGCGTAAACCAGACCCTGAGCCGAACCGTCTTAACATCAGGTCTCACGCTTCTGACGGCGCTTTCGCTGTTGTTGTTTGGCGGCGCGGTGCTCAACGGGTTCTCCTTCGCGCTGGTCTGCGGCATCATCGTAGGCACATATTCGTCGATCTTCATCGCCAGTCCCATCCTGATCTTCTGGCAGAACTTCCTGGAAGGCCGCAAGAAGGGCAGGAGTACCGGGACCGCGGCGGCGCCGGCGCCGGCCCGGCGTGACACCGTAGCAGGAAGGAGTCCGGCAAAGGTCAAGTAGAAGGTTGGTGGCGCCTCGGTTGCCGCCATTTCACGTCGAGGGAAAGGGTGAACCGACCATGTTCGAACAGACTTTCGTAGAGGGGACCGGGAAGACCAGAAAGGGATCGGCGGTAATTCTGTCGTTCCTCTTCCAGCTTCTGGGAATCGCCGTTCTGGTGATCATCCCCCTGATTTATACCGATACGCTGCCGCGCGCGCAGCTGACCAGTTTCCTGACTGCGCCTCCGCCGCCGCCTCCTCCGCCCCCTCCGCCGGCTGCGGCCCCGCCCAAGGTGGTGAAGGTTGCTCCGCGCCAGTTCGACGCCGGCAAACTGATGGCGCCCAAGACCATTCCCAAAAACGTCGCCATGATTAAGGAAGAGGAGTTGCCTCCTCCCAGCGCCGGCGTGGGCGTTCCCGGTGGCGTTCCCGGCGGCGTCTCGGGTGGCGTTGTTGGCGGTATCGTCGGATCGGTGCCCACTGCGGCGCCTCCGCCTCCTCCGCCTCCGCCGGAGAAGCCCAAAACCCCGCAGCGCATCCGCGTCGGCGGCAATGTGCAGGCGGCCAACCTGATCCGCAAGGTCATGCCCGTCTACCCGCCGCTCGCCAAGCAGGCGCGCATCCAGGGTACGGTCCGCTTCACGGCCATCATCGGTAAGGACGGCACCATTCAGAACCTGCAGCTGGTCAGCGGCCACCCGCTTCTGGTGGAAGCCGCGCGCCAGGCCGTGTCGCAGTGGGTCTATAAGCCCACCATGCTGAACGGTGAGCCGGTCGAAGTGGTGACCCAGATCGACGTGAATTTCAGTCTCAGCTCGTAAGTAAAAAATGAACGATAGTCGTTAAATTCAACTCGCCAGGAGAAAACGCAAAATGCTGCTTCAATTGCATGTCTGGGCGCTGATGCTTCTTCAGGAAGCTGGCGCCGCACCCGTGAGTTTCGACCCGCGCTCCATGTGGAATCAGATGGGCTGGCTGGCCCGCTCGGTAGTTATCGTGCTGTTCCTGATGTCCGCGTGGTCCATCGGCGTCATGATCGATCGTCTGATCGCCTACAACGCCGCCCGCAAACAGTCCCGCGCCTTTGCTCCCGCGGTAGCCGGCGCGCTGCGCGAAGGCAAGCTGGACGAGGCCATCAAAATCGCCGACCGCTACAACAAGAGCCACCTGGCCAAGGTCGTTGTCGCCGGTCTGCAGGAGTTCCGCGCTCATCAGCTCAGCTCGGAGATTCCGGGCGAAGATATCGAAGCCTCGCGCCGTGCTCTGGAACGCGCCGAGGCCATTGTCCACGCCGAAATGAAGCGCGGCGTCAGCAGCCTCGCCACCATCGGCTCCACCGGACCTTTCGTCGGTCTGTTCGGAACGGTGGTCGGCATCATCCACGCGTTCACCGGTATTTCGACTGAAAAGTCCACCGGTCTGGGCGCTGTCGCCGGCGGTATTTCCGAAGCGCTGGTCACCACCGCTATCGGTCTGTTCGTGGCCATCCCCGCGGTCTGGATGTACAACTACTTCACCAACCGCATCGAGGCCTTCGACGTGGAGATGGGCAACTCCAGTTCCGAGCTCATCGACTACTTCCTGAAGCGGTCTCAGGCCCGCACGGGAGCGACGAAGTAAAGGCTGCACCGGAAAGTCCTGCGCGCGAGTTGAATGGGGGCGGCGGGACGCCTCGGCGTCCCGCCAGCCTCCGAAACCGACAACGGCAGGCAGATTCGGGAGAGAATCATGGAACAGAAAAAAGCCCCGCCCCCGGTAGCGGACATCAACGTGACCCCCATGGTCGACGTGATGCTGGTGCTGCTGATCATCTTCATGGTCATCACGCCCATGCTTTCCAAAGGCCAGAGCGTGGAACTGGTGAAAACGAAGAACCCCATCGCCATGCCCGATGAGGAAAAGGAAGACGCCATTATGGTGGCCATCACCCGCGACGGTCGATGCTTCCTCAGCCCCGGCAATAATCAGATCACGCCCGATCAGCTGACCCCCAAGGTGAAGGACCTCCTCACGAATAAGGCTGACAAGACGGTCTACATCAAGGCGGACGCCCGCGCCCGCTATCAGGTCGTCGAAGACGTGGTGGATAACCTCCGCGCCGGCGGCGTGGATGACCTCGGCCTTATCACCGAACAAATGCAGGGCGCGCAGGAGCGCACGAAACAGGGCGCCACCGGCGGCGAATAGGCGGTACAGGAGAACGAAACTATGGCAATGGCAATTGGCGGTCCCGGTGGGGCCAAGTCCGACATCAACGTAACTCCTCTCATTGACGTTCTGCTGGTGCTGCTGATCATCTTCATGGTGATCACTCCCCTTACGCCGCACGGCCTGGACGCTCTGGCGCCGCAGCCGCCGACCGATAAGACGCCGCCGCCCCCCGATCAGGACCGCACCGTGGTCATCGTGATCGATAAGGACGGCAGCATGAAGCTCAACCAGGAGCCCATCGACATGGCCCGCCTCGGGCCGCGCCTCGAAGAAGTTTTCAAGACGCGCGCCGAGCGTGTCGTGTTCGTCAAGGGCGACCCCAATCTCGAATACCGTTCTGTCGCTCAGGCCATCGACGTGGCCCATGGAGCCGGTATCGACAAGGTCGGCCTGATGACTCCACAGGTCGAGGCCGGACACTGAGGTGAGCCAATGAGAAAACTACTCTGCGCCGCGGCCATCGCCGCTCTCGCGTTCGTCAGCACGGGCTGCAACAAGCTGAAGTCGCGCGATCAGCTCAACCAGGGCGTGCAGTCATTCAAGAACGCCAAGTACACCGACGCGGTGGAACATTTCAAGCAGGCCATCGCGCTCGATCCCAGCAACCCCAATGGCCGGCTGTACCTGGCCGTGGCCTACATGGTGCAGTACATCCCCGGCGCGGAGTCTCCTGAAAATGTGAAGCTCGGGCAGGCGGCGCGCGATGAGTTTATGACCGTGCTGCGGGACAACCCGAAAGACAAGACGGCCATCGCTTACCTCGCCAGCCTGAACTTCCAGCAGGCCAGCGCCAGCCCCGACCTCGATACCAAGCTGAAGAAGCTGGACGAAGCCCGCGAATGGTACACCAAGCTGACCCAGGTGGATCCGAACGCGAAGGAAGCCTGGTACAGCCTGGGCGTTATCGACTGGCTGAAGTGGTATCCGAAGTGGCAGACCGCGCGCGCCAAACTGAACATGAAACCCGAAGATCCGGGGCCGATCAAGGATCCGAAGGTGCGGCAGGAGTTGAAGACGCAATACGGCGCTCTCATCGACGATGGTCTGGCGAATCTGCAGAAGGCCCTGAACATCGACCCGCAGTACGACGATGCCATGGCTTACATGAACCTGCTGATCCGCGAGCGCGCCGACCTTTCCGATACGCCGCAGGGCTACAAGGCCGACGTTCAGACCGCCGACAACTGGGTGCAGAAGGCTCTCGAAGCCAAGCGCATCAAAGCCGCCAAGGCGGCCCAAACTGCGGGCCAGGTCACCGCGGAAAAATAGAACCTCCGTTTCTTCGAGGCAACCTTCGGCCGCCCGGCGCTCCCGCCCGGCGGCTGATTTGTTTGCGCGATCATCGAAGAGATGTCCTCCAACACGCCCAGTCCTTCAGCCGGCCCGGAACTGCGCTGGCATCCCTTTCTCCGGCAGTGGGTCGGAGTGGCGGCGCACCGCCAGGATCGGCCGCAGATGCCCGCCGACTGGTGCCCGTTCTGCCCCGGTTCCGGACGCGTGCCCGACCACTACGACGTCCTCATATATCCCAACGACTTTCCCGCGTTCAGCGAGGACGCCCGGCCCTTTTCCCCCCAAACGGGCCTGTACTGCAGCACCGGCGCCCGCGGCGCCTGCGATGTCGTGCTCTATTCGCCGAACCATCATCTGCTGCCGTCGCAATTGCCCCCGGAGCACTGGGAGAAAGTGGTCGACCTGTGGACCCATCGTACGGGCGAACTGAAGGCCATTCCGGAGGTGCAATACGTTCAGATCTTCGAAAACACGGGTGTCGCGATCGGGGTCACGATGCCGCATCCTCACGGGCAGATCTACGCATTCCCGTTCCATCCACCGCTGGTGGAGACCGTGTTCGAATCCGCGCGGCAGCACGCCGGCGATTGTCTGTGGTGCACGGTGGTGAAAGACGAGATCGACAGCGGAGTTCGGGTGGTCGCCTCCAATAACAGCTTCATCGCCTTCGTTCCGTTCTGGGGTCGCTTTCCGACGGAGGTTCAGATCACCGCGCGCCGGCACTTCGCGAATCTCGCCGACCTCACCGGCGCCGAGCGCCGCGATCTGGCTGCGATCATAAGTGTGGTCCGCCGGAAGTACGACAATCTGTATGGCTTCCCCATGCCCCTGATGATGCTGGTGCGCCAGGGGCCCAAGGAGCCGGCCCCCTGGTTTCATTTCCACATCGAGTTCTTCCCCATCCAGCGCAGTCCGAAGAAGCTGAAGTATCTGGCTGCGGTGGAGAGCGGCACGGGCACGTTTCTCAACGATACGCGTCCCGAGGCGCAGGCCGAAGCCCTGCGCCGCGCCGAGCCTGGCGGCTGATCAGCGCGCCCCGGCCGCCGCGTTTACGGCCATTACCTCGCGCGCCATCATGACAAACGCGCCAACGGTCAGGAGCACGCAGATGGCGGCGACTACTCGGACCACCGGCTCGAGCCACATCGTCCGGGCGCGCGCCACGGGGAAGATGAAGGCGGTCACGAATCCCGCGGCAAGACCTCCGATATGCGCTGCATTGTCAATGGAGAAAAGTGGCAGCAGTCCCATCAGCAGTCCGTAAACGGCCCACCGGATATACAGAGACTTCACTTCCGACCCCAGCGCCGTCTTCTCGCGCATTCCGTACGCGATCATGGCTCCGATCAGTCCGAAGATGCCGGCTGACGCGCCGATCGACAGCGCTCCCGACCACCACGTGCTCGCAGCGAACCCGAAAACCGTCGCGGTGAAATAGAAGATCAGCATGCGGGCAGTCCCATAGGCCGCCTCGGCCTCCGCGCCGAGATCGAACAGCACCCATGAGTTCATGAGGATGTGCAGGACTCCGCCGTGCAGAAATCCGGCGGTGATCAGGCGCCACGACTGGGCGCGCATGTAGGGCAGCGATAGCTTCGCGCCGAATATGGCCAGGACCTGATTGAACGGCCGGCCGGTATTCTGGCTGTACAGCCACGTCGCGGCGAACAGCGCGAAGTTGATGAGCAGAATCAAAACCGTGGTGAAGCGCGCCTGCGGAATCAGCCCGCCGAGGATCTCGCCGGGATTGCGCCTGTCCACCGCGCGCGGGCCGAGCTTCACCTCGCAGTAGGGACAAACGCGATCGCTGGTAGTGATAAAGGCCCGGCAATTCGGGCACATCCGCCGCTTGTCCATTTGCACTCTCATTCTACAATCCGAGTGTGCGAACACTGCTGCGGCTGACCATTGTCGGCGCTCTGTTTCTTGCCTGCGCGCACGCGCAAACGCCCCTGCCGCTGGGCACGCCTCACGAATACACGCTGCCGCCCGACAAGCTCGCTCAGGCGAAGGCGTTCGCCTTCATCGAAAACGTGCTCTATTTCGCGTCCACGGCGGCCACTCTCGCCGCCCTCGCGCTGCTGGTCTGGTTCCGCGCGGGCCCCGGCGTGCGCAACCGCATGGAGCGGATCTCGCAGCGGCCCACGCTCGTGGTCCTGCTGTCGGCGCTCGTGCTGTTGCTCATCATCACGGCGATCGGGCTGCCGTTCGACATATGGGGCCACACTGTCTCGCTGCGGTTTGGCATCTCGATTCAGAGCTGGGCCTCGTGGCTCTGGGACTGGATCAAAGCGGAACTGATCACGCTGTTGCTTGCGACGCTGGTTACGGCGGGTTTTTACTGGCTGCTGAGGCGCAGCCCGCGCCGCTGGTGGCTCTGGGCATGGCTCGTGTCTCTGCCGCTGACGGCCGCGACGGTGTTCCTCGAGCCGCTGATCATTGAGCCGCTGTTCAACCGCTTCGAGCCGCTGGCCTCAACGCATCCGGAGCTCGTCGCGCCGATCGAGCGCATTCTCGCGCGCGCCGGCGTGGCTATCCCGCGTGACCGGCTGTTCGAGATGATGGCCGGCGAAAAGACTACAGCGCTGAATGCCTACGTCACGGGAATCGGATCTTCGAAACGGGTCGTGCTTTACGACACCATCATTGCCGCCGAGCCCGCGGCGCCGCTCATGACCACCTTCGGCCACGAGCTGGGGCATTATGCTCTGGGCCACATTCGGCAGGGGATGGCTTTCAGCGCGGCGCTGAGCTTCGTCGGATTCCTGCTGTGCTACGCCATCGCCGGGTACGTCGCCCGCCGTTACGGCACTGCGCTGCAGATCCGCGGCCTTGCCGACATTGCCTCCGCGCCTCTGTTCGCGCTCATCGCTCTCGCGCTGGCTGTCGCAGCCGAGCCCATTGCCGACGGGTTTTCGCGCTGGCAGGAGCACCAGGCCGACATCTATTCTCTGGAGGTCACTCGCGGCGTCATTCCGGACAACGGCGCCGCAGCGGCCCGGGCGTTTCAGATCGAAGGCGAGCGCGATCTGGCCGATCCCACGCCGAACCCCTTCATCGTGTTCTGGCTCTACACTCACCCGCCCGTCGCCGACCGCCTGCGCTTTGCGCTGGCATACCACCCAGCGGTCCCGAAATGCGTGCGGTGAGCGTTTCATTTTGGCCACTCCAGTTCCGTGGCGGAACCCAAAAGACGCTAACTCGCTGCAAACCGGCGCCCACCGTCTGGCACGCGTCATGCTCTTCTGCATGCCGGTATGGGCAGCGTCTACTTCACCGGTCTCAGCGGCCTGAATGGGTATTCGTCCGCAATCGACACGGTTGCCAACAATTTGGCCAATCTTCAGACGACCGGGTATAAGGCAAACGAAGTCGAGTTCAGCGATCTGCTGGCGCAGTCCATGCGGTTCGACGAACCGTCAACCGGTATCGGGGTTGGAAAGCCGGCCAGCGTGATGCAGTTCATGCAGGGCGGCATTCAGAATTCGCAATCGCCGCTGGCCTGCTCTATTTCCGGGGCCGGCTATTTCGTCACCACCAACGGGCGCGAGCCGCTGTATACTCGTGACGGCAATTTTCAGCTTGGGCTCGACGCGTCAGGCGCGCCGGTTCTGACCACGGCGTCGGGCAACATCGTCGAGGGCTACAGCCTCGGGGCTGACGGAAGGCCCGATCTCACCAAACTGGGTGAAATCGTGCTGCCCGACTCTCGCCCAGCGACGGCGACCAGCGCGGTGCAGTTCAGCGGCAACCTGGACGCGGGAACCGCCGCGGGAGGGCAGGCGTTGTTCCCGGTCACGATCTATGACTCCGCCGGAAACGCCAATACGCTGCAGCTGTCCTTCGCGAAAGGCGCAGCGCCTGGTGAGTGGACGCTTAAGACGATTGTCAATGGCATCCAGTCAGGGGCGGGGACGGCGATTCAGTTCGACAGCAGCGGCAACGCGGTGAATGTGCCGGCTACCATTCCCATCGGTGTCTCCGGGCAAACGTTGAATTTGTCGATGCCCACCATCACGCAGGTTGCGGCGCCGTCGAGCGTCATGCAAATCGCTCAGAACGGCGAAACCGGAGCTTCGGTGACCGGATATACGATGGGCAATAACGGCGTGGTATACGCGCAAACCACCGATTTGGCCGATGTCCCGATCGGCGAGGTGGCCCTGGCGAACATCGCCAACCCGCAGAGCATGATCGATACCGGCGGTGGGAATTTTGCAGTCACTCAGAACACCATGGGATATGCCACCCTGTCCAGTAACACACCGTCGGCGGGGCCGTATTTCGGGGATGCGCAGACGTTCGGATCGGAGGTGACAGCCCACAGCCTGGAGCAGTCGACCTCGGACGCCGCCACCCAGTTCACCGACCTGATCACGTACCAGCGCGGATACGAGATGACGGCCAAAGCCATTACCACCGGCGATCAGATGCGGCAGGACCTGCTGAATCTGGTGCAATAAGCCGCAGCTACACCTGCGCGGTGAACAGCGCCAGATCGCATATCCCGACACTGCCCACGGCCGGCGATGGCCAGCGTGCGATCGCGCTTTCCGAAGGCGTGGGAAGACATCATTCTTCTAACGTTTTCGTCGCAATCTTGACTGTGAGTCAGCTCACCGGTGCAGGCGGCGGTTTGCCGGCGAATTGATAAACAATTCATCTTACCGACATTATTCTTGGTCTGATTACTTCTCGCGTTGCGAGACTTACGCTGTTTACAAATAGACTGCTTCATTGCACTTATGCACCAATATTTTACGAGTTAGTAATTGAGCACCATAACTCGCGTCTGCTAGCATCAGGCATCCAGACGCTCACTCATGAACACAAAACAACCATTTCGAAAATTAATCACGACAGTATTGTCGATCGTGGCTTCGACATTTGCAGGCGTTGCGCAGGATGGACAGGC
This sequence comes from Bryobacteraceae bacterium, assembly GCA_035653295.1. Classification (GTDB taxonomy): domain Bacteria; phylum Acidobacteriota; class Terriglobia; order Bryobacterales; family Bryobacteraceae; genus DASRCB01. The sequence goes on from DASRCB010000417.1 coordinate 38,823, forward strand.
GTCGTTAGCAGCGGTGACCGCCGCTCATCAGTTCACCGGGTCCGGACTTGCGGACACGTGGCTGACGATCCGCGGCGAAGTCGTGCAGTTCCGGCCTGACGGCACTGTCGCATACACGAGCGCGAAGGGCGAGGCGCACACCGGAACGTGGTCCGTATCGAGTGGAGCGCTGTATCTGACGTGGACGGACCAGACGCCGGCTCCCGTGGTTGCCATGACGGTTACGGCCTTTGACAGCGACCACTTTAACGTCGAGAGCTACGGCGGAAAGGCGCACTCGGAGTTCGTCCGACAGTCCGCCGCCGGGAGTTCGCCCGGCCCGACTTCCGATGCACCGCTGTCGACCTCGCTTTCCGGCGCGATCGCGGCCGCAGGCACCCCGCACCTCAACAATCATGGCGGGCCAGTCGCAGGGCACACCTCGCTGCACGTTATGTACTGGAGCAGCGACTGGGACGGATTCAATCAGCCGAATTTCAGCCAGAAGAACGTCAACGGTTTTCTTTCCGACTGGCTGAAGAGCGATTACTTCGACACCTCGGGGCAGGAGTACGGGGTTCACAGCGGGCACTTCGCGGACGCGAACCAGAACTTCTTCCTGCTTCCGGCGCCGGGGACATCGGTGAACTCGCTTTCGATTCACTCCTGGGCGACGGCGATGATCCAGACGCCTGGAACCGGTGTTCCGTTTCCGTGCTCGAATGACGACGTCTACGCAGTCATGCTTCCGCCGCAGACGGAAATCGATAACAAGCTGAACCACACCTGCAGCTCATTCGGCGCTTACCACCTGTTCACGCCGATACTCGTGCCACCCTTCGTTTGCGGACTGACGGACCTCGGCGGTATTCACATTTCGCCGTACACGATCATCCCTTCCCAGTGCGCGACGAAGGATCCGGGACCGAGCGGATTCTACAACAACTTCGATGAGCTGACGATGCTCATGACTCACGAGACGATCGAGGCTGCTACCGATCCCATCGACTCGTTCCTGACCAACGTACCCTTGATCGGGGATGTTCTTTCGCTGATTCTGGACCTTATCAACGCGGATCCCGCGTGGTTCGACAACAACGCCGGAAACCTGTTTACCGAGAGCGAGTCCGCGGACATCTGCGAATTCAGTCCGCACAAGCCGGAGGTGTGGCTGAATAACTCACTGGTTGCGGCTTACTGGTCCAATAAGAAGAACGACTGCGCCGCCGGACCCGGGGTAGTCCGGGATTTCACGCTTGCCCAGACCGGGGTCCCGGCCGGTATTCCGGTCCGGGTAACATTCGATTCCCGCACGCCTGATGTCAATCATGGCGCCGGCTTCAGCATCCAGGTGGCCACGAACACTTCGCACAGCTACAGCTTCCCAGCCACGGTGATCGGCCCAACCGCGGGAACCCGTTTCACGACAAGCCAGCCGCCGGCGACGGTCAATGTTACAGATACGTTCGCCGTGACGGCCTCGTACCACTCGCAGTTTCTTTTGACCGTCAATACCAGCCCGGCGGCCGCGGCCACGGGGAATGCCAGCCTCACTCCCACCGATTTCCACGACGCAGGGCAGATCACCATTCACGCCGATCAGGATGTGCCGATAACAACGGGGACGCGCTATGACTTCGCTTCATGGGGCGGCGACATCTCAGCCGCGACGCCTGATTTCAGCTTCACGCTTTCCGCGCCCACCACGGCCACCGCGAACTACACCCTCCAGGATCTCGTGAATTTCAACAGCAACGGGATTCCCAACGGCACACCATGGCGCGTGACCGTGGATGGCGCGCAACATCCAGGGCCTTTCGGAGACTGGGTGAATCAGGGCAGCGCGGTTCACTATTCGTATCAGGTGGTTGTTCCGGCGCTGACCGCGGGGACGTGCTTTGTACTTACGGGCGTTTCGCCAGCTTCGCCACTGACGGTCAGCAATCCCGCGACCGTGACCGGCACGTATGCAACGCAGACAGTACCGCAGGCGATCACGAATTACCGGCTGCTGAAGACTCAGCCTGCGGCCGGGGGGCTGACGTTGCTTACGTATACGGCCGACGCCGTGAACTGCGGTAAGGCGTTTACTTCCATCAGCGCGCGCGTGGACAGTCTCGAGCCTGGCGTTACGCCCGTGTCCGGGTTCCGCACGCTCGGTTTCGCGGCGGTGGCGGCGAACAGCCAGACGAGCTCCGCCGATGTGTTCGAGCTTCTCGTAAAACCGGGTGTGACGGTGGACCTGAACAAGCTCGTGTGGTCGTTCCGAACGCTGCCCGGTGCGCCACAAGCAGTCGCCGGCCCGACGCAGACCGTGAAGGTGGGCGCGACGGTCACGCTCGACGGCAGTGGCTCCATGGACAACGGCGGAGGACCGCTGACTTACGCCTGGACACTGCTGTCGGTTCCAGCCGGCTCGAAAGCCCGGCTTCAGAACACGCCAGGACCGATTACCACATTCGTTGCGGATATGCCGGGCGCGTATGTGGCCCGGCTGGAGGTGATCACCGGTATCGGGTCGAGCAGCGATACGGTGACGATCACTGCCGCACAGTAGCCGCCGGCGGACAAGGGGACAGGCGGAAGCGCCTGTCCTCCTCAGCGGACGAGCTTCACGGCCCCGGGCGCCAGATGTGGCCCTCGGGGAGCCAGCCGCGGCTCATGTAATCATTCAGAGTCAGCGCGAGCAGGATGAGAAGCCAAACGAATCCGCCGGCCACGAACAGCCTGGTGAGATTGTTTTCCTGCTTCACGTGCATGAAGAACAGCACCACCAGGCTCATCTTGAAAAAGGCGATCATCAGCGCCACGACGATGTTCCAGGGCCCGAGGTCGATCAGCGCGACGCCGTACGTGAGGCCCGTACAGCCCAGCAGCGCGAGCCAGATGATGACGTAGGTGCGGACCGGTACAACCGGATGGCCGGCGTGCTCCGCGTGATCGGAATGGTTAGCCATCAGCCGTGTGCTCCTATCAGGTACAGCAGGGGGAAGAGGAAAATCCAGACGATGTCGACGAAATGCCAGTACAGGCCCGTGATTTCGACGGGCGAGTAATATTGAGGACCGAACAGCGTAGTCTCGTTCTTGATCAGGAGCCAGCTCAGCAGCCCCAGTCCCACGAACATGTGCAGGGCGTGGAAGCCGGTCATGAAGAAGTAGAAACAGAACAGTATCTGCGCGTTGTAGAAGAACTCCGGGTGCTCGGGGTACTGGAAGTTCAGCCATGGCACCAGATGATCCTTCCAGTGCAGATAGTATTCCGTGAACTTGACGCCGATGAAAGCCAGACCAAAGATCATGGTCAGCACCAGCATCCACCGGACCAGTTTCCTGCTCCCAAGATGCGCCGAGCGCACCGCCAGGGCCATGGTCAAACTGCTGCAGATGAGCACCGCCGTGTTCGTCGCGCCGAGCCATGGGATCATGTGCCGGCTGGTTGAAGCAAAGGCGTCCGGATACATGGAGCGGTACACGGTGTAGGCGCCGAACATGCCGCCGAAGAACATGATTTCGGTCAGCAGGAACACCCACATGCCCAGCGTCGAGGACTCGAACTGCTGACCCATGTCCTCGAAGTGATGCCGGAGGAACGGGGAGTGCTCGTGCTCGACTAAAGTGCCCGGATTGAGGTCAGCGGCCTGATCAGCCAACGGTCTCCTCCTCGGTTGTGGCGGCGTAGGCGTACGCCTCTTCGGTCACCACCGGAATCTTTTCGAAGTTGAACGTCGTGGGCGGCGATTGCGTGGTCCATTCCAGGCCCTTGGCGCCCCACGGATTCGGGCCGGCGGGCTTCCCGGTCTTCAGCGAGGCGAGCAGGTAAATGAGCGGGAGAATGTAGCCGATTCCCAGAATCGACGCCCCGCAACTGGACATGACGTTCAGTACGTGAAACTCAGGGGCATAGGCGTGATAACGCCGCGGCATGCCCTGATAACCCAGAATGAACTGCGGGAAGAAGGTCAGGTTGAATCCCACGAAGACGATGAGCGCGGAAAACTTGGCCCACGGCTCGGAGTACATGCGCCCGGTCATCTTCGGCCACCAGAAGTGGATTCCGCCCAGGTACGCCATCACCATTCCGCCCACCATCACGTAATGGAAGTGCGCAATCACGAAATACGTATCGGTGAGATGGACGTCGATGGCGGTGGTGGCCAGAAAGAGGCCGGTCAGCCCGCCGATGGTGAACAGGCCGATGAACCCGAAGGCGTACAACATCGGCGTGTCGTACCGGATGGAGCCCTGATACATGGTTGCGGTCCAGTTGAAGATCTTGATGGCCGACGGCACCGCGACCAGGAAGCTCAGGATCGAGAACACCATGCTGGCGTACATCGATTGCCCGGTGACGAACATATGATGGCCCCACACCAGGAAACCGATCACCGCAATACCAACACTGGCGGCCGCGACGAAGTCATAGCCGAACACTCGCTTGCGCGAGAAACAGGTCACGAGTTCGCTGATCACGCCCATGCCCGGGAGAATCATGATGTACACCGCGGGGTGGGAGTAGAACCAGAACATGTGCTGGAACAGAATCGGGTCGCCGCCGATGGACGGATCGAAGATGCCGATATGGAAGGCCCGCTCGAGCGCGCACAGCGCCAGGGTGATGGCCACCACCGGCGTGCCCAGGATCTGGATCAGCGCGGTAGCGTACTGCGACCATACGAACAGCGGCAGCCGTCCCCAGGTCATGCCCGGCGCGCGCATCTTGTGCACCGTAACGATGAAGTTCAGGCCGGTCAGAATGGACGAGAAGCCGGCGACGAAGATACCCATGATCGCCGGCAGCACCCACGTATTGGAGTAAGTGCTGGAGAACGGCGTGTAGAAGGTCCAGCCCGTGTCCACGCCGCCCAGACCGACGGTCGCGACCACGAAGATGCCGCCGATGATGTACAGATACCAGCTCAGCAGGTTTACGCGCGGGAACGCCAGGTCGCGCGCGCCCACCATCATAGGCAGCAGAAAATTGCCGAGCGTGGCGGGAATGGATGGCACAAGGAAAAAGAACACCATCACGATGCCGTGCATGGTGAACAGCTTGTTGTAGGTATCGGAATTGAACAGGTCGCCCGGCGGAGTGGCCAGCTCCAGGCGCATGAGCACGGCGAAGAAGCCGCCGATCATGAAGAAGACGGTGATCGAGATCAGATACAGGATCGCGATCCTCTTGTGGTCTGTCGTGAGCAGCCACGACTTGAGTCCGTCCTCGGCGTTGAGGTAGTTGACGGGAGACTGTGTCCGAGGATCCTGGACAGCGGTACTCATTGATTCCTCCGGTAATTACCCTTGCGCTGCGCCTGCTGATTGGCCATGTCGCGCGGCGGCTGCGTGGTCATGCTGGTGCCTTCCGGCTGCAGCGTGCCCTGGCCTTCGTTGGCCTGCGACCCTCCTCGCGACGAGCCCTCCGTCTGACCGGTCTGCCTGGAGCTGATGATGCCGCTCTTTCGGCCGGACAGCGATTTCACGTACTCGATCAACTGAAGAATCCCCTCCTCGCTTACCTGTCCCTGGAAGGTGGGCATGATATCGGGCTGGAAGCCGGCCACGATCTTGGCGTTCGGATTGACGATGGATTCCCGCACATACGCGTCATCGGCCACCACCGTGCGCCCGTCCGACAGCAGCACGCGGGAGCCGTACACGCCGCGCAGATTCGGACAGCGGCCCTGCTCGTCGAGAAGATGACAGGTGCTGCAGCCGAGCTGCTGGAACAGCTTTTCGCCCTGGGACGCCATCGATCCTTCGCCGCCGCCGCCGCTCAACCAGTTCTCGTAGTCGCGGGGGTTCATCACCGTGACCCAGCCGATCATGCCGGAATGCTCCGTGCCGCAGTATTCGGCGCAAAACAGATGATAGCGGCCCGGCTTCGTCGCTGTAAACCACATGTCGTTATAATGGCCCGGAACCACGTCGCGCTTCAGGCGGAAGGCGGGCACGAAAAAGCTGTGGATCACGTCCTCGGAAGCCATGGTCAGGCGAATGGCGCGGCCCACGGGCACGTGCATCTCGTTGATCTCGCGGGTGCCATTGGGATACTGCACCTTCCACATCCACTGCTTCGCCACGACGTAGATGTTCATCGCATTGGCCGGCGGGTTCTGGTTGTCGAAGAACATGTACGTGCCCCAGAAGAAGAACGTCAGCATGACGATGAAGGGCAGCACCGACCACGCGATCTCCAGCCGCAGCGAGCCGTGGATCGGCTTCGGCACCTCGTGCGGGGAGCGCTGCCGGTATTTTATGGCGAACGTGAACACGCCCACGAAGATAAGGACGGTCATCACGATGCTGACCGCGCACAGGTACCACCACAGCGCGTCGTACCCCCGCGCGGCCGTGGAAGCCTGGGCGGGGAGCCACTCGAATCCGGAGGCGGCGGCCTGCATCAGACGCGCCTCCCGCGCTTCTCACGGCGAATGTTCAGGACGATGAACGCGCCCAGACAGAACACCGTGGCGCAACCGGCAACACGAAGTGAGTTCACGATGGCGAATCCATATTTCCCGTTCTTCGGGTCGTAGTGATAGCAGTACAGGATGATTTCTTCGGCCAGATTGCCGATTTTGTGATCGGAGGCGTCCATAAGCCCCCAGCGCAGATCCCGCGCATTGTAAGCCACGCCGTAGAAGTAGCGCGACAGGCGTCCTTCCGGTGTGGCCACCACGATGGCGCTGGCGTGGGCCCACTGCTTCTGTCGCGGATCCCAGCGGTAGTTGAATCCCACGGCGTCGGTCACCTGATGGATGGCGTCTTCTTTGCCGGTGAGGAAATGCCAGCCGTTGTCGAAGGCGGGATGGTTGAACTTGCGGAGATAATTCTCGCGCTTGGCCTGCGCCAGGTCGGGCGTCTCCCGGGGGTCGAAACTCAGCGCGATCACTTCAAAATCCTTTCCCGGGTCGAGCCTCACCCGCTGCAGACTGCTGGTGAGTCCACTCAGCACGAGATTGCAGAGCATGGGGCAGCGATAATAGACAAGCGCCAGGATCACAGGCTTGCCATGGAAATACTGGCCCAGCCGCACGCTCTGCCCGGATTCGTCGGTGAAGCGCGCTTCCAGCGGCAGCTGTGAGTCCAGCTTCTGTTCGATACCCACACCCTTGAGCATCGCCGGCACGCCGAGCTGCGGCCCCTGGGCGAACGCCATCGCGGTGGTGAGTATCGGGATGATAGTGCAAAATGCCTTCACGTTAATACCCTGAATTCTTCGGCGATCCCTTTCCCTGCGGAGCGGCGGGCGGCAGTGTTCCGCCGGCATTCTGGAGTCCGCGCTGCAGCAGGAGATCCATCGCGCGGTCGATCGGAATGTGAATCGTGCCCGTCTGCGCGTCCAGACCGTAGCTGCCCAGCACCTGATTCTCGTGACGGCGCAGATTTTCGAGCTGCACCCATGGCTGCTCCTGCAGCCGCGGCTCAGGGGGAAGCGTACTGGGATTGGCCATGTTGGAAAGCCGCGGCCCACGGCCAGTGGTGGCGTGCAAAATGCGGAACATGGCTACCATGAGCGCGCAGGTCACCACCACGCACAGGGCGAGGACGACGATCGATCCGATAATCATCCGTATACTCGCTTCGGAGTGCTCGTAACCTGCCGACGGATGCGGCGTCTTCTCAACCGTTTCGGCCATAGCCAAGCTCCCTGATTCCCGGAGTGTCCTGAATGACGTGCGTTTCCAGTTCGTGATAACCCAGCCGCGGATCGTTCAGCGGCAGCAGCGGCCGCGCTTTCAGGCGGTAGAGGAAGAACCAGAGCCACACGCCGCCGAGTCCAATCGGCGCCACGACGTCGGTCCACGTGAAGAAGTACGGCTGCCGCAGGCCGGGCATACTGACCCAGTACACGTCGATCAGCCTCACGAAAACCATCCACACCGCGACCAGATACAGCAGCCGCGGATTTTTCTTGACGAACCGCATCAGCAGAATGAAAAACGGCACGCAGAAGTGGAAAATCGAAACGAACCACGCCACTCCGCCCCAAACCCCGTTAAATCGCTTCAGATACCAGGAGATCTCCTCGGGCAGGTTGCCGCTCCAGATGATCAGGAACTGCGAGAACGAGGTGTAGGCCCACAGCATGGTAAAGGCCAGCATCAGGTTGCCGAGATCGTGGTACTGCTGGATCTTTACCAGACCGGCGAATGGCTTCCACGACTGCATGAGGTACAGAAGGATCACGCAGAACGAGAACGCCTGCAGCATCTGTCCAACGAGGAACATGGCGCCATACATGGTCGAAAACCATTCCGGCTCAATGGACATGATCCAGTCGAAGAACGCGAACGTGCCGGTGAGAGTAAACAGGATCAGATACGGCGCGCTGAACCGGCGCATGCGCACGAAGATCCCCGGATCCGGCGCCCGGTCCTGCTCGTTGCCGAGGGCGCGCAGCCGCCACGCGGCGATGCCCATAATGGCGAAGTAAATCAGCGCCCGAACCACCCAGAAGGGAATGTTCAGGTAGGAGTGCTTGATGTGGACCGATGGATGGGCGGCGGCCCAGTTCGGGTCCGTCCAGACGTAGAGGGTGCGCACGCCCAGAAGAACGGGGATCAGGCCGATGAACGTGATCGGAATGGTGCTGGCGGCGGCCTCCGCGATGCGCCGGATCACCACGCCCCAGTTGCCGCCTACCACGTTGTGCATCAGCAGGACACCGAGGCTTCCGATCACCATCCCGTTCCAGTACAGGTAGGCGAACAGCCACGACTGGAAGAACGCTTTCTGGTTGAGGAACAGCTGCACGATACAAAGCGCTACGCCGATGGCGCCCACCACGAGCGCCATGCGCTGGATGCGGTCTATATTGGCGCGCAGCGTTTCCGGGATGGCTGGGGTCACTGGTTCGCTCCTGTGTCGATGGCCGACTGTACCGGTTCATGCGGCGCGGTTTGTCCGTAAACGGCGGTGTTTCGCGGCTGGCCAGGCCCGCGCGGCGCATTGGCGATGGCGCTGAACGGAACGGCCGGCGGAATCTCGCCGGAGAACGGGCTGGGCATCTCGTGTGGGCCCAAAACGGACTGCGGCGGAGGCGCCGCCGGGCTGAGGCCGGTTTGCCCACTGATCTGGCCGGGCAACTGATACGGATATTTTTCGGGCTCCGGAGTCTCGTTCGCCGCGGTGGTCAGGTGCGCACGCTCCTCCGCCGGAACATCGGCCATGGTGGCGTTCTGGCTCAGCTGGAGAGCGCGGATGTAGGCAATGATGCGCCAGCGGTCATCCACGTCCACGCGCGAGGCGTAGGATGCCATAGCGCCGTAGCCGTTGGTGATCACATCGAAGAAGTGGCCGACGGGAGCGTTGCGCAGGCGGGGGATGTGATACGAGGGTGGCTGGCGGAGACCACGCTTCACAATCAGGCCGTTGCCGTCGCCGATCCGGCTGTGGCAGGGCGAACAATAAATGTTGAAGCGATCCATGCCGCGCACCAGATCGTCGTGCGTGATTGGAATGGGGAACGCGGTCACATCCGCGCCGTTTACTTTCCCGCTGTAGTGCGCGCTGTCAATGCGCAGATACCCGCGCGGGACCGTGTCTTCCACCATGGGCCGCTCCGAGCGATGGTCGTCAAAGAACTCGCTTTGCGCCAGCGGCTTGTATTTGGGCTGATCCTGCATGTCGCGGCGGCAGCCAGCGAGCGCGAGGGCGAGGGCGCCGATCGCCGCCGCCTGGAGGACAAGTTTTTTGTGGGGCAGGCTCTCAGCCTGCGGCGGCTTCTCAAGCCGCCCTGTTCGGTTGTCATTGCCGAGGCGGGCTACGAGCCCGCCGCACCCCGAGAGCCTGGCCCACACGTTATTTGTCAACTTCGGTCACCTCGATGGGGCTCAGTTGCAGCAGGAAGAATTTCGTTTCTTCGCGGTCGAATTTCGGATCGTCGGCTTCGATGCAGAGGAAAAACCGGTCCTGCGAGGCGCGGTCGAATGCCGGGTTGTTGAATACCGGATGATACGGCTGCGGCAATCCATTCATGGCGAACATGGCAATCATTGCCGTCAAACCCGCCAGCAGGACGGTGCATTCGAACGTGATCGGGATGTACGCCGGCCAGGAGTTGAACGGGCGGCCGCCGACGTTCTCCGGGTACGCGACCTTGGTGATCCACCACATCAGCCCGAAGCCGCCGCAGCATCCGCACAGGCCGGCAATAAGGACCGCGAGCGACACGTAGTGCTTGCGAAAACCAATGGCTTCCGCAAGACCCTCGATCGGCATGGGCGTGTATGCGTCCATGTTCCGGTAGCCTGCTTCGTAAGCCCGCTTCGAGGCCGCCAGCAGCGCCTCCGGGTCGGCGAACTCGGCCATCACTCCGTGTAATCCCTGGAAATCCCAATAGCTGCTCATTGCGAATCTCCGTTAATCCCCCTGCGCCGGGGCCATTTCCGGCGAATGATGCGGACCGCCGCTGAGGTGATGCACCACTTCGCGCTCCTCGAAGATGGAGATCGACGGGAGGAAGCGCACGAACAGCCACATCAGCGTGGAGAAGAAGCCAAGCGTGCCGACGAACACCGCCCAATCCCAGACCGTTGGGTAGTACATGCCCCAGGAGGACGGCAGGAAGTCGCGATGGAGGCTGACCACGACGATCACAAAGCGCTCCAGCCACATGCCCACGTTCACCACCAGCGAAAGCAGCCAGACCATCAGCAGGTTCAGACGCACGCGCCGGATCCACAGCAGTTGTGGAATGGCGATATTGCAGGTGATGAGCATGGCGTACGACCAGCCGTACGGGCCGGTGATGCGATTCCAGTACATGAACCGCTCATAGGGGTTGCCGCTGTACCACGAGATGAACGCCTCCATGGCGTAACCATAAGCGACGATCAGACCGGTACCGAGCATCACCTTGGCGCAGCACTCGACGTGGCGCATGGTGATGAGGTCTTCCAGATGGAACCATTTGCGCGCGGGGATGATCAGCGTCAGCACCATGGCGAAGCCGGAGTAAATGGCCCCGGCGACGAAGTAGGGCGGGAAGATCGTCGTGTGCCAGCCGGGCAGGATGCTGATCGCGAAGTCGAAGCTCACAACCGTGTGCACGGAGACGACCAGCGGCGTCGCCAGACCGCCCAGCAACAGGTAGGCCATCTGATAGCGCGACCAGTGTTTGGCCGAGCCGCGCCATCCCAGCGCGAGCATTCCGAAGATCACCTTCTGCCAGCGCTTCGTCGCTTTGTCGCGCATGGTGGCAAGGTCGGGCACGAGGCCGGTGTACCAGAACACCAGCGAAATGGTGCCGTATGTCGAAACGGCGAAAACGTCCCACACCAGCGGGCTGCGCGGCTGCGGCCATACCCACATCGAGGCCGGATACGGAAGCAGCCAGTAGAACAGCCACGGCCGGCCCAGGTGCAGAATCGGGAACATGCCCGCGCAAGCCACCGCGAACAGGGTCATCGCTTCGGAAAAGCGGTTGATCGACGTTCGCCAGTCCTGTTTCAGCAGCAGCAGAATGGCGGAGATGAGCGTGCCCGCGTGGCCGATACCAATCCACCACACGAAGTTAACGATGGCAAACCCCCACGCCACGGGGATGATAATGCCCCAAACGCCGACGCCTTTGTAGAACAGCCACAGCGCGCCGACCAGCAGGAGCTGCATGAACATGAACGATATGCCCAGGGCGTAGAACCAGGGCTTGTTGGTGCGGCGCAGCGGCCAGAAAACCGTGTTGGTGATGCGCTCGGTGACGGTGAGGAAATTGTGTCCGGGGCCGATTACAGTGTCCGGGCCGGGGTCCACGGCCGGCGGCATCGGTTTGTCGAGTTGGTCGATTCTCACCTGGTCAGCCTTTCTCCAGCTCCGGATTGGGATTGCGCAGCCGCGCCAGATAGGTGGTCCGCGGGCGCGTGTTGAGGTCCTCCAGCAGCGAGTAATCGCGGATCTGAGCTTTTAACTGCGCCACCCGGCTGTGCGGGTCGTTGATGTCGCCGAAGACTATGGCATCGCCGGGGCAGGCCTGGGCGCAGGCCGGCGTGATCTCGCCATCGCGCACGCGCCGATCCTCTCGTTCGGCCAAAATTTTCGCGGACTGGATGCGCTGGATACAGTAAGTGCACTTCTCCATCACGCCGCGGCTGCGTACGGTCACGTCCGGATTGCGCATTCCGTAAAGCGACTGCGTGTACCAGTCCGAATACAGCAGGAAGTTGAATCGGCGAACCTTGTACGGGCAGTTGTTGGAGCAATAGCGCGTGCCCACGCAGCGGTTGTAGACCATCTGGTTCAGGCCTTCCGCGCTGTGCACCGTGGCGCCCACCGGACACACGACCTCGCAGGGCGCGTTCTCGCAATGCATGCAGGTGACAGGCTGGAAGAAGACCTCCGGGTCGTCCACCCCGCCGTGGAAATAACGGTCGACGCGGATCCAGCCCATCCAGCGGCCCTTCCCTGTCTCCTCCATGCCGACCACGGGAATGTTGTTCTCGGCGTAGCAGGCGATGGTGCATGTGACGCATCCGATGCAGGTGTTGAGGTCGATGGACATGCCCCACTTGTACCCTTCGTAGTGGTAGTCGGGGTACAGCGTGTCCCAGCGCTGAATGACTTCTTCGGTGGCGAACCCGGGCTCCTTCTGAAACTCGGCGAGGGTGGCCACGCGCACCGGCTTCCGCTCTTCCATCGTTTGCGCGTGCTGAACGGTGGCGAGATTCCAGACGCCGCTTAATTTGCGCACCTGCGCGCCGGAGCCATGCCAGAGCGCATTCGTGGTGCGGAACTGATACATGTCCACGCCCAGGCCGGCGGAGATTTTGCCGCCGCCGGTGCGCCCGTACCCGAGAAATGCGACCAGCGTGTCGTCGGCCTGACCTGGTTGCACCCAGGCGGGAGCCTTGACCTTCCTGCCGTTGTAGTCAATCTCGATCACGTCCATGCTGCCCACCCCGAGATGCTGCGCAGTTTTTGGACTGATCAGCACGGGGTTGGCCCAGGTGAGGCGCAACAGCGGCTTGGGCAGTTCCTGAAGCCAGCCGTTATTGGCGTAGCGCCCGTCGAAGATGGTCGGGTCGGGACGGAAGATGATTTCCAGACCGCCGCCGCCCTGTTGCTGCTGAGCGGGCATGCCGGCGGGAGCTTTCGCCGTGGCATTTGCCGCCGGCAACGCGGTGTTCGGAACCGTGCCGTTGTGAAGGCACACCTGCCACCACGCATCGAAGTTGCCGGCTCCGCTGTTGGCGGCCCAGTAACTCTTCACCAGGTCGTGCGCGGTGCGCTCGGATTCGCCGGCGAGGACCGAAAGCACCTCGGTGTATGTCTTGCCGCCGTAAAGCGGCTCGATCAGCGGCTGGATGACGGTGACCGTGCCGTCGTGGGCGCGAATGTCGCCCCAGCTTTCGAGGAAGTGCGCCTCGGGCACGTGCCAGTGGCAATACATGGCCGTCTCGTCGAGGTGCGTGGACACATGGACGCGCAGCTTCACCTTGTTCAGCGCGCCAATGAAGTTCAGGTCCGCCGGCGCGTTGTAGGCCGGGTTGCCGCCCAGAATGATGAGCGTGTCCACCTGGCCGTTGAACATGTCGTTGACCAGTTCGCGAAGCGAAGCGATATGGTCCACGGGGTTCGCTTCCGGCGTGTCGGTATAGGTGACGGTGTTGCCGACAGCGCCGAGCGCCTGGTTCATCGCGTGCGCGAGCGCGTGGACAGCGGGCGTTTGGAATTCGCCAGGCACGACCAGGCACTTGCCCCGGTTCGCCTGCAGGTCTTTTGCGATGGCCGGGATCGCTGGATGGGCATTGCCGCCGGCCGCGGCCCCGCCTACGCCCACTGCCGCTGCCAGGGCTCGCGTGAAATCCTCGACCTCGCTGGCCTTTACTACGAAGCGATGATCGGCCATAGCGCCGGTGTTCGAGGGCGTCGGCTCGACCGCATACAGCCTGGGCTGCGTGACCTGATCGACCGGAATGCCGGACGCCTTCACCTGCGGCGGGAGTCCGTGCCCCGCAGTGTCGCGCTCGGCATGCGAAGAGGCCTGGTTGCGGAAGGGAGCGTCGGGGCCCGGCTGATAACCCTCCTGCAGGTTCTCCTTTGGCTGTTCCTTCTTCTGAACGTCGGTCATGACGTGCCGGCGCGAGGTGAAATCCTTCGCGTAGCGCACGCTGGCCGGACCGAGGCGGGTCAGGAAGTCGGAATCGAGTGAGACGATAACGTCCGCTTTTTCGAAATGGTACAGCGCATTGACGGGGCGGCCGAACGCCGCGGCTGTGCCAGCGTTCCCACCGGCGCGCGAGACGACCTCGTACTGGTGCCACTTCGCCTGCGGAAACGTCTTCTGAATAGTGTTCAGCAGATCCGCAGCGGTGGGGGATGCAACAGCTTCCGTGAGGATCCGCAGGCCCGCGCCTTTGCGGAGCGCGGCATTCGCCTTGGCGGACATGATCTCGGCCTTGCACTGCGCCCACGTGCCGATGTCGCCGTAATGCGTGACGGCGCGGGCCCGATCGGGATCCCAGAAATCAAGGACGGCGGCGTGTGCCCAGATGTTCGTCCGGCCGAGGCTCGTCGGATGGTCGGGGTTTCCTTCGATCTTGGTCGGGCGGCCGAGATGGCTTTCCACCAGAACGCCGAGACCCATGCCGCCCGAGGGCATGGCGCTGGCAAAAAACAGGGGCTTGCCGGGGGTGAACTCCTCGGGCTGGCGCACGTAGGGGACGATCAGCTCGCGGGGTTGTTTCGTGCAGGCGCTCAGGCCGGCAAGGGCGAAAGAGGCGCCCATGAGCTTCAGAACGTTGCGCCGGTTGGCAGGCTTCAGCCACTCCTCGGACCGATCGGCGAACTCGTCCTCGACGAAACGCTTGAACTCCTCCGTCTCGGCCAACTCCTCCAGGCTCTTCCAGTACTCCGGGCCGCCGCTCTGGGCGAGCTTTTCACGCAGCCGGGCCAGATCGACGGACTTGTTCTTTGTCGCGGGTTGAATTTGGATCATCGGTGACAGGTCCAGCAGTCGTCGAGCTTCTGCACGTGGTACAGCTTCACCAGCTTCGGACCGAGATTGGTGAGCTGGTCGGCCGGCGGCTGATACGCCATGTTGAACACCTCTTCCCGCGGGCGGATGTACTTCTCCGGATTGCGATGACACTCCACGCACCAGTTCATCAGCAGCGTGTTCACTTTGAACATGAGCGGCATCTCATCGACGCGTCCGTGGCACGTCGCACACCCGATCCCTTTCTTTAAATGAATGCTGTGGTTGAAATAGACGAACTCGGGAAGGTCGTGCACGCGGGTCCAGGCCAGCGACTGACCTGTCCGGAAGCTTTCCCGCACGGGCTCCAGCATGGTGGCGTTGGACCAGATCTGCGAATGGCAGCTCATGCAGATCTCGGTCGCGGGGAGTCCGGCGTAGTGGGACGTTTCCACTGAGGTGTGGCAGTAGCGGCAGTCGATGCCATCATCGGTGACATGGTGTTTGTGACTGAACGGCACCGGCTGCGGCTTGACCACGCCCACATCGGTATTGAAAGCGCCGCGGTCAAAGGTGTACGCCAGTCCGATCAGCGCCCCCAGCCCGCAAACCACAGCAAGGATGCTGATTTTGGCCAGCGAGTTGGTGCTGCGATGAAAGATCTGGGGCATGAAGTCGGTTTGACGCTCCTGTAATTCTACTATTTCGTCAAAGTAGAAAAAATCCTACCACACTGCTATGGGTGTTGTGAAGTTCAGCACCAGACATCGGCCCCGGGATGTTCTGCAAGTGATTGTACGCCTAAAGAATAGGTTTACAAGTGAACAATAGATGCGGGATGTGAGGGAGCGTATACGGTTTAACGGTAACAGCAGGGAGGGACGGGTGGAGAAGGGGGGAGGCGGGAAGGCCTCCCCGCGCGGAGTATTCCGGTCGTGTATGTTACAGCGGAACGTTCTGTTGCAGGTTGAAGGAAAGCACCGTTTCTGGCTGAATCCGGATGTGATGTCCGCGCATGAGCTGCACTCCGGCTCCGGTGGCCGCACCAGCGGCCGCGCCGATGGCTGCTCCCGCGCCGCCGCCGGCAATACCACCGACGATGGCTCCAAGCGCAGCGCCGCCGCCGATCACTTCAGCCGACTGACGCCCGCGCGGACCGCCGGTGACAGCGGCGTCACTGGTGGCGACATTGAAAACGCGGCCATCGACGCCCGTGAAGCTGACAAGCTGAAGGCTGATATCGCCCCGACCGTTGAACCGGTTGCCGCCCTGAACCGCCATCACCTGGACCACCGCATTGGACCCCTCCGGCGCGATCATACGGCCGTTCACCACGATGGGCTGTGCAAGAGTGACCTGGTAAGTGTTGCCGATCTGCGTGGCGTCGGAATCGATGGGATCGAGCGTGCGCACCGTAATCGTGGTCCCCGCGGGAATGTAGTTATCGGGGGCGTTATCCGTCGCAACCGGCATTCGCGACTGTACGGGCATGGGTGACTGCGCCGGCATGGGCGACTGCGCCGGCATCGTGTCTCCGTACTGATCGCGCATGCGGTCCGCCGAGCCCGCGTCCGTGCGGCTGTTCCACGTGTTCCGACCGTAGGTCGCCGGGTACGAACTACTGTAGCCGTGGGTGTTATCGAAGCTGACGTTGGCGACGCGCCCGAGGTCGAACAGTCGGGCCTGTCCGCTGTCGGCTGGACGGAAGCGGATTCCGTCCGGTCCGCCGCCCTCGTATGTGCCATTGATGACGCGGCCATCCCGTAACTGCAGCGTGTCGGCGGGTATAGCCAACGCGCCAGCCAAAAGTGCGGAAACAAAAAGAAAAGCTTTCATTTCGTGCCCCTTCATACGAAGGAGCAACATGAATGCCATGATACGTAACAGCTGACATCTAACGTGCGCGGGAGACGCGCTGTTGAGCCGGTGTCACATGCTGCTGAGGCGTCTGCAGGAAATGGCGATGCTCTCCAGCGGCGGGTGATCCATGCGCCCCTCGTGCTCGACAAACCAGTGTTTGACGTTCCCCTGCCTTGCAGCGGCGAACAAGCGGCTCCAGTCGATGACGCCGGCGCCGATCTCCGCATTGGTATCTTTGTCCTCCGTGTCGAGGGTCGTGGAGATGGAATACCCGGGCTTCAGATCCTTGAGATGAAGCAGCTGGATGCGGTCCGGGTATTTCCTCAGGTACGCCACGGGATCGGCGCCGGCGTGAATGACATGCCCGCAGTCGATCTCGAAGATGACCAGATTCGGGTCGGTCCCCTGAATCAAGGTGTCAAGTCCGCGGTTTCCGCCTGCGAGGGGCTTGAGGTCGATCGCGTGATTGTGATACCCGAGCTGCAGGCCGGCCCCGCGCACCCGCTCCCCAAGGCGATTGAGCTGATCGGCGTTCCACTTGTAATCGTCGAGTGAGATCTTCTCGTAGAGCTTCGTCTGCTCGGCGAAGCTCATGCGCCGCGGATTCGGGCCGCTGAGTGAACGAAGGGTGGGAAAAACGACGATCATGTACCGCAGTCCCATGGCCTTCGCACCCTCGATGGTCTTGTCGCGGCCGAATTCCGGCAGGGGCATGTCGAAGTGCGAACCGACCAGCTTCAGGCCCGCAGCTTCACAGTTCCGCCGGAACTGCGCCGGCGATGCGGGCATTTCGTAATGCTCCAGATCGCGATAGCCAATGGCCGCTACTTTTCGCAGCGTCCCCTGCTCGTCTTTTGCGAGGTCTTCGCGCACGCTCCAGAGCTGCAGCCCTGGCGGCAGGTTCAGCGGGTAGCCACGCAGCAGCCTCACGCCAATTGCGCCGCTTGCGACATTGCGGATGAAGTCTCTTCGGCTGCGAGCCATATGTGTCCGTGCTCAGTTTATATCGTGTGTGTCCCTGCGGCCAGGCGCTCCGGCGCGGGCGCTCGGCCCCGCCTGGTTCGGGGCGGTGGTCGCACAAACATTTTCCTCCCAAAATGTGTTACCCGGCATTGTGATCTGTGCCACCATAGATAAGGATCATGGCAATGGATGAGAAGGATCGCTCCCGGAATCTCGGGATCACGCTGACACAGATCGAGAAGCAGTTCGGCAAGGGCTCCATCCTGCGGCTCGGTTCGAAGGACGCCATCGTGCCGGTGTCCGCCATTTCCACCGGCTCCATTTCGCTCGATCACGCGCTGGGTGTCGGCGGATTCCCGCGAGGCCGCATCAGCGAGATCTTCGGGCCGGAATCGTCCGGCAAAACCACCGTGGCTCTGCAGGTGATCGCCGAAGCGCAGCGCAACGGCGGCGTGGCCGCGTTCATCGACGTGGAGCACGCGCTGGACCCGGTATACGCGAAACAACTCGGCGTGGACGTGGACAATCTGCTGGTTTCGCAGCCGGACTTCGCCGAGCAGGCGCTGGAGATCACCAGCGCGCTGGTCGGCTCCAACTCCATCGACGTGCTGGTAGTGGACTCGGTGGCCGCGCTGGTTCCCAAGGCCGAACTGGATGGCGAGATGGGCGACAGCCACATGGGCGTGCAGGCTCGCCTGATGTCTCAGGCCATGCGCAAGCTCACCGGCATCGTCTCCAAATCGAACACCTGCCTTATCTTCATCAACCAGATTCGGGAAAAGATCGGGGTCATGTTCGGCAATCCGGAGACCACCACCGGCGGACGGGCTCTCAAGTTTTATTCCTCGGTACGCACCGACATCCGCCGCATCGCCGCGATCAAAGAAGGCGAAACGGTGATCGGTAATCGCACGAAAGTCAAGGTGGTCAAGAACAAGACGGCGCCGCCGTTCCGGGAGGCGGAATTCGATATTATCTACGGCGAGGGCATCTCCCGCGAGGGCGACCTGATCGACCTCGGGGTGGGCCAGAACATTATCGAGAAGAGCGGGTCCTGGTACAGCTACAACGGCGAGCGCATCGGTCAGGGACGCGAGAACGCGCGTCAGTTCCTGAAGGACAACGCGGACATTCGGCAGCAGATTGATACCGCGCTGCGCAAATCGCTGGGGCTGATCAAGGCGGAGGCGGAACCGGCGCCGGCCGAAGTTCCGGCGCAAAAGCCCGTAGCCACGGGCGCGGGACGTTCGCGGTAACCCCGTAACACAGCGGCGGCCGCGGGCATCCCATTCGGGGAGGCTGATCATGGCGGTTGCTTTTCGCGACCGTGTCGACGCCGGGCGTCAGCTCGCCGGCCTGCTTCAGCCGTACACGCATTATCCGGAAGCAATCGTGCTCGCGTTGCCACGCGGAGGTGTTCCTGTCGGTTTTGAAGTGGCGCAGGCGCTCGGGCTTCCGCTGGACGTGTTTGTCGTTCGCAAGATCGGCGTGCCGGGCCACGAGGAGCTGGCCATGGGCGCCA